>JAFXZL010000006.1:0-114834 GCA_017541245.1 Candidatus Saccharimonadota bacterium
ATCATTGACATAAAATAGCAATAAGCGTATAATAGAAACATAGGAAGAAAAGTATAAGATACTGAATTGAATCAACTGCCTTTCTTCCCGTTAAGGAACTTCGAAAGAGGTTCTTTTTTGTTATATGACCGCACTAAGGTTGGGGGTTCGACTCCCGTTTGCCCCAACTAAGAAAATATGTTGTAATATGAAAAAGCCAGCAGGGCAAAGACCTTGCTGGCCGTTCTTGTATTCGCACCGCCGCCGCATGAGTAAGATTACTGCGAAAAGCAGTAAACCTCTTTTCCATAAAATCAGGCAAACGCCGAAGCTTTGCACCAAAACCGCTCATGTTGTTCGCTGCGAACGGTCTAGCGACCGGACGCCCAATTAGTTGGCAGGTTTTGACTCTGGGCGAATTGAACTTATTTTAGGTCCTAGTAATCTAGGTCCTCTTCGCTGAGACTCTCCCAAACCTCTTTGATCTTTAGATTATGATATGAGCCAGCGATTAGCTCATCGGCGTCTTTAAAACCAATCTCGTCACCTGCGTTCGCTTCGTAAAAATAGACGAGATTATCTCCGAGGGCTTCGCTCCAAGTAATCCAGTAGGTTTTGCCATGATATTTAAGTTGAATATCGTGTCCGGCCTCGATGAGCTCCTTAAGATACTGCGTGGTCATTTTATTTTCTCCTGTTTGCCACGTTTGATGTGGCCATTTTCTAGATTGATATTGTGCTTATGGGGTACTATAGGATGAGCTTTCGGGTTGCCATGATTCGTGTAATCTATGTCAAGATATGGCTCTCCTTTCTCATTATAATACCGCTCAGTTATAAGCTTGTCTCCATCTTTCTTCTGGGCGACTGAATTCGGTTCGGAAGTATTGGGTACTTTCTGCCCGGGCTTAAGTGGCTTGATTGTAATTACTTTACCGACTTCACTTGAGCCGGCCGTATTGTAGTTGATGCCGTTAATGCCCGCACCATTATGGAGAGATGGATATAGGTTTCTATAACCAGATCCCATGCGCCTCCTTACCATGTCTGATTGAAATCCAGTCGTTATAAACAACGAACTGGGTTTTATGGCGTAGCGTTTTTAGGATTTTATCTGCTCCATGGCTATAAACTAAGACTACTCTTGGATGTAGATAGTCGAGCATGACGCATAGACTTGCTTCAAAATGTTTGCGTTCCTCGCAGTTCTTAACGCAACCATACGGACTGACAGCGATAATAGAATTATGCGGTAAGCCATCAACTACAGGCGGAGTTCTGAATATCTTGTCTGTATATAATTCTTCGCTTCCGCCGCGGAAGTTGCCAATGGTATATATGCCATGAGATTGCATGAAATATCCCATCGCACGACTGCGGTAAATATTAGCAATTTGGACCGCTGGAGGATCGTCTAAGTACACGGAGTTGTCGGTAGCTATAAAACCGCCACAGGCTTTTATTGAATCAATGAAGTTTTTCGGATTTTCGACCAACAATCCAAAGTAACGATCGTGCTCGTATTCGGCCACAAAAGCCTTCTTGTTGCCGTGCTTTTCGATTTTAGAAAAGGGTATGAGGGAGTCTGGCACGATAATATCTCGATGCGCTTCTATGCATGGGAACTTTAATATTCCTTCGAAACGCGCTCCGAGGACTAATTCTGGATTAAAGCCATCATCAGCTGGAATCTTTTTAGTTTTTGATTTCATTATTGAAATCTCCTTAAGTTTAATATTGAAATCTCGCTGATGCTTGCCTGAGATACTTGAATTGTAGTAAGATAAGCGCATACTCAAGCAAGCAAAAAGCGAGGGTATGAGTTTTGCGCGTTCGTATTTCATTTAGCGGTGATTGACGGACGCGCTTTTTGTATAATTCAAAGCCAAGTTAGACCTCCTTTCTTTACGTTTAGTATTATAAACAGCTATCGGTGCGTAAATAAAAAACTCGCTCTTCATCAACAACGAAAAAATGAGTTTTTAAATACAGCCAATCCGTATTTAAACTTTTCCACCTTTTCGTTATTAAAGAAGAACGGGTTGTTCTTTTTATGTTTGAGGTGAAAAAGCGCACCTAGATTCGCTGCCCACCTCTTTTATCCAGACATATAACTATGTCCTAACAGTAGTGTATCAGACCTGTGGAAAACTACAATTCTATACATTTGAAATACTTATGGTATTGTAGTTGAGCTAAATAAAAAATAGTGTTAATGCTATTCTGTTCGCTTATTGTTGTAAATATTACAACACCAACAAAACCTGCAAATCTCATTTCCCAAAAACCACATTTTATCCCTGTTAGTATGTGTCCGGTCGCCTGACCGTTTGTCGGGTAAAATTGGTGCATTAAAAATGAGCCGCCCCGGTCATCGCCGAAAAATCTCAAAATTCCTGGCGCTCCGGAGCGATTCATAAAAACAAAATTGGTGCAGAACAAAAGAAAACCCCCGAGAAATCGGGGGCTTTCTTCACGCCACTATGTCTCCATACTGACGTCTTTGTATGGTGCGCGAGACTGGACTTGAACCAGCACGCCGAAAGGCATATGCTCCTAAGGCATACGTGTATACCAATTTCACCACTCGCGCATGTAAACTATCTCGGCTAACCGATAAATGTATTTTAACACAAAAAGCGAAAAACGCGAAACATTAGTCCTGAGCCGGCACTCTTATTGACTAAAATTACCAAAAGTGGTATAATATAAAGGTTGAGCTAGTTGCTAGCCAATGTTCCTCTTTAAGTGAAGATGGAAATTACTGAAAGGACGGTGTAGTATGCAAAGATTGACCAAATGGTACCCCTATTTCAGCATCCTCTGCAATCCCGAGCAGGTTCGCAGAGAGACTATGGCCCTCGAAAAGTTCCTGCAGGACTCCGAGCATGGAGATTGCCTTGAAATTAACGGGGACTACACGATTCTTGGCGCCGCGGAAGGCTACAAAGGCCCGAAGGGTGACGGCGTCACCAGCAAAGGCGACAAGATTGAGGACGGCGATTATATCCTCACATCAGACGTAGCGTCCATTAACCGTACGAGACACAATGATCCCGACGGCTACAACTTCACTATTTTTACCGGCAGCGGCAATTCATACGATGTATCCGCTGAAGGCTTCAGCAGAGACGCTCTTGTCGAAGCGAGAGAAGCCGCAGAACGAGCTAGAAAATAGCTCAAAGACGTACGCCCCCGACGGCAAGTTGGGGGCTCTTTTTGTGTAAGAAATTATTCCACTCACGTTTATTTATGCTAAAATAGAGTTAATGTTCAAGGGTGGTTTATGAATCGGATTGCGATTTATCTCAATCAGCATATTGACGGCGTTGCGTATAGTGCGCCTAGTATTTTGGATAAATATACAACCGATCGCTCGATTCTAAAATATCACCCACGTCTAGTTGCTGTGCCGGTTAGTGTGATGGATATTCGTCGTCTTACAAAATTCTCTAGCCAGCTTGCTTCCAAGAATATTCCACTCCCAATTACTATGCATGGTGCGGGCTATGACAAGAATGGCGCAAGCATTGGCTCTGGCCTAGTAGTTTCTACCGAGCGCATGAACCGTATTCAGGAAATCGATGTGCGCCAACGCCTCGTGCGCGTACAGTGTGGTGTCACGATTGGTGAGCTTCGTAAGGCTTTGTTGCTAGTTGGTTTGGAACTTCCGATTACCGGTGATGCGCATGAAACGATTGGTGGCTTAATCGCCAAGAATGCTTGTGCTAGTGACAATACTGAGCCAAAGACGATCATAGAGTTTGTTCAGCAGGCCGAAGTTGTACTTGCGGATGGCTCAGTTATCCAGACGGAAAAGCTTAATCGTCACAATCTAAACAAGAAGCTAAAGCAGGAAGACTTTGAAGGCGAACTTTATCGCCAAGTTAATGCACTAATTGAGAAAAATATCGGTACGATAAAAAACATCAAACCGGTAGAGAAGAATAAGGCGGGCTATTCCGGCATTACGCGTGTTAAGACAAAGCGTGACTTTGATTTAATGCCGCTGTTCTGTGGTTCGGAGGGTACGCTTGGTATCATTACTGAAGTCATCCTAAAAGTTGAACCAATTTTCGAAGATCCGAATTATGTTGCGATTCCTTGCGACAACGCAAAACAATTTGCAACCGTTCGCGCTTTGCTTAAAAAACTGAAATTCACCGATATAGAATTCTATGATACAGAGCTTTTCAATGAAGCGCCAAACACCGGCAAATCCTCGAAGATCTTCCGCAAGGCGAACGATGATGGCTATTTGATTATTGCAAACGTAAAAGACGATGTTCGACGTGATCGTAAGCGTAAAATCAAGAAGCTCAAAAAACAGCTGCCAAAAGGCATGCGTATTATTGAGAAGAATGAAGAAACGGAGGACGATTTTGTCGCCTTTAACGAGAACGTTGTTGCCTATCTAAACGATTCCGGCACAAGCTACCATCTACCAATTATCGATGGCGCGTATGTTCCAGTTAGGAACCAGGTAGAATTCCTCGATAGCGTGACTGCGCTTGCGCATGAGCTAAAGCTTAAGCTTGCCGTTTACGGCTCCATTGACTATAACACCTTTACGGTACGTCCAGGCTTTACGCCGTCAACTTCCGAAGGTCGTCGTACTTTGATTACTTTCATGCGCAAATATGTTGAATTAATCAACAAAGTTGAAGGCTCTCCATGTGGCGCTGCGCCAGAAGGACGTTTCCTAGCAATGTTTAGCCGCAAATATATGTCTGCTGAAGAGTTGGATCTTTACGGTAAAATTAAGCAACTCTTTGACCCAAATGGCATCTTGAACCCTGGCATAAAACACGAAGTAGAGCCGAGTGTAGTCTTGCGCCATTTCCGCGCTGATTACGATCAGGGTATTATCTCTAAAGAATAACCCGCCTACGCTTTATCCGCGTATCTGTTCATGGTATAATTTTGACTATGAAATCTACCAAAAAAGTTTTAAGCACGTCCGTCGAATTCACCGTAGAGTTCGATAGTGGCGATTTTGAGCCAGCACGTCTAAAGGCTCTCGAGCGTCTCGCTCGCGATATCAAGATTCCAGGCTTCCGCAATGGCAAAGCTCCAGCAAACGTCGTAGAACAGCATGTTGATCCAAACGATCTCGCTTCTCATACGCTAGATTTGGCTGTCCGCCGCGCTATTCCTCAGCTATTTGATGGCGCTGGTGTTACACCGGTCTCCATTCCCCATGTAGACGTAAAGAAATACGTCCCAGGTGAGATGGCTGAGATTGTGGTTACTGCTGATATCCTCCCAGAGGTAAAGATGGGCAAGTACGACAAGCTCAAATCCGTCTTTGAGGAACGCGTTGTTTCCGATGAGGATGTAAAAGATGTCCTCGACCGTATCGCAGAAAGCTATGCTGAGCCTAGCGTGGTGAAGCGCGCCGCAAAGAAAGGCGACGAGGTCATTATTGACTTTACCGGCAAAAAAGATGGTGTCGCTTTCGAAGGCGGCTCCGCAAAGGATTATCATCTTCGTCTTGGCTCTGGCCAATTCATCCCAGGTTTCGAAGATGGCATCGTCGGCCATGAAGTTGGCGACAAGTTCGACCTCAAGATTACCTTCCCTAAGGATTACGCCAACAAAGATCTCGCTGGCGCTCCAGCCGTATTCGAGATTCTCGTAAAGCAGGTTAGCGAAGTTAAGACTCCAAAGATCGATGATGATCTCGCAAAGAAGTCTGGCGCATTCGAAACCCTCAAGGAACTCAAAGAAGATATCCGCAAGAACCTCGAGGCTCAGGCAAATCACGAAGCCGAAGAAAAATACAAAGACGATCTTCTTAACGAGCTTGTAGACGAGTCCAAGACCGAAGCTCCAGCTTCTCTCGTTGACGAGCAGTGCGGCCGCATCAAGGAAGATATGCTTCGCAATCTCGAATCCCGTGGCTTTACTATCGAGGATTACCTCAAGAAGAACGAGCAAAAGCAAGAAGATTGGGAACGCGAAGTTCGCGAGAATGCGGAACGCCGCGTCATGAGCTCTATCATCGTTCAAAGGCTTTCCGACGAACTAAAGATTGAAGTTTCCGACGAAGACCTCAACAAGCAGGTTGTTGAAATGCAGCATGTTTACAAGAACGACAAAGGTGCTACCGAGCAACTTCAGGATCCACAGGTTATCAATAGCATCCGCAATCGCATGCGCATCAATATGACCATGGATAAGCTTGTCGAGCTCAACCGCCCACACGCAAAGGTCGTCAAGAAACCAGCTTTTGCAAAAGAAGAAAAGCCAGCCAAAAAGGCGACAAAGAAAGCTCCAGCAAAAAAGGCTAAGAAATAACGATTAGCAATCAAAAAGTCTCCTCCAAACTGGAGGAGATTTTTTAATGCTTGTGTGCGAGGTGCCAGTGATTGCCATATTCACACTTATAGATAGTAAGTGTATTGGGCGGCAACTTATGCTCAAACTCGGATAGGCGCGCGCTCATTTCGGCCGTTTCTTCGTCCGGGTAGCAGACCTTATGAGTATCACCGACCCAGCATTTCTCTGGCTCGTATGGTTTAGGATTCTTTTTCACTAGAACTGCCTCTTTAGGAATTTCTGGCGCTGTTCTTCTGGCATATGCTCAATGGCATAGCGCAGCGTCGTACGACTCATGCGGTCGTAATTATCGATGATATATGACTCAACGACGTGCTTGTCGACCTTGCTGTAGATCTCGCGAAGCATCCATCCGCAAGCCTTATGCATCAAATCTTCTGGGTCCTCCAGGCGCTTATCGATGAGTTCGAGACCATTGCTAAGAATGCCTTTACGATAAAAAGCCTGATAAGCAACCAGGGAAAGGCGACGGCGCCAGAGGCCGGATTTCTGATTGAGCTTGATAAGGATAGTTTCGTCCTGGTTTTCTAAGCACCAGCGACCAATAATATGCGCGGCAAAACAGTCCACTAAGTCCCAGTTATTGATATAGTCAAGGTTGTCCATATAAATTTCTACGGTCTCGCGCGGAGCCTTCGTGTAGCGCTCTTTAAGAATAGCAAGGGCACAGAAACGGAACTCATGCACACGAGAGTGCAGTAATTTCAGGATGTCATCGACCGGTAGAGTCTTAAAATCTTTAGCAACGCGACGGATATGAGGCGAAGGAATGCCAAGAATCATGTCTTTCTCGCCGTAGCCACCCTCAACGATACCAAAATAATGAGCGGTGCGCTCGGCGCGGTCCGAATCGATGCCTTTTTCGAGCTCTATAATCAAGCGGTCGTACATACTGGTATTTTATCATAAAAATTATCCCAGACTATTGCAAAATAAGCAAAAGTATGATATAATAGACCTATGGAAGTGATTAATTATTTTGCTAATCTATATAAAGAGAAAAAGCAGGTCGCATTATTGACTTGGGCTTATTCTATTTTGGCTGTCGTAACAATCTTTATCGCCGGCCTTTGTGCTTTAATTAATCAATCAATCGGTGTTGGCATGCTAATTATTCCATTGGTGTCCATCATCGCTCTCTGTATGAATGTTGTAGCATGGTCTCTCGTTCGTTTTGCGCTTGACGTTCTTACTACTCGCGCCAAAGAAAAACAAATCGCAGAAGAAAAAGCCAAAAAAGCCGAGAAGAAAAGCGCTAAGAAATAAGTTAAACTATACTTATGAATCCTAGCGAAGATACGCGAAATCTTGTTGATAAATTCAAGGGCATGGCCAATGAAGATATTGTGGCCGAGCTTGATAAGTCACGCATTCCGCTAGAAATCGCCATCGAGAACCTCGCTCACGATTTTAATATCGGTACAATCGTGCGTAATGCGAATGCGTTTAATGTTTCGCGCGTGCATATTATTGGCAAGCGCAAGTATAATCGTCGCGGCGCAATGGTGACCGACAAGTATCTTCATATCGATCATTTTGCTACGGTGGAAGAGTTTGTGGCTGACGCAAAAGCGCGTGGCATGGAAATTGTTGCCGTAGACAACAACCGCCCAGAGTCGAAACCCCTCGCAAAGACAGTTTTGAATCCAAACTCTATTCTTATTTTTGGCTCCGAATCGGACGGAATCTCTCAGGAGCTACTCGATGCTTCGGATAAGGCGTTCTATATCGAGCAGCTAGGCTCTACGCGCTCAATCAATGTGGGGTGCGCCAGCGCTGTAGCGATGTACGAAGCGGTGCGCCAGTTAGGATTATTGCCAAAAGATGCGTAAATACCAGCTATCGCAACATTTCCTGCGTGGACCAAAGCTAGCTGGTTTTTTGATTGGTCATAGCAATATCAAGAAGCGCGATGTGGTCATAGATATCGGCGCCGGCTCTGGCGTTATTACTGCCGCGCTCGCTAGACGCTGTAAACAAGTTATCGCCATAGAGCCGGATCACGAGACGGCGGAGTTACTTCGAAAAAACGTCGAAAAATACGAGAATGTCACGATTGTAGAGCAGGATTTTATGGAATACCAGCTTCCAGACGGCGATTATAAGATTTTTGCGAATCCGCCATTTCATCTTAGTTCCGCAATTCTTCATAAGCTCGACGAGGCAGAAAACCCACCGAAGGCAATCTATCTTATTTTGCAAAAACAATTCGCTCTAAAACTCCTGAACAATGATCGTCATTATACGTCTCAACTCGGCAAACAATTATTTATAAATTATGCCCCACGCATTCGTCTGCCGATGAAGCCAGAGTATTTTACGCCGCCGCCAGCGGTTCCTACGGTGCTGTTAGAGCTTAAGCGCCGTGATATAATGTAAATAATGACAATTATTTCCAAATTTAAAAAGAAGTTCTACTTTGTTGCGGCGGGCTACTTCAAGTTTTTTGCTAATATCTCTCTTAAGAAATGGCATCCACGCATCGTAATTATTACCGGCTCAGCCGGAAAGACTACGATGCTCAATCTCGTCGAGAGCCAACTCGGCGCGAAGGCGCACTATTCCCATAATGCAAACTCGGCCTTCGGTATTGCTTTCGATATCCTTGGTATGCGTGGTATTACGGGCAGCAAGCTAAAATGGATCAAACTTCTTATCAAGACGCCTCTTCGCGCCTTCACTTACCAGCACCGCCAGCCATTCTATATCGTAGAATGTGACGGCGAGCGTCCACATGAGGCAGAATTCATCGCCAAATGGCTAAAACCAGAGGTTAGTTGCTGGGTATCACTCGGCCGTTCGCATGCGGTATTCTTTGAGAACGAAGTAAAAAGTGGCAAGTTTGCGAATATCGACGAGGCAATTGCGCACGAGTTCTCGACTATCCCAGCCAATACTAGGAAGTTAGTTTTGATAGACGACGAAAGCAAAAAGATGCACGAATGCACGGATGGCATTAAGGCAAAAGTTGTTGCGGTCAATCAAAAAGACCTTAAAAACTACGAAGTATATCCAGAAAAGGCTATCTTCGATTTTGGTAAGCATAAATTCCAGTTTAATGAACCGATGCCGCGCGATGTTACTGTCCAGCTTTTGATGCTCGGTGAACTAATGGAATACCTCGGCGAAAAAATCAATTATACCCTCGATGATTTCAAGATGCCGCCAGCACGCTGCAACTTCTTGCATGGCAAAAACGGCATCAAAATTGTCGACAGTAGCTATAATGCGCATATTATCAGCATGACTACGGTGTTAGAGATGGTAAAAGTCCTCAAAACCGACCACAAATGGCTCGTGATTGGTGACATTATCGACCAGGGTCAGCTCGAGGGCGAAGAGCACAAGAAGCTCGCCAAGCTCTTGCTTGACACGAAAGTGCAAAATATCGTAATGATTGGCCGACGCACGAAGAGATATACTTACCCACTTCTAAAAGATAAGGTTAAGAACGTCCAATCTTTCGATAAGCCTCAGCAGGCGCTTAAATACCTCGAAGAAAACCTCACTGGCAAAGAAACCGTCATTTTTAAGGGTAGTCAATATCTAGAGTGGATAGTCGAGAAGCTCCTCGAAGATCCTCGTGACGTAGAGAAGTTAGCGCGCCAAGACGAGGCGCATCGCCGCCGTCGCGCGAGTTGGGGTCTAGAATAATGCAGAAGTTATATATTATTCACGGTTGGACATACAAGCCAGAGCCTTGGTATGAAGTTATCTCGCATCTAAAGGATCGCGGCATCGAGGCGGAGCTACTAAAAGTTCCTGGTCTCGGTACGAAGTCAGACAAAGTCTTTACGATTGAAGATTATGTAAAATGGGCAAAAGAAAAAATTCCTCAGGGCTCTATTGCGCTCGGCCACAGCAATGGCGGACGCATCTTGCTCAATCTGCTAAGTGAAGATTCAAAATACCTCAAAGGTGTTATCCTACTTGATGCCGCTGGTATCTATGAGAAATCCGTCAAACGCGACGTTTCGCGCGGCCTTTCGAAAGTCTTCTCGCCACTGAAGAAGATTCCGCTCGCGCGCAAGGTTGTCCATAAGGTTCTCGGCGCCAGCGATTACGAGCAGGCTCCAGACAACATGAAAAAGACCCTAAACAACATGCTAACCTCAGACAAAACTTTGGATATCTCTGGCATTACGACACCAGCGCAAATCATTTGGGGCAGTGACGACAACACCACTCCTCCGCGCCAGGGCAAAAAGATGCACGCCTTATTAATTAATTCGAGTTTAACTATCAAAGAAGGCTGGAGGCATTCACGCTACCTTGTGGATGCGGATGGGCTTGCGGCTGAAATCTCGGAAAAATATCAGCTACTAACTAAAAAGGGGAGCAAATGATCAAATTAGAGCGTATTGACCCAGAAGACTTAGACCGCTTTGTCATGCAGAAACACCCAGAAGCAAACTTTTTGCAGACTTCCAGCTGGGGCAAGGTCTATGAGCTCGATGGCGAGAAGGTTTATTATCTAAAACTTACCGAGCAAGATGCTATCCATGGCACCGCTGTTGTGATTGTTAAAAATGCCAAACGTGGTCGCTATTTAGAAATACCAGGTGGACCTATCCTGGACTGGGACCATGAGCCTCGTTTCGTAAAGACCTTCATGGAAGAGATTACTGAAATCGCCAAGACGGAAGATTGTGTATTTGTGCGAATGCGCCCAAATATCGATAATTCTGCCGCCCATGTAAAGATGATTGAAGATCTTGGACTTGTTCCGTCTCCAATGCACCTACATGCAGAACATACGGTCATGATTGATTTGAAGCTCACCGAAGACCAACTCCTCAAAGACATGCGTCGACAGACTCGTTATGAAGTCCGACGCGCCGAGAAGATGGGCATCCAAGTAAGATTTGATACCAGTAAGCATGCATTTTCCGAGTTTTATGATCTGCAGCTCGAAACCGCAAAACGCCAAGGTTTCATTCCTTCTACGAGAGAGTTTATTATGGCGCAGCACGATGCGTTTGCGGGTGCAGCCCGCATCTATACGTCTACGCTCGACGGAAAGCCACTCGCCAAAGGTTTAGTAATTATGCAGACGCCAGAGGCGATTTATCATGAGGCGGCATCCACAGAAGAAGGTAGGAAGTATCCTGGCGCATACGCTTTGCAGTGGCAGATTATTCGTGACGCACGCGAACTTGGTTTCAAGCGTTATAATTTGTTTGGCATCGCACCGCCAAATTCACCAAAACACCGCTATGCGGGCGTCACTACATTTAAGACCGGCTTCGGTGGTGACCAAATCGCTTATCTGCCGGCACACGATTTAGTTATCAGACCAATGCGTTATAAATTAGTACATTTCCTCGAGGAAATGCGCAAAAAACGTCGTCATTTATAAAAGGAGGGCAAATGGCCACTAAGAATAAAATCCCAGTATTAAATATCTTGCTGATAATTATCGGCTTGGTACTAATTGGACTAGCAATCGTCAATAAGAATCAAACTACCGCGGTCGTAGATACGGATGGTAATGAAGTTATTTTTGCAAAGTCTGATATTGTTAGCACCGGAAATCAGGGCAAACTTGTCGCAATATCCGACAAGGTTGCAGCTGGCGGTAATTTGACGGACAAATACTTTGGCATTTCCAAGAAGACCTACAAGCTAAAACGCGTCGTAGAAATGTATCAGTATAAACTAAATGAAGATACGAATGAATATCTAAAGGTCTGGAACGAAGAAGTGATTGACTCCAGCTCTTATGATGCCAATCACAAGAACCCAGACAGTAAGGCCTTTACAAGCGAGGAATACTTCGAAAATAATCTATCTCTCGGCGCTTTTGCGTTGACGGACAAACTAGTCAATGACATTGATTACGACACTGTGCTTGGCCCAGACGAGATCTCTAGCCTCTATACCGGCCAGTACACTCTTACTGGTGAATATATTACAAATACAGCCGATATGGATAATCCTAAGATTGGCGATTTTCGCATTTCTTATAAGTACGCAAAAGACAAGACTGTAACGGTAATCGCAAAGCAAAATGGCAACTCGTTTGAACCATTCTACTCCGACAATAAGAAAGAAGTATATTCCCTAGAGGAAGGCGAGCTAAGCGCCGCAGACTTTACTACCAGTACTACTGGCTTCGAGTTTAATGTAAACTTCATTATCTCGCTAATTGGTATCGCTTTTGTCTGTTTCGGTGTAACCGCTATCGTATTTGCAAATATTAAGAGCAAGAAGGTAAAATAGGCTCCATGAAAATTATCGACGCGACAGATCAAAAGAAGTGGGACAAATTCGTAACCAGCCATGACGATGCAAACTTTTTGCAATCCTGGGCGTGGGGCGATTTTCATCAGGCCCGCAATAAGACTGTTGTTCGTCGCGTCGTGCTTGATAATGACGACAAGATTGTTGCTGCCTATGTTGGCCAGGTGGAAACCGCAAAACGTGGCACCTATATGGCAATCGCTGGCGGTCCGATTATGGACTGGAGCAACAAAAAGCTCCGTGAGGCCGTCTTTAACGATATTAAGGAGCAAGCAGAGAAGAACAAATGCGTATTTGTGCGTATCCGTCCGCAAATTGTCGAGAACGATAAGAATCGCGCTCTTTTTAAGCAACTAGGTCTAAGGCCGGCCCCAATGTATTTGTCTGTAGAATATGCCGGAATTCTAGATATCTCAAAATCAGAGGAAGAAATTCTTGCTGGAGCTTCACAAGGGCTTCGTCGTAAAATTCGCAAGGCGCAGAAGAATGACATTACCGTCACTACTAGCACTGATCCAAAAGATATCAAGACGTTCTATAAGATTCAGCTAGAGACCGCCGCTCGTCAGAAGTTTGTCGAATTCTCAGAAGACTTTCTCCGCAAACAATTCGAGGCGTTCGCAAAATATGACGAAGTAAAGCTATATACGGCTAAGCTTGGCGACGAAATCCTGGCGCAAAACTTTATGATTTTCTACGGAAACGAGGCATCATATCATTACGGTGTTTCGACCGACCTCGGCACTAAGTATTCTGGCGCGCCACTGCTTCACATGCAGGCCATGCGCGATGCACGCGAGCGCGGCATAAAACGCTACAACTTCTGGGGTATCACTGCTGAAGATGACACGAAGCATCGCTTCTATGGCGTTAGCCAGTTTAAACGTAGTTTTGGCGTCGAAGAACTAATCTATCTACATGCTCATGATTTAGTAATCAAGCCGGCTCAATATAAATTGACTTATTTACTTGAAAAAACTCGTGCCAAAATTCGGCACGTTTAATCGAGCCCACTTGCAAAACGCTTGTGCTTAATTTATACTTTAAAGAAAGAAATAGGAGCTTTTTGAAGTGAGCACAAAACGCAAATTTATCGAAAGTCATTGGCTGACTTTTGCTATTAAAGGTATTATTTCCTTGGTTGCCGGCCTCTGTATGATGTTGACCGCCAAGAATGAGGTGGGATATCTCACGCAAATCGTTGGCTGGACAATGATTGGTTTGTCGATTATTGAGCTTTCCAACTGCGTCCATCGCAAGCGTCGTGGCCACAATATTGGTTTTGCGCTATTCTTAGGCCTCCTAGAAATGTGGATTGCTATCGCATTATTAGTTGCAAATATCCCTGGCATCGCTCAGAGTAACCTCATTGGTCTACGTATCGCAATGCTTTCAGGCTATGTACTATTTGCCTCCATCGTAACTATCGTCATGGGCTTTAAGGGCTTCGATAATATGACTGATCGCTTTATGTGGATCGTAAATGGTATGCTTGGCTGTGTCTTAGCGCTAGTCATGTTTGCCGATAATGGCCTCAGCGCAACTACGCACATCAAGCTATTTGGCACTTACCTTATGATTAATGGTCTTACCGACCTATTCTTCGGTATTCATTCCAGGGACGAAATGGCAGAACTCCATGCAGAACGCGTAGCGGCTCGTGCAAAGAGTGCAAAATCTTCAAAGAAGAAAGGCGCTAAGAAATAATGTTATTTGGTAGCCCAAAGAAACAAATCGAGAAGTACATCAAGAAGTACCCAACGATTAAAGTCATCGTAGTAGCAGGTAGTTATGGTCGCAAGTCCGCCATTCGCTCACTAGGCGTTATACTTGGCCAGGCTATGACCGTTACTTTTGGCGTCAACAAAAGCGTGCTCGAAGATGTATTAATCCTCGATTTTAACTCCATGGCGGAGTTTCCAGATATTAAGCCAGACGTATGCGTAATTACGAGCTGTGAGACGGACGAAGAGGCGGAACGCTATTTTGCAATCGCCAACCGTGCCCATCATGTCTTCATTAATTTCAATGATGTGCCACAAAAATACGCGAAGTATCTCATGAATCCAGATGTCTTCACTTATGGAGACGAGCATCCTGCGGATTTCTACTACGAAAATACCGAGCTTATGTCCCTCGATGGCTTTAAGGGTGTCTTCTATGATCCAGAGCGTGATAAGCTACCAGTGAATATTAAGGTTATTGGCGAGCATAACTTGCGCCCAATTATTATGGCCTGCGGTGTCGCGCGCCTGTTTAAGGTTCATCGCGACTTAATCACGGCTGGTGCGGAAGCTATTCGTCCGCTTCATGGCCGTATGTCGCCAGCTAGAGGCCTAAAGGGGTCGATCATTATCGACGATAGTGCCTCGACTTCTGCAACTTCGGTCAAATATGGCTTACGCGCACTATATGCGCTCGATGCGCCAGCACGTATTCTTGTAACCGACGACGTATCAAAGCTCCAAAAGGTCAATTATGACCTAATGTCCGAAATCCTTATTCTTGGCGAGCAGCCAGAGAGCACAAAAGTCAATCCAAAGGTTAAATTCTTTAGTGACGAGCTAGAGCTAGTCAACTATATGGGTGGCCGCTACGAAGAAGGCTGTCTAATCTTGCTAGAAATTCCACTCCCACAAATTATCGAGTCCTACATTTGGTAGTTCCTCTTTAATTATCGTGAAATATAGCGTAAAATATAACTATGGCTAAGGTAATAACTGTTACCAATCAAAAGGGAGGTGTTGGCAAGACGACTACGTCTGTCAACTTGGCTTTTTATCTTGCAAAAGCTGGCAAGAAGACTTTAGTTATTGATTTTGATCCACAGGGTAATGCTAGCGCAGGGCTTGGCGTTGATCATCGCGAAGTCGATAAGACTATGTGTGATGTCATGCTTGGCGAATGTGACTTAAAAGATATTATTATTTCAAATAAGACTAAGAAGTTATTCATTGCTCCAACCATTCCAGAGCTCGCTAACGTAGAAGTTCAGATGGCAGAGATGGAAAACAAATTCCTTCTCTTGAAACACGCCATAAATACCGTTGCGGAAGACTACGACTATATCATCATAGATAGCCCGCCAAGCCTATCGCTTTTGACGGTCAATGGCATGATTGCTTCCGAGTATATCTTAATTCCTGTTCAGACAGAGTTTTATGCTATGCAGGGCGTCGCTCAGCTCCTAGAGAGTATGAACCTCGTAAAGAAGGCTATGAACCCAGATTTGAAGCTTTTGGGCGTTCTTGCGACAATGTACGATCGCCGCACGGCGCTCAGCTCTCAGGTATTAGCAGAAGTAAAGAAGTATTTCAAAGACAAAGTATTCGAGACAACAATTCCACGCAATGTTCGCTTAGCAGAAGCTCCAAGCCATGGCGTACCAATTGGGCAATATGACCGCTTTAGTAAAGGTGCTAGAGCATACAAGGAGCTTGCTGAAGAAGTAATGGAGCGTACGAAATGAGCGCTCGTGGATTAGGAAGCGGGTTTGAGGCCCTCATCCCAACCGAGAATATTGATGCATTTTTTGACCCAACCGCAAGCGAGGACAAGAAAGAAAGCCAACTAAAGGAAATCAAGGTATCGGATATAATTCCAGATGAAGATCAGCCTCGCCGTGATTTTAAGGCCGAAGAGCTTCAGGCACTCGCCGATTCAATCACCGAACACGGTGTATTGCAGCCACTCGTATTAACTAAGGAGGGAAACAAGTACAAGATTGTCGCTGGCGAACGTCGCTGGCGCGCATCAAAGCTTGCTGGTCTCGAGAAGGTCCCTGCTATTATTCGTACACTAGATGCACAGAAGCGCCTAGAAATCTCCATCATCGAAAATGTCCAGCGCGAAGACCTTAATGCCATCGAAATCGCTACTGCATACGCAAAGCTCAAGAATCAGTTCAATCTTACGCCTGCGGAAGTCGCAAAGAAGGTTGGCAAGAGTGAATCCGCTGTTATTAATAAGATGCGTCTCTTGACTTTACCGGATGACGTAAAACATGCCATGGTCGAGAACAATCTCGCCGAAGGCCAAATTCGTCCACTAATCCCACTAGAACCAGAAGAGATTAGCGCAGTAATTCCAAAGATTATTTCAGAGGGGTGGAGTGCTCGCAAAGTAGAACAATATACAGTGGAGCTAAAAGCACGCAAAAAGGCCGCAAAGCAGGCCAAAGAACGCCCAGCTGATGCTGGTAGCGACGCACGTGCTACAAAGCTCAGCAATCACCTAGGTGTTAAGGTCAAAGTTCACACGAGCGCACGCGGTTCAGGTGACATCGTATTAAAGTTTAAGAATGAAAAGGAGTTTGAGAGACTATGTTCAATTCTAACAGCGTAAAAACTAAGATGACAGCAACAGTCGAACGCTTCAAGGAAGAGATGAAGAAGGTTCGTACTGGTCGCGCACATCCAGATATGCTCGCTAGTGTTAAGGCGGAAGTATATGGTCAATTTACGCCACTAAACCAAATCGCAAACGTGACCGTATCTGGCGGCACGATGCTACTTATTACGCCATATGATGTAGCAAACATCGCAAAGATCTCCTCTGCCATTCGTGCAGATCAAAGCTTGGGTCTCAATCCGTCCGATGATGGCCGCGTTATCCGCGTGCCAGTTCCGCCACTAACTGAGGAGCGCCGCAAGGAAATCGTAAAGTCTGCTAGTACCAAGGTAGAAGAAGCGAAAATTTCTCTACGCAAAGCCCGTGATGACGCCCGTAAAGACATCAAGGCCGCAGAACTCGCCGAAGACGCCAAGAAGCGTGCCGAAAAAGAAATTGACGACATGATTAAGGATTTCAATAATGAAATTGATAAACTGTTTGCCGAAAAAGAAGCAGACATCATGAAAATTTAAGGAAAGGAATAGAAAATGTCCGAAAAGGGTGGCGAAAAAGCAAAAACTCCAGAATCTACAATAGATCTTAGGATTATATTAACCTCAGTCATTACAGTTTGTATTGGTTTTATAGTGGTAGCTGGCATTATGTATGCTGGCGTTCAGATTGGTCGCAATTACGAATCTTCACTAACAGCCGACGAAGGGCCAATCGATGATGTTACGGATATCATCGGGATCCAATACGAGACAAAGGCCTTCACATATGATCCGGGCATTGAAGATGGTGCCGGTACAAAGAGCAACTATCGTGAGCTTCTAAAGAAGGTTGGCGGCGAAGATGACTATTACTATATCAACTCGAACGATACCTACGATAAGGTAATTTCACAAATAAAGATGCTAAGCGGTGTTCAGGAGATAGAAGACTTCCAGCTATCTGATGGATTCTTCAATTCCGGCTCCGTAATTCTAGTCACAGCAGAGAAGCCTGGTCTTTCATATTTTGGTATTAATTCGATTACTCGCGACGAAGATTACAACATCTTTATTGATACTAGCGCAATCGATGCTAATGATACTATCAACGTAGAAGGCAAGGCTATTCTAATTAAGATCGAAAATATCCAACCAAAGCATATAGAAGTAACAAGAAGACAGGAATAATGAAAATAATTGCAAAAGAGTGCCCGAAGTGCGGTGCACCATTGAAGTTTAAAGTAGGAGATAGGGATGTTCACTGTGAACATTGTCGCATGGATTTTGCTATCGAATACGACGAAGGCAAAAAGGAATATTTGCCAGATGACTTCGTTTTGTCGCCAGAGCACAAGATGATTAGTACTGTGGCGAAGATAATGTTTGTCATAATCGGTCTCTTTTCGGTATTCATGATTGGCTTCACGATGTTCTCTATGTTCAAAATGCAGACCACCTTTGAGGACAGAACACGTGACATACGCGAGCAATACGATACGAATCTATAACGCATAAACCCACCGCGAGGTGGGTTTATATAACTGTTAAGCTTGGCGAGCGTTATTATCTGTGGTATAATAGCTGAAGTTGCCGCGATAGCTCAGTTGGTAGAGCGCATCCATGGTAAGGATGAGGTCCCGGGTTCAAATCCCGGTCGCGGCTCCATTTTTTATGGCTTAAATTATTTTAATCTTTTATTTAAAGAATAGAGAAGTTTCTCCATCTTTTCGAACCCGGCTATGCCATAGATATAGGAATGGTCTCTATGGTATATCTGAATTCCATCGCTATTATATTGATGAATCTCCCAGCCAGAGCCGTCTAGGGCAAAGATGTCCTTATCGCCTTTCTTGCCTTCTTCTAGAAAATCAAAAAGTTGATTATATTTATCTTCGGAAATCTTTAACTGCAAATCATCGTCTTTTTCGTCATTCATATAGTAGCGTATATTGACTATTGCCGTCATGTCATCCTTGATTGTCCAGGTAGTGCTAGTCCACTCGCCTGGGGCATAAGAATTATTTTCGTGGATTATTTTAAGGGTTGTTTTGGCCATTTTGATCGGTCTCCCAGCTAATAGTTGTTATTGAGTCTGCCTTAACGGGTTCTGCTGGAGGGGCGCTCGTTATTGGTGGCGCAGCAGATATCTGAGGGGTCTCTTGGGGCCGGACTGGCGGAGTTGTCGGAGCAGCTGGCGCGACTGGTGCTGAAGGAGTTACTGGCGCGACTGGTGCAGTTGGCGCGATAGGCGTAGCCGCTGGTGCGGGAATGCCGATTGTTTCATTATTTTTTGAGGCATTTAGTATAAGCACAAAGCAGCTAATAAACATCGCTAGCATTAGTCCAATCCATGCTAGGACGGTCAGGATAGTTGGCTCTGTTATAAAGAAATCGTATAGGGCGTGTAGCAAAGTCGGCAGGAAAATACTTAGCATTATGTATAGAGCCCCACTTCGTCCTTTTGACTTATTGGAACGAGCCTTAGACATAAAATATCCCATGATTACGCCATAACAGAAATGCCCAGGAACCGCCGTAATGGCACGCAAAATACCAGTGGTGATGCCCGAGTTGAATAATACATAAAGAAAGTTTTCAACGCAGGCGAAGCCCAAAGAAGAGAAAGCCCCGTACACTATGCCATCATAGGTTTCGTCGAACTTTTTATCTTTATAGCTAAAGCCGAACATTACTATCCATTTAAAAATCTCTTCCACGAAAGCTACACCCCAGAATGTGTTCCAGAGAATAGAGAAACTGCCAAATTTAGCAGGCAAAGCTAATAATGCGTCAAATCCAAGCTCGCAAATTAATACGGGAATAGTAGTCAGACAGCCAAAGCCAAAGATTTTTAAGAGAAACTTCATGGATTCTGGGTGCGGATCTTTTTTGTGCACAAAATAAAGAAGAAGTATAACCGGAACAACCGCGACTTTTAACAAACTGTCCATGCTTACTGATATTCTAGCAAGAAAAAACCGCCCCGTTAATAGGCGGTTTCATCGTTTGAGAGGATGCCAACTATAGTGCCGAATGATACTCCACTGGAGTTATGGAAAAAGTCTATGAACTCCATGGTGCGCCCCGGCGAACAGCATTGGATAAGTTCGTCGATAGCTGCAATTAGCAGGCAGAATAGTAGCGACACTACAATTCCGGCCTTAAAGTCTTTGCAGCACGGCGCTATGGCGCGATAGGCCAGGAGAGCCAAGACGAAATGTACGGCAAAATGAGCAACTTCGCGTATGATGGCGTGATATGACGACAGGCTAATCTTTGGAAATACTTTCTTTAGCAAAGCATAACTACCCGCGGCAATTTTATGCGATAATTCGCCACTCTCTGGGCCGTGTTGACAAGAGAGATATACGGTCAGAATGAGCCAAATCAAAACCAAGCACCACCTCAATGTTTTTCTGGCGGCCAATAAAACACCCCCTTCATAAGATACTAGACTACGGTCTCGTATCTATTATATCTTATTCTTCTGGGATGTTATCGATATCTTCGACTTTTTCCGCCCTTGCGTTTAAGTCTTTATCTACATAAATAATATAATCGGCAGAGTCGATATTGCCTTCTTCGCCTGCGTAAGTGAAAGTGACGCGGGTTTCGCCTTCTTTTATTCCTTGGAAAGTGAATCTATTCTTGAATTGGCCTTCGTCGAGATCTTTATCGGTATCGATAATGGAAGAACTAACTAACTCGGCGATAGAATCGTCAAGAATGTCATACTCCCAGCTATTGCTCTTATCCGATAGTGAATTTAACGTTACTAAGGCTTTCTCGACATCTTTAGCCTCTTCTTGCTCCTCGTCGGATGCAACGGATTTATTTTCGGGCTCAGGGTCGGTCTTTTCATCCGGTGAGTGTAGTAGCATATAAACACTGCCAGCAAGCACGAAGATAAGTGCGATGCCAGATAGGAATGGGATGATTTTTAGTAAGTGGTGTTTTGCCTTATTCATATCTGTCCTTATTATGATATATATTATTTAGGTATCTTTACCTTAACGCCTTTCGGCAGTTTTATTTCGTCTAAGCTTTTTATGACTATCTTTGCGTCATTTCCGTCTGGTTCCACAATACCGGCATCCTTCATTGTTTCAAGTAGTGTTGATGCGCGGTTATACCCGATATGTCTATTGCGCTGGATATAGCTAACCGTAATATGTGTACGCTGCGCATTTATTGCGTCATACATTGTATCGATAATCATTTGCCAGTTTGCATTAAAATAATCGAGGTCTTCTGGGTATTTAACCGAGGCATTCTTTGGTAAAACCACATCATATACAGATTCTACGGCAAGCTCTCGTTTGCCTTTCTCGTTTACGCGAACGGCTCCGCAATCTTCGAGCAGTGTCATTAGGTAAGAGGCCTTACCGTATCCTATCGTGAGCTTCTTTTGAATATTGGACACAGTTAAGGTCATTTCACCCTTAATAACCTTATCGACGATATCGATAACGTCCTGCCACTCTTTGTCGTAATTTACAGATATCATTTTTGCGGGAACACCGGCATAGATTGTGCTGGCCGGGACATTTCTGGTAACAACGGCCCCCGCACCAATAATCGCACCTTTTCCGATCGATATGCCAGGCAAAATAGTTACATTGCCACCAATCCATACGTCGTCCTCAATCGTAATTGGTAGCGCCTGCTCGAGGCCTTCAGCACGCTTAGCGGAATCTTTCGGTAGAGAAGTGGTGTATATATTGCAATTCGGGCCGATCTTTACGTTGTTCTTAATCGTGACTTTTGCGGAATCGAGAATCGTTAGATTAAAATCGGAGAAAAAGTTGTTGCCAATCGTTATATTTTTGCCATAATTGCATCTGAATGGCTGCTCAATACGGACATTCTCGCCAGCCTCGCCAAGAATATTGCGAATCTGAATATCCCTGCTAACAAAATCGGAAGCAACCGTAAGATTATAGCGCTGAAGCAGTGTCCTAACGACCGTGCGCTCGGAAACCAACAATTCATTGTCTGCCTTATACCATTTGCCCGAGAGCATGTTTTCTTTTTCTTCCACCTCTGCCTCCTTTGTATATATTATATCACGCACAAAAAGCCACCCGCTACTGGGGGTGGCTTTTATGTTAGTCTTCTTTTGCTTGGCGTTTGCCGAAGATAACTGCGGCAATTAGTCCAATAATGGAAGTAGATAGGATTGCGATAGAGCTTGCAATATCGTCGTAAGTTCTTGGGTTGCTTGGGATTTCTTCGCCCTTACCGCCAACGAACTTGTTAACGAAGATTGCGTCATTTGCGTCGCCTTCATACTCGATCATTAGAGTGCCACGGCCCGTGTCAGATACATTGAGCGTATATTCATATTCTGTAGTATCGTATTCGATATCTGGGTCGGTGCCTGCAATTTCTTTGATAACTAGCTTATAAGTGCCAACTTCGCTGAAGGAAATTTCATTATCAAAGATGATATTGCCGTCTACGTCGTTATAGCCGGTAGCTACCAACTCGCCGTCGAGGAATACCTTGAAGGTAAATTCACCCTTTTCTTGGTCACGACCAAGGAGAATCTTGGTTGCTTCTGGAACGATAGTAATCTCTTCGGTAGAGTAAGTGTTCTCGAAGATAACACCATCGGCGCGTTCACCGTTCTTCTTGTAGCTGATCTTAGCTTCAAGCTTACCGGCTGCATCCGTAACCTCTACGATAATAGAGAAGATGCTGTCATCGTAAGTATAACCTGGAGCTCCGTCGTCAATTTCCTTGACGGTGAATTCATAAGTACCGACTTTATCAAAGGTGATAGGGGAGAACTCCACGCTACCTTCGCCATTTCTGGTTACGGTTTCGTCATCAATGTTATCGCCAGATAGGGTAAAGCTGAAATCTACTGGCTCAACACCTTCATTCATGCCGGTTAGGACTTTGTAGGCGCCCGGAATAATTGTTACAGGTTCTGCCTCGTATTCGTTAACAATAGTGACGGACTTAGTTTCTTCGCCGTCAATCTTTACTTCGGCTACAAGCTTCGATTCCTTGTCGGATACGGTTATTACGACATTATGTTTTGTCGTGTCATAGCTGAAGCCAGCGGTCGTACCCTTAACTTCTTCAATCGTATAGTTATAGGTACCAGTTTCGGTGAAGTTTATCTTGCTGAAGTCTGCACCACCAACCAAGTCTTTCGTAGAGACGCTAATAGTCTCTACTTCTTCGTTGTCGGAATCGCTTAGCTTGAATTCGAAAGTACCATCAACCTTGCTGTTAGATAGGTCTTCAATTTCTTTGTTTACGTGCAATTGGACGTCTACAGGCGTTGCTTTGTAGATATTAGTGAATTTTGCCTCATTTGTAACTACGCCATTAATCTTAACTTCCGCACTGAGCTGAGCCTTGCTTGGGTCATCCGTTACATTTACTACGACTTCGTATTCTTTGGTGTCGTAAGTAAAGCCTGCCTGGTTACCAGCTTTTTCCGTGATGGTGTAGCGATATTCGCCTGCCTTGTCGTAAGAAATAGTACTAAAGTCGACGCCGCCCTCACCGTCGGTAGTGGTTACGTCTTTGGTTTCGATTTCTTTGCCTTCAGAATCTTTAAGAATGAAGGTGAAAGTGCCATCTATATCACTATTGGACTGATCTTCAATCTCCTTCTCTACGTGCAAAGTTGCGCTAGTCGCCTTTGTTTCGTAGGTGTTAGTGATTACGTAGCTACTTGGGTCTTGAACCTCCGCTTTAAGAGTACCATCGCCATTATCAGTTACGATTACGGTAACCTTTACTGGGTCGGATGCGGAGACGCCAGCAAGATTACTATCGGACTCCTTAATTGTATAGGTGTAAGGACCGGCTTCGGTGTAGTCGATATCGTCAAATGTGGCAATCCAGTTGGTCTCGGCGGATGCGGTTGCCTCGCCAAGAACACTGTCAGTTTCTTCAAGTGTAAAGGTAAAGCTGTCCTTGCTCCAGTCGCGTGCGGCGCCGGCAAACTCTTTCTTTACGCTGATCTTTGCGCTACCAGTAGCGGCGTAGGTGTTAGTGAACTCAATTTTATCAACAACGCTGCCGCCCTTCTTGATCGTAACAGTCGGCTTGAGCTCGCCGTTTACGTCATCTACGTTTACGGTTGCGGTATAGACAGTCGTATCGTAGGTGTAACCAGACTCGCCAGTATTCCTTTCGCTAATAGTATAGTGATATTCACCTACCGCGGTATAGGTTAGCGGCTTAAAGCTCTCGGAACCTTCACCGTTGATGGTGACGGAATCGGTTGCATCGCCGGTAAGATCAAAGACGAAGTTTTTCGTTGGTGCGCCTGCTGCTAGACCAGTTACCTTCTTGCTTACATTGAATAGCTCCTCGGTGACGGATTTCGCTGCATAGGTGTTATTAAAGCTTGCAGTAGACGTATTTTTGCCGTCAACTGTTACAGCTGCAGTAAGTTGAGCGGTGTCGATGTTGTCGGTGACGTTAACTACTACAGTATGTATGGTCTCGTCGTAAGTGAAGCCACTAGTGGCGCCTTTGACTTCTTTGATAGTGTAGGTGTATTCACCTGCCTTGTCGTAAGAAATCGCGTTGAAGGCTACGCTACCGGTAAGATTATTTGTTGTAATCTTCTTGGTTTGCAAAACGTTGCCGTCTTTGTCAAGAAGCTGGAATTCGAACTCGCCATCGCGGTTGCTATTAGTGAGGTCTCTAATGGTCTTCTCGACATTAAAGGTTGCCGTAGTTGGTTTGGTTTCATACTTATTTTCAATGGTGCCAGTAAAGCTATTTCCTTCGACGCCGTTAATGGTGGCAGTGAGGTTACCTTGATGATCGTCGGAAAGGGTTACGGTGATAGCGACGCCATTTGGATTCTGGTTGGTAAGACCAGCGCTATGTCCGTTCTTGGATTCATCCTCGCGAATTACGTAATAGAATGTCTTATCGCGGTCTTCAGTGGTGTAGGAAATGACGGTATCGAAATTTACGACTTCGCCATTCTCGAGCGTAACGGTTCCAATCTTCTTTTCTTCATCTCCGTTAAGATCGTAAAGATCAAACGTAAATGCATCGCCGTTCGCCCAATCGCGTCCGGTAAGAATCTTGCCAGCACCTACCGTGATAGAACCAGTAGACTCGTAGGTGTTAACGATTGTCGATTTGTTGCCCTCGAAAGTTGGCTCGCCATCAATCTTGAGGTGACCTTCGCCATCGTCATAAACTTTAACGGTTACAGTTAGAGTGTTCGGGGCGGTTGTAGTATTAATATGCTGGTTCCTAGCATTATCTTCGAGAGCCTTTTCGCTGATTGTATAGACGTATTCGCCTGGAGCACTATATTCAACGTTGAAGGTCGCGCTCTTGTGGTCTTGGTCGACTGCAACTTCTGTAATATAGTTGCCATCTTTATCGTGCAACTCGAATACGAATTCGTCATCAACAGTCCAGTCGTTGAATTGCTTGTCTGCGACGAAGCTCGTGCTGACTTTCTCGAGATTGTAGGTGTTTACGAATGCTGCGGTAGCTTCAGTTGTATTAGAGATAGTGCCTCTTGCTACGTTGCCAGCTGCACCGTTAACGGTGGTGGTATAGCCAGGTAGGCTTGTCTCGGTAATTTCATAAGTAGCACCTGCTGGAAGGTTGAGGAATTCAACCTCGTCGCCTGCCGAGAGCTTGATGGTGTCGCCAGAAGTAATAGTACCTTTCTCATTGCCGAGAGTGTACTTATAGGTGCCAGTCAATTCTGCGCCCTTATTGTCTTTAAATACAACTTTGAAGTCGAATTCTTTTGCGACAGATGGGTTGCCATTTACGGTCTTGGATAGTTTGAGGTTGCCAGAAGTATACTTGTTAGTCAAAGTTGCAAAGGCTGCAGCGTTGCCAAGTACGGCGTAATAATTCTTGTCGTCAATCGTGGTACTGCTTGTGTAGTCCATAGGATTACTGGAAGAACCTTGTGAAATCTGGTAGTCGACTCCCTGTAGCTCGTAACCAAATGGAATATCATCCTCGGAAACATAGAACAGTGTGCCGTTGTTGACGTTTACTACGCGGATGACGTCGCCAATGTAGACGGTTTCCTCAAAAGTGCCTGTGCCAGTAATGTGGTCGGAACGGCACTTAGTTTTATCTTCGCAGTCTGCATACTTAGGGTTATTGCTACCGTAGTAGATGCGGTAATCATAGCCATATGCGGTATTGTCTTCGTCGGGATTCTTGAGATCGACTTTGACCTTGAAGGTGTCGGTGCTCTCAGTAATCGCATTACCATTTTCGTCGACAACTTTCTTTTCGATGTTGACACCGCCCTTGATGGTGTTAGTTGCGGAGATAGACGACATAATTGGATCGTCGCTCTCGACGCCAGTAATATTGCCGGCAGTATCTTTCGTGAACCTGATATTTCTGAGTTCACCATCCTTCAACATTGGATGATATCTGTAGTTGGTTAATTCGAAATGGCTATTGATATCCTGTTCGCTGAATTCGTACTCGTGGCCAGTTTCAAGGATTGCGTACTTGGTACCGTCTATCGTGACGATAGGGTACTTAGTGTCATAAGCGGCACTATTTTCGCTTACCATGATACCTGGAGCGATGGCTAGATAATCATTTATCTTCCATTCGTTAGCTTTACTGAGGACAATATTGGTTAGATACGGTTTTCCGTCTACATTGAGGTCGAGAACAACTTCGCAGACGTCATTCTCGTCGCAGATTTCTTCGCGCTGAGATGGATCGAGAGAATCCTCCCACAACTTCTCGAGGGTGACCTTATCTTCTGCAAGACTTACTGGATCTGGGTTAGTGATATTAATAGGTTCGTGCTCGGTCTTAGTAGTAGTACTTTGGCCATTTACAGTTGTAGTTGTAATTGTGGAATAAGAGATAGTAGGGAAGTCGGTATTTGTTTTTAGGAAATACTTATCGCCGTTTTTGATAATTTGGGATTTTTGAGTATCAGTGAGACTATCGTAAGAAGTTTTGTTGTTGTTTAGGTCTGCGACTAAATCGAAAGATTCCTGGCTTGGCCATACAGTGAAGGAGACCGTGTAGGTTACGCCGTTTTCTAGTATGAGGCTGCCAAGATTCCAGTCGACTTTTCCGTCAACGATTTTTACTTGTGGTGCATCAGTCCAAGTTTGACCTTCGCCATAGCTGCCGCCGCTCCTTGTATACTTAAAGCCCGTAGCGGTGCCATCGACAGCACTAGAAATACTCGTAGAAGTCATTTCGGTAACTTCGTCAATGAATTCAATGTCGGTATAGCCAACACTATTTGTGATGTCATTTACGATCTGGCTAAGCGCAGAGATAAGTGCGTCGGTACTATCCGCATTAGTGTAGTATTGGCCATAGCTTCCGATACCAGAGTTATAGTTACCACTGCCAGTGTATGCATAGTTTACTAAGCTAGTAAGGTAATGCTCATAAGTGCTGCTACCCCACGTAAAGAGTGAATAAAACTTATAACCATTAGTGACTAAAGCGCGCGCATCATCGCTAGCTGCATTCCAGGCGCTATTCCATCCGTTAACGTCACCAGCAATCTGGCTATTAGTGGCAGTAACCGAAGGTTGGCCATCGGTCAAGAAAATGACAAATACGTCTTCGTTCGGCTGGGCCGTCTTCTTTGCGTCAGCCATAGTTTTTGCAACCTGGAGAGCCTCCTCCCAGTTGGTGCCCGAATCGGTAGTGAGTCCATTGATAGAGTTTTTAAGGGCAGTTGCGCTAGTAGTGAAGCTTTGCTTTTCTTCGCCATCCATACCAAAGCCGACAACGGCTACTTCTATAATGTCCGACTTCACCGCGTCGCCAGCAACGTTCTGACTCAGTAGCTCATCAATTATGCCATCGGTTTTTGTGAGGGTATTCTTCTCGGCCCATAGGCGGGAACGGCAATAAAATTGTCCAGTAAACACTTGGCCGTTATTACTATTATTTGTTCTCCACTGACCGTTTTTGTAATAAACTTCTTGATAATTGGTACCGTCCAAGCGATAGTATGTTGGCACTGAATGACCGTCATTGGCCGGATTGCCAGGAGTGCCCACGACTGGGTAATATATATTACCAGCGTTCTGGTTCATCGAGCTAGACGTATCTAGGACTAATATTACATTAGCCTTAGTAACTTGAGATGTCTGGCTGCTTTGCGTTGCGCCAGTAACGCTAAGCGACAACTCGTAGGTGCCGTCACCATTTGGTTTGATATTTTTGCTATGCGCTGGAGCTTCATCTCCAACAGCCGCATAAGCCTCCTTAGCGAGGAGACCGTTGCCGATCGGAGCAATCGTGCTGAGTACCATAAAGAATACTGCTGCGATATTTCCGAATCTTTTCCTAAGACTCACTTCTTTTATCTCCCTTTATTAGTTTGTTTTGCCCCAGATACTTTGGGGTAGTTAACCTGAAAGTACCTGAAAACTTAGCAAGTTGCAAGCAAAAGCATATTATTTTATAGCAATTGCGCATATGGTTAAAATATGTGTTCACTGTGGAAAACTCGCCAAAAATGGTGTGTTGTAAAAATTACAACAGCAGAATACAGCAAAATATAAATGTTGTAATAAATACAACAGGGCGAATGCCAACAAAAAAGCCGGCTATGCTTATAACCGGCTTCGCGCAATTTAGTTAATTATTAGCGGAAAGGTATTTTAGCGCTTCATTGGCTGCAATCGCACCATCGCTTGTAGCGGTTACTAGCTGACGCAATTCTTTGTTGCGTACGTCGCCCGCCACGAATACGCCAGGGATGTTTGTAATGCAGTTTTCGCCAGCGGCAACATAATCGCCATCAACTACTTCTAGACCATCAATTAGCTTCTTCGCATTAGGAACGCGTCCAATGGACACGAATAGGCCATCAACATCAAGTGTTTGGCCGGTGTCGGTTTCTACGCTAGTGAGTTTTTTATCGCCATTAAGCTTCGCAATATTGGCGCCAAGCACTAACTCTACATTACCTTTGGCCTTGATCTTTTCGACCATATCTTCGGAGCCACGGAATTCCGTGCGACGATGAACTAGATAAACCTTTGACGCGATATCTGCGAGATATAGAGCTTCATGCAGGGCTGAATTGCCACCACCATTCACGGCAACTACCTTATCTTTGTAGAAGGCCCCGTCGCAGGTCGCGCAATAAGAAATTCCTTTGCCAGTAAATTCATCTTCGTGTTCTAGCTCTAGTTTGCGTGGTTGCGTGCCAGTCGCAATAATAATAGTCTTTGCCTCGAAGTTATCATCTTCTGTAGTAATTTTAAAGTAACCATCAGCCTTATCGATGTGACTAACCTCGGCATATTCGATTTCTACGCCAAGATCTTCCGCCTGCTTTGATAAAACTTGGCCAAATTCGGGGCCAGTGATACCTGGAGCGACTGGATAATTGCTAATCGTAGAGGTATTAACAATCTGGCCACCAGGAGTCAGCATTTCGAATACTATTACTTTTTTGTTGGCACGAGTACCATAAATTCCTGCCGTAAGGCCCGCCGGTCCAGCGCCAATCACCGCTATGTCGTACATTATTTAACCCCCAACATCTTTTGCAGACGCTTCTTTGGCTGAAGGCCAACCTTGCGATCGGTTTCCTCGCCGCCATTGAATACGACGAGGCAAGGAATCGAGCTAACCTCGTACTCCTCGGCTAGTTCATCCTGATCATCGATATCTACCGAGACAATTTTAAAATCGCCTCCTTCTTCGGCTAATTCTTCGAGGATTGGATGCAGCGCCTGGCATGGCGGGCACCATTCCGCGTTAAAGTCTACAAGCACTGGTACGTCGGATTTTAGAACTTCGGTGTCAAAATTTTCTTTTGTTCCTTCGATGATTGTCATAACAACTCCTTTATATTTTCTTCGATATCTTCCGGGCTAGTCGTTGGCGTAAAACCGCATCCAGTAGCGGTGTTTACGATAAGTAGTACTTTGCCTTTAAAATCCGACATCGGCTTATCTTCGCCTTTACGGGTCTTTATCCTAAAATCATATATCTTGCCCATAAGCCTCCTATTGTTTATATCTTAACATTAAAGGCATCCTTATAAAAACCGACTAGATATCAAAAATATGTTTTTCGCTTAATAATCTGGATAAGCTTAATCGCTGCTTTCGTGATGTATAACCTGTAATAGGCAATATATCCCATTGGCCAATGGTTTGGTCCAAAAATGTCATTCCTAATCGTGCTACGTGGGTGTAGTAAGAGTTTTCTTCGGAAGCTAAAGAAGCTATACGACATATCGACGATACGGAAATAATGAAAATCAACAAAACCACTGTCGAACTGAATATTGCCGATTACTTTTACGACCTTTCGCTTAGGTGTCGTTATGAAATCCTTAATAGCGTTTCTAGCAACAGAATGGTAATAGTCTAGAGGATTGAGGTTAATCTTCTCGGTAAAACCTATTCCGTCCAGTATGCCGAGGCGAATCTGTTCTAGGTGGGCAGTGTCCTCGCTAAATTGGGCTTTGTTGGTAAACGCGTATTCCCATAACACCGCATTCCAGATTCTTCTATCTTCGCCAGATCTAACATTTGGCATAAGATAGCCATAAAGGTTTGTATTCTTCATTCTGAATCTATCCGCCGGATGCGCGCCTAGATATAGCCCGGTGACTTCCAGATTGGCATTATGCAAGCGACAAAAATCCGTAAAGAGCATTTGGACCGTGCCACCCCACCCTAAATCAACGATGGCTACTTCATGTCTGAGCGATGGAATATAGGATGTTACATAATCATACGCTTCTTTTAGGTGCTTCGTGTATTTACTGTCTGCATGAGCGATATTGTATAGAAAGCTTTTTCTAAAATCTTTGTCGTTTTGGTGGTTAATAGTTAGCTCGCTATATGGGTAGTCCTTCCCGAAGAAAAATTCATATAGTTCGCGATGTGTGCCATCGATCTCGCCGTAACAGATGATACTAAAGATGGAATCGAGGTCATAATCAATCGTGGGATTATTCGCCAAAAACCAAACAAAGGCCTTGATCATTCGCCTGCGATTTAGCTTTTCGGCAATAAGGATATTCTGCTGGTTAAATAGTTTACCCATGAGTCTTTCGCCATACTCCTTAAAGCATTTTGCTTCACTCGAAACCATCAGAAACGTGGTATTCGGGGAATATTTTGCACAGAGTGCAACGTGCGCGAGAAAAGAGCAGAGCGCTTGAGAGAAGACAAAGCCATACATTCTCCATATGCCAGCCGGGTTAGATGGGTAGCTTTTTATCTTTTTTGCCAACTCTTTTTTGGCGACGCTCGCAGAGTTCCTAGTGAGGATTTTATGCTTCAACCTATTAAAGTAAAATTTTCGATTATTAGGGCGGTACAATAGAGCATCCGAACCATTTGCAATTGGCATTAGGCAATCTGATGTTCGAGAGTCGCCGATATGAATATTCGTCGATAGACTGAAAGAGTCGCCAAAAATCTTTTTGTTATGTAGGTATGAGAAAAGCCCACCATTAGCCTTGATATAGTTGACATCGGTAGAGACGATACCGTCATCAAAGACGTCGATTTTGAAATGATTAAGCAAATCCAGTATATATTTCTTCGACAAATACATATCGGAAACAAAGTAGACTTTCAGGCTAGGATTATTTTTTCGCGCCCTCTTGATTGTATTGATTAGCGGCTCATTTGGAACTAACTCGAGCTTTTCAGTCTTAATCTCTAAATCAATCATGGAAGCCACGAGACTGGCTTTGGCTTCCCGGTCTATCTTTTTGTTATATTTCTCGACAAATAAATCTACGATTAAGGCGAACCACTCCTCTAGTGTTACGTCGTAGGCGTAGAGCGAAGATAGAGGGTCGTCTTCTGAGGACTCATGTTTGTTGTATTTCGAGTTAATATTCCAAAGCTCTTTCCGGGCATAAATTCTTGTCGACAGCAATTCATTCGTCTCAATCTTGCCGGAAACTACTTTACGAAAAAGCGGAGTCCATTGTTTTGCTACTTCCAAAAACTGCATCTCTTCCGGATGAATCTTCCGCAATAAAACGGTATCAAAAATATCAAACGTAGCTGACTTCACGCTGTTGTCGGATAACTTAAGGAATATGTTTTTTGTACTGCTCATAATAGCCAAATGATGATACAAGTATAATACCTTAACCAGTCAAATGCATACGTTATTTTGTAATACATCTGAATTCTTGGGGGTTTTACAAAACTCAACAGATGTGCTAAAATATGACCAATATGGCAAAAAAGAATAATACCAAGCGCAAGCTTGTTGGTTTGGTTTCTGAAGAATCTGGTATTCGCCTTTACTATACCAAGAAGAACACCATGAACACCCCAGACAAGCTCAGCCTTCGTAAGTATGACCCAGTTTTGCGCAAACATGTGGTCTTCACCGAAACGAAGAAGAACCTTGGCCGCAACGAAGTAAAGGAAAAGAAGCGCTAAACAATATGCCCCAACTCGAGAGGGGCATATTTTTATTGTCGTGCGTTTGCCATCAATCTTGAAAAAGCTTATACTATTAAGAAATCGGAGGTATTTTGATGGAAAGATCCCAAGAGAAAAAACTCGACAAATGGATGATTATTGCAATTATTTTTATGGTCCTAACAATTGCTTGCGGCGTAGCTGCGGTGCTCGCATATATTAATATGCCGGACAAGGAAAAGATTGCTACCGACGCAAAGGCTGAGGCCGAGACTGCTTACAATGAAAAGGTTTCTGAGTTGAAGAGTTACTACGAGAGCAAAATCAAAACTATTGAGGCCGAAAAGAACAAGGCTATCAAAGAGGCGACCGGCGAAGGCATGAGTGAAGAGTATGACGACAAGTGGAACGCCCTAAATACCGTCGCCACCGTCAATACTGCTGCCGCCAAAGATTACATCTACCTTCCAATAGTAGGTAAAAAAGTTAAGATTTCTGATGATCTAAAAGGCGTTAAATACCTAACCGACGACGAAGGTGTGCTTATTTGGGGTATAGACTCAGAGGCAAGCAAAGACAGCTACGATTTTGCGGATCCAGAAAAGAACACGAGTGGCATGATTCGCCTTGAGGCGCTATCCAAAAAATATATCGACACATATCTAAAGATTGATTCTACGGATGACTGGATGAACTCCTTTGCTAGTAATAGCATTGTGTCTGGCAACGGCAACCTCCTGCGTCGCGGCATCGCAAGATTCGACCAATACAGCTCGCCAGATTCTTCTGATGGCAAAGTCGAGTCTACTGCGATGGAGACTCTCCTAAAAGTCCTGACCGACAAAGACAACTACGAAGACCTCTAAAAACAGATTAGACTATTTGCAAAAACGGATTCTTTTTGATATACTCTTGACAAGAGTCCGAAAGGACTATTTTTAATGGGAGCATTTCATGGCAAACATCACAAGAATTAAGGCGAAGGACGACAAGGCCTCTAGCAAAAAAGAGACCAAGAAGTCTGAAGAGCCAGCTGAAATTACTCGCAAAGTCACAGTAAAAGCAAAGAATAGCGAGAATAAAAAAGTTCGCGCCAAAGATCGTAAGGAGGCAAGAAAGCTCGATAAGGCAGAGAAGAAAGCTGCAAGAAAAGCTGCACGCGAAGGCAAGAAGCCGTTCATTCTATTCCGTCCATTCGTAGCTTTTGGTCGTTATATTCGCGATTCTTTCCGCGAAGTGCGCCAAGTTCGTTGGCCAGATCGCAAGGCAACCTGGAAGCTTGTACTTTCTGTAATCATTTATGTAGTAATCATTGCAGTCTTCATCATGCTTCTAGATATGCTATTTACTTATCTATTTAACTTAATCTACGGAGGATTATAATATGGCGGTAAACCGTTACGATGGTTCTAGGGCGTGGTACGCAATTAGTACGTACTCCGGCTATGAGGACAAAGTCGCTGACTCCATCAAGCAGCGCATTGGCAGTGCCGATTTGGCAAATAAAATCTTTGATGCTCTCGTTCCAAAAGAAAAACAAATCGAAATCAAAAACGGTAAGCGCCGTGTTGCCGACAAGAAAATCTTCCAGGGTTATGTTTTGGTAGAAATGTGCCTCTCCGATGAGACTTGGTATATCATCCGCAACACTCCAGGCGTAACTGGCTTCGTTGGTACCGGTACTCAGCCAACTCCAGTTTCCAAGAAGGAAATCGAAAAGATCAAGAAGCGCATGGGCGTTGATGATCCAAAGTTTACCGTAAACTACGAAATCGGCGAAGTTGTATCCGTTACCGATGGTCCATTCAAGGGCTTCGAGGGTACTATCTCCGAAATCGATGCCAACAAGGGCAAGCTCAAGGTTCTCGTATCTATGTTTGGTCGCGAAACCGCAGTTGAGCTCGACGCTCTTCAAGTTAAGAAGATTGACGACTAATTAATCAAAACCTCCAGATTTGCGTCTGGGGGCTTTTTGATGTATAATATACGCCGTTACGCACGTTTAATTAAACGTAATTTCCGGTGAAGCGCTTCAAAGCCGGAGAAGGAATATTAACAAATGGCAGGTAAAAAATGCATCGGCAACCTTAAGTTGCGCATTCCTGGTGGTAAAGCAACAGCTGGACCTCCAGTAGGTAGCACCCTCGGTCAGTGGGGTCTCAACATGATGGATTTCATCAATCCATTCAACGAGGCTACCAAGGAATACCAGGGCAAGAACGTTATCGTTCACATTAAGGTATATGAAGATCGCACTTTCGACTGGACCTGCTTGGGTCAGCCAGTCGACGATTTGATTCGCGAAAAGATCAAACTCGAAAAAGGTAGTGGTCGTCCAAACACTGAGAAAGTTGGTAAAATCACCATGGCTCAGATTAAGGAAATTGCCGCAGTAAAGAAAGATCAGCTAAACGCTATCGATGAAGCTGGCGCTTGCAAAGTTATCGCAGGTACCGCACGCTCCATGGGCGTAGAAGTAGTTGAGTAATTCTACGAATTGGCCATCCTTTACAGGGTGGCCTTTTTGTTGTATAATTGAACAACTATTGCACCTTACTAATGACGAAAGGGGTGGTGCAGATGAGAAATACTGTACCTAGGCTGACACTAAAGCAGACGGTAGCGGACACGCTACTAATGTGTACAGCATTCTTTGTTACCGCAATGATCGGGAACGCATGGCCTTTTAGGATAATTGTTGGCCTGTGCTTCTTGATGGCAATAGTGGAGCTTTTCGTGAGCGCATACTATGCCTTCGAGGACAGGAAACACTGCAACGTGATCTTTTGTACTATCATGATGATTGTGCTACTAACGGCCATAGTGCTGTTATATACAGTCAAGTTGACAAAGGAACAATACTTGCTATGGATGGGTGTAGCAATGGCTTCGGATGCGTTTGGTCTAATATTCGGCCGCTTGTTCGGCACGAGGAGGGCATTCTTCTCGAAGAATATTTCGCCAAACAAGACCTACGCCGGCTACATTGGTGAGTTTCTGGGTTCGGCGATGGCGGGCTTGATTGTAATAATAATATTAAGGATGCCATTTACGAACGCAAGCACGTTGTATGTCTATACGGGCTTCGTCGCCTGCGTCATCGGTGACCTACTAGGTTCAGCGGCAAAGAGAGAGCTCTGCATAAAGGATTCGGATGAATTCATGAAAGAACTGCCCATCATCGGAAAATTAGAGATATTTGTACGATCTCGCCACGGATTCTTAGATTGCTTTGATTCCGCTTCCGTAGCGCTCATCTATTTCGCCATAATCACTATGGGGTGCCTCTAGGGGCACCCCCTTTCTTTTGCCCAAAAATATGTTATAATTAAAACACTGATTGCTTTCCTGCATCATAGAGGAGGTGGATATATGAAAGGAAGAGTGATTGGAGCACTTTGGATTATCGGGGCACTCTTTGTGTGCTATTTCGGATTTGGAGGTGAATACTTCAATCTTCTGTTCGTGTTCTGTTTCTTGATGTCGATGGCCGAGATAATGATTATCTCCGAGACGCAAAAGTGGCGCATGGAGCCGCTGTCTTGTCAGCCCGCTGGGGCCTGGGCCTTCGAAGTATGCGTACTGATGTTTGCGACAATTGCGGCGTTCATCGTGACGCGCGAGCAACTCGCCTTCGTCGTGTTAGTAAGTACACTGGCGGACGTCGGGGCTTTTGCGGTCGGCAAACTCTTTGGTAGACATCGAGCCGAGATTTTCTACAGAATATCGCCCAAAAAGACCTATGAAGGATTCATCGGAGGAATCATTGCGTCTTTTGCGGCTTTGTTCTTCTGCCCGCTGTTTGGTATCACAATCACTACTCGACTAGTCATCTTTATGATATTTGCGGGTGTGGTGGCCGAAGCAGGCGATTTACTTGGCTCTGCCTCAAAGAGGCAACTTGGCATCAAGGATTCTGGCGACGGACTGATGACCATTCCAGTCGTGAGGCTTCTCGAATATCCACTTCGTGGACACGGGGGCTATTTAGACCGTATGGATTCGATTTCGCTCACACTGATGTTCTTTGCTCTGGTAATGGTGTCGTAAGCCCGGCTTGCGGCACCTTTTTCTTGCTTTTTAATCTGTTTTATGATAAAATCAAACAAGTTAAATTTAATGGTCGGGAGAGTTAATAGCTCGTTTGTACCGCGAAAGGATATAATCATGGCTAAAGAAGAAGCCAAAGATCTTGAAACTCCTGTCGTAGAAGAACCTACCACAGAAGAAGCTCCAGTCGAAGCAGCAGCAGAAACTGAAGAAAAATTCGCCAAGGCCGGTAAGAAGTCCAAAAAGCACGTAGAAGAAGTACGCGCTGAAGAAGAACGCCAGGCACGCAAGGCAGAGAAAGCTGCAGAACCAGAAAAGAAAGTTGGTCCAAAGCCAGTTACTCGTAGCCGTCTCGAACGCCGCGGTAAGAACTACCGCAAAGCTAACGAAAAGGTAGAAAAAGGCAAGGCATACAGCCTCGAAGATGCTATCAAGCTCGCTATTGAGACTAGCCCAGTAAAGTTCGACGCTACCCTCGAGATGCATTTCCGCCTCGGCGTAGACCCACGCCAAGCTGATCAGAATATCCGCGCAACCGTCACTTTGCCAGCAGGTACCGGTAAAGACGTACGCGTAGCCGTATTCGCACCACTCGATCTCGCAAAGACCGCAAAGGCGGCTGGCGCAGATATCGCAGAAGATGAAGAATTCACCAAGCGTCTTGATAAAGAACAGCTCGACTTTGATGTTCTTATCTCTACTCCACAGTACATGCCAAAGCTCGGTAAGTACGCACGCCTTCTTGGTCCAAAAGGTCTCATGCCAAATCCAAAGGCTGGCACTGTTACCACCGATATCGAAAAGGCCGTTAAGGAAGCAAAGGCCGGTAAGATTGAATACCGCGTAGATAAGCAAGCCATCGTACACGTTGGCCTCGGTAAAGTTTCCTTTGGCGCAGACAAGCTCATGGAAAACGTCAACGCTTTCGTGGAGAGCCTCAAGAGCCAGAAGCCTGCATCCATCAAGGGTCAGTACGTAAAGTCCGTTTACGTATCCACCACTATGGGTCCAAGCATCCAGGTCGAAAACATCTACAACTAATTGTAGTTATTTCAATAAAAAATACCCCTCGCTTGAGGGGTATTTTTGCTAATCTTTATAACTTGCTGTAGTTCTCTTTGCTAGTTAGAATCTTTTTGATTCTAGCAACGTCTTCTACTTCGAGCTTCTGGGAGTCTTTGTCGAGTGAATATGCAGCCTGAGGGCCTTCATAATAAGCATCATATCCTTCGATTAAGCCAGTGATTTTTTCTGGCCGAGAACCCATTTCTCCATATTCTTCGCCAGTTTTTACGAAGGTTATCGCGCCCATGCCACTTTCGTTTACGTCCGGATTGCCAGCTGGGAATTGTTGATAATTACGATCATTGCCTACGCCCCATAGCTGGATTGATGGGCGCGCACTAGATTTGTAGAAGTAGCTTACATAGATATAATTATCTGGAATAGTTAGCTTGTAACCAATATCTTTTAGAACGATTACGTTTCCGAGAGACTGTTTAATTTCTTCAGTAGAAACTTCCTCGCCTTCCTTTACGTCAATGCCAACAGCTTCGGTAATTTCTTTGATTTTTTTATCTTTTTCTTCGACTTGCTTAGTTAGAGTGTCAATTTCGTTTTGTTTGCTGCTGGTTGAGCCTAGGTTAATAAATGCAAAAGCGCTTACACCGATTAATGCAATTAATAATACTACGCAACCAATAATTGCAGCAGAACCGCCTTTCTTTTGTTTCTGCTGTGCATTAATTGGTGCTGGTGCTGGATCGTCCATTCTTTTCTCCTTTATTTATTAAAATAGATAGTTTAAGTAATCACGCATCATTCGAGAGCCGGAGCAGATGTCCAAGTAAGCAATCAGCTCTTTATGTACCCAATATTCTAGGTCAAAGTCATTACCCCAAGCTTTACATGCGACCTCCATCTGGTGATAAAGGTTCTCAGTTTCTTGCTCCTCGGTCTTTCCTTCGATAGTTAGATAGTTGTCTGAAGGCATATCCGCTACGCCACCATCATGAGTGGAAATCAATAATCCCATGTTTGCAACGTCTTTCATCCAACTTGTGCCACAGGCTTCAAGACCAACAATTGGAGTATTGATGGAGCTGTTTGCACCCAGAGACAAGGCCAAGCCAAGCTCTTCGTCGTAATCTGGCAAATAATGTACGCGATGGCGTAGAACTGGGTGCGAATCAATGAGCTTTAGTGTGCTCATGAGCTTACCGAACATTGTAGAATCGCCCATATGTACGCGACCTGCCAAGATGTAATGCGCGTTGTTGCGCTCTAGAATATCGGCTAAACGTTCTGGATCATTGAAGGGAAGAGTCGGGCGTTTGTAATCAACAAAGCGACGCTTAAAATCAAACAAGAAAGCATCTTCTGGAATACTCACGGGGTTGCCATATTGATCCGTGCGATGTGCAAGGATTTCATTGAGGCGTTTGCGGCCAAGGTTCTTTAGATGGCGGATTTCAGATGCGCTGATTTTTTCGACGGCACCTTCAAAATCTCGAGTTGTCGGAAGATCAAACTTATCTAGAATATCGTGGGTATGGTAGTACTCCATGATTTCCGGGAGAACCCAAGTACGCATATGAATACCATTGGTGACACTCTTGAATTTAATCTTCCCGCCGTTAATGTCATGATAATTAGCTACACGGGCGTGGAGCTTGGATACGCCAGAGCGAAGCTCTGCAATCTCTACCGTAGGCGTTGATAGACGAATGATTCCATCGGTAAACTTGTCGGACAGCCAGCGCCTTACGGAAGTACTCTTGATATTAGGAAAAACGTAGCGTTCGAACTGAGAATAGTGGAAGGTAGCCTCTGCCGCCTGAACAAGCGTGTGATTAGTGTATAGAGTATGCTTGCGTGTATAAACAATAGCTTCGTAAACATTCATGCCGGAGCTAACTAGTTCATCAAGACGTGCTATTGCTGCAAAGAAAGTTGCAACTTCATTGAGCTGAATAACTGAAGGGCGGAGTCCAACAAGTTTTAGCGCTTGATAGCCACCAAAGCCAAGTGCAACTTCCTGGTACAAACGGTGATCTGAGCCAGATTCGCCAGAATAAAGCTCGCCAAAATTTGGTTCTGTGATGCATAAGAATCTAGAAGAGCCCATCTGTTTTTCGATGACGGACAATTCTACTGAGGTTGTTGACGTCTTGATGCGGACATTGTCGACATAATTAAAACCAAAATCATGGTAGTCGCGTTCCTCGTGGTAATCAATCTGCTCCATGTTTTGCATACGCTGGTGTGACTCCCACGGATAAAATGGGGTTACTAGCACGAATGGAACCTGAAGTTGCTCGGCAACGCGACGCATATCGGCGGCCAGTACGCCTAGGCCACCACCACCTCGGATGCCATTAGATTTGTCATATGTTTCAATCGTCCAATAGCAATATGGACGTTCTGGAGATAATTTCTGCGTTAATTTATCACGGCTTATAGCAGAGTAAAACTGCTCAACATCCTCAACGGAGTCAAGAGGATGATAAACTCTGTGATCTGGATTCTGATTTTCCACCCTTGTACCTGTTTTGTTATTCTTATGCTTTTTCCCTTTTATAATAACAAAAACAACAAGAAAAAACCACCCTTGCGGGCGGTTTTTGGTGAGGAATTATTCTTTCGCTGTGATTGTTTCACGCGTGACGCTGCCATTCTGGGCGATCGTCACCACTTCCTTCGGAAGCGTAAAGCGTATGAATTTGTCTGAGTGCGCAGAGCCGAAGTTGTCGGCGACGATATCGACGTCCCAGTCGACAAAGCTGATCATTTCGTAGGCTCCGCCGGCGAACTTCCAAAGTTCTGTGCATCCGTCGTGGTGGACTGTGAAGGCGTAAACGTCCGACTTTAACCCGCACCATCTGCTGACTCTGTTGAAGTTGAATGGCGCATCATAGATGAGGGTCTCTTCGTTCGGTGTGACATTATAAGCCTTGTCATCCCAGAAGATCCAGGTTCCAAGCAGCTCCTCCTTGTCAGAGGAAACGTCGTAGTAGTCGAACGAGAAGGCTTTGCCGTCATTGCGCCAAAGTTTCTTTCCTTCCTTTGTAATCCAAAGTTCCAGCATATCGCGGCTAAGGAAAGTGTTCTTGCCCTTCATAATCCAACCATCGTAGTAGCGTAGATGGAGCGCTCCATTATGAATCTCGGCAACGACCGTGCTTCCGTCTTCGAAGACTAACGAATGGTCGTCATCTAACTTGCCGTCCCAGTCGTGCCCCTGGTATTCCATCAGAAGTTCTACGGGGTTATAGAAGTGGTCGTTATGCTTGTCTGCAAACTCTTTTGCGAGTCCGCCAGGGAAGATAACGTCACTGCTATTAATCTGGTCGGTATTAAACCTGAACAGATTGAAAGCACCGTTGTTGACTTCCGGCTCGGGGCTGCCATTGTTGAACACGATGCGCTCGCGCGCCTTATCATATCGGGTCTTGCTCATGTCCTCGATGGCGTTGCTGATGAGTGCGATACAGATTAAGATAATAATGCCAATACAGCAAGCTGCCACCACTTTCAATGAGAAGATCTTTTTTTCGCTCATATTCATCCCTCCTAACGAGCAAAATAACCATACACCATGTAAGGTTACATCTATATAATTATAGCACAAACACAATAAAAAGTCAAGAAGAACCGGCCCTTGTTTAAGGGGCCGGGGTTGGTCAAGGATGTAGCAAATAGTCAGCGTCGATAGCACTGAGAGTATTACAGATGCTCTTGAGAAAAACGTGTTCGAAGACTCTGCCGCCATGAACCGGGCTTTTGGTGCGTACCTGGCCCGATACCATGGAGTAATCGTAAATCTCGCCGAAAGAAATCGTGTAGTCTTTGAATAGGTTAAGGCCACGGCCGCACTTGCCTGACGGAACGACGCCTGTCGCAACAAAGACGCAGTCGGTAACCTTCTTGTGCACGATGGATGACGCTATAGACGTCATAACGGGCGGAGTAGTGGGCTCCAGGTCTTCAAAGGCCTCTTCGGACGCGAATACGGTTGCGCGTCTAGTTGCGCTAGGTGCCACCCATATTACGGCGCCTTCTTTAGCGAATTCTGCGCAGAGATTGAAGTAATGCATCGAGAAACCTTTACGAAAGTCTTCGATGATAGGCATGTCTTCTTTCTTTACGTACTTACGCATTTTCTCGTAGGTTGACGGTGTAATAATCGGGGTGATGTAGACCCCCAGCCTCTCAAGCTTGTCGACTACTGGCATTAGTGCCTCATACCAGGGTAAGTTCACGGGGAACAGGTTTACTCGGTGATGGTACTCCGTAAGACAAATTCTCATGAATCGGATGATTTCGCCCAGCGACGGATGATTGAAGCCGACGACGACGCTTGCGCTGTCCGGCAGTCTTCCGTGGAAATCTGCGGGCGCGCCCCATTCCAAGAATTTGGCGAGTTTCTTTGCAACGCGGCGATCATGTTTTCTCGTGTCGCCTCCGCCGCAAGTGTGCCATGCCCAATTAATGACTAATCGGCAGGCCAACCCCGGACCTCTCATCTCCTTGCGTAGTTTGTCACAGCCAGCGCATTGGAGGAGAGAGTATTTACGGCTTCGTAGGTCCTCGATGACTTTCCCTGAAGAATAATCCTTGATTTCTTCCAACGGTAGCTTTCTCATCTAGCCACCTCCTTTAAAAAGATACAAGCCCCTGTAAAGGGGACTTGAGTAAATTATACAATAAAAATAGCAATTTGGCAAAAAGATGAGGATTTACAAAATCGTAATGATGGTCTAAAATAAAAGGAGCCGTTGGGGATTCGCCAAGTGGTAAGGCAGTGGGTTCTGGTCCCACCATTCGGGGGTTCGAATCCCTCATCCCCAGCCAAGCCAAGAAAATATGCCCAAAGGGCTATATTTTTTTTGGCTTGATTGAGAATGGATTCGCGACTACTTAGATTCAATTAATGAAGAAACCACTTTATTCTCGGAGTTTAGCTGAATGGTCATATGGAATGACCTATCCTTCAAATCTGTACGAAAATCGAATACAAGCTGATAGCCTGGATCCTGAATCTTTACGGAATCCAAATCATAAACAATCGAATTATAGCCTTGAGGATAGTAATTATTGACTGTTACATGAATTTCATTTTCGACATAGAGAATATCATCTTCGGAGAGGTATTCTTTTAGAAAATCGAGGCTTTCATTGGCTGGGATATCCGATTCCTCGCCGCCCGTGTTTTCATCTTTGCTGTCATATTCGACTTGTTCTGCGTCTTTTTCTACGATTGGCTCGTTAACTTCTTGTCCATTCGAAGACTGCGAAACAAGGGCAACGACGCCCACAATAGCTAAAATAACAACCAAGAAAAGCACGCCAAAAATTATAAATTTTTTTGCGCCGCTCTTGTTTGCGACGGCATTATCGTCCATCATTTCGAGACCTCCCAATAATCGGTCGCATGTTTGGTGGCGGACTCAAAGCTAACACTTCCAAAACTACTAGAGGCAGGATTTTTTACAGATACCTTATTTCCGCTAATACTAACAAATGCGACAAAGTGGCCATTTTTAGAGAATACCTTGTTACTATCGTCTGAGCCTCTCGCGCCACGTGCGATAACTGCATGCCCAGCGGCCAACGCCGACTTTACGGAACTTTTGTTTATCCTCTTAAAGCTAACCTTATAGTTATTGGCGTAATGCTTCATAATGGGCTCGCCGAGGTTGCTCCAGTCACCGTCGTTACTAAATATACCCTTGCGACTAGTAAAATTATTCGTAAAATTCTTCATATTATCGGCAAACATACGAGGCGTAAGCTTACAGTTGGTTACTTTAATCGTTGCATTTAGGATCGCAATCATTGGGCATCCAGATTTTGCAATTGTGGAGTTGGGATAATTACCACCTTTCCAGATGATGTCTTTGTATGAGCCATACTGTGTATGATATTCCGTTCCCTTAGCTACACCATAGCTGGAGCAATCATTGCCCGTAGGAGTAGAAGGCGTTGATGGAGTTGAAGGCGTAGAAGGTGTGGACGGAGTTGATGGAGTTGAGGGCGTCGATGGGGTCGAAGGAACAGGATCTGGCTTCCTTTCAGGTTCTGGTCGAGCAACAATCTCGGAAGTGCTGCTTACGACGGTAGGTATATTACTAGCCGTCCCGCCAGGCATTAAAAGGAAAGCGGCAGCATCAAACAGCCCGATGGCAGCGATACCAATTATAGTCTGAATGAGGCGTTTCTTGGCGTTGGCAACCTGTCCCTCGTCATCTCTCGCGGAAAGATAGACAACGCCCGACCATGCAATACCGAGCGTACCGAGTAGTCCGACACCGGCAGTAAAGACATTAGTAACGGTTCTAACTATGCTATTAATGCCGCCACAATAACATCCATTTGTATCACCAAATAGAATCGTAGAAGCGCCCTCTTCGACCTTTTAAGAGCCATCAGAATAAGTGTTAGTGCATTCGCACATCATGTTTTCGGCGCTGGCTTCGTGCGTAGGAATAAGAACAAGGGTAATAGACGATACTATGATAGCCGCAATAACGACCAGCGACTTCAAAAATTTTATACTACACGGCATATAATGCTAATGCTCCCTTATGGCTATATTGTATCAGAAAAGAATTTGATAATATATAAGTATGAGCGTATACGATCTAGACATCAAATCCCTAAGAAAAACATTCCAAAAATTCCACAAAACTCTTTATGGGCGCACTGTATTCTTTCTAGCTTACATTATTCCATTTGTCTTACTAATGATTGGCCTTGTTGAAGCGATTTCGTGCATAGCGCAAGGTTTTTGCCCAATCATCTTCGGTAAAGCGGTTCATATTTTTGAGGCATTTGGCGTCTCATTTATTCTCGCAAACATTTACTTCTACTCAGAAATACGCCGCTTCTGCGAGCACGAAGACAAGAAAAAGAAATAATTACCTGTAACCGTAATAGGCGTCTACAAATTCTAGGCGCTTTTTCATGTAATCTTTGAATACGCTCAAATCGGTTGCATCTTCGAGATAGTTGCCTTTTGGCCAGCGTTCTTGGTCTCTATAGAATGCGCCAGAGTTAAATATCTCTTGCTCGTATTTGCCTATCAATGAAAAGATGCGATCATTACTCCAGGCACCGTTGCGCAGCTCCGCATAGCGTTTTTTCGCAATCTCGTCAACACTCTTATCGCCAAGCTTTCTGAGGGCGCCAGTTGGGAACTGACTAGACTCGATTACAGTATCTACGGACGCCCCATAAGAAACAGTACTTGTGTTGTTCTTGAGGCCGTCTTTCCAGGAATTGCCGAACGCTAGGTCAAAGTCCCAAGGCGTATATAGTACGACTCTCCTTGTCGGCGCATTTTTCATCGTGACATACAGGTTTTTGATTTTATCGTCTTTTATGTAATCTACGTTCTGAGTAATCATTCCATGCAGCTCGATATCAATAATATTGTCGATGTCGTATTTATCTTTAATATCATCAATTGAGCCATGACTGATAATATCGATTGAGTCCAGAAGTTCTTCGCGTGCATCTTCTTCGGCGGGCTCACCTTTTTCGTAATCAAAATAGCGGAAAAAGTTATCGTCGCTACGTAATATGTCAGAATTTGCCCAATCCTTGTATTTATAGATGTATTCGGTACTGTTGAGGTTTGCCGTTTTCTTGTCCGGCTTATAGCCTAGCAAATACAATCCGACGTAAGAGTTGTCTACGAATAATTCAACGAAGCGGTATTCGAAACTGTTTGGCGCCTGCATCTCATTGTGCTCGGAGCAACAGTCCTTCCACATCTGTGCGGCCAAGATATTGCGAACCTTTTCGAAATCGCCATAAAGACTATTCAGTATCCAGTCATCATCTTTTCTCATTCCCAGGAGACGAAGGTGATTATTGGATCCGTCTGGCGCCAGAAGATTCAGCTTGTAGCTTTTCTTTTCCTGGAAGTACGACGTCGAACCCCGTAGATGAATATTTGTGTCAGACTCAATCATACGCTCACTTGCGAATTCACTGTTGTCGAATAGGCGAATTGAGACCATCGAATCCTTATTACTAATATTTGGATGCCATTTTGTATCGATATTCATGAGCGGCAAAGTGGTCGCGACTAGGTCGACAATCCTGTAATCGACTTTTGTGTAGAGAAGGAGTTGAATTGTCTGGTTCTCGGCGACGGACTCATAGCTAAGGTTCGGCGAGAGCGTTGCGATATTGATTCGCGATTCCTTTGGTATATAAATCAACGGATTATAGGCGGTATCGGAGTTTTGGACGAGCGAATAGAAATAGCGCTTGCCGTCAGAATCCAGCTGAAGCTCGTTGCCATCAAAAGTAACTCCGGATAGAGACAAAAAAGGATTCTTTATGTGCGTAGAAGTAATCTCATCCCACCTGTCTTCAGAAATTTCTGTCTCAAGAAAGCTAAGCTCCCTGGATTTTGGCATAAATATTACGATTAATCCCAAGATGAGAGCCAATATACAAGCCGCAATTGTTGCTTTACGGTTCATTTGATTATATTATACAACTTTTGCGATATAATATACGCCATGAAAGCGCAGCATATGTCTCTGTCTTTTGGTGTCGAAAAAATCTACGATGATTGTAGCTTTCATTTTGAGGCAAAGGACAAAGTTGGCATAGTTGGCGTCAATGGCGCAGGAAAATCCACGCTATTTAAGGTAATTTTGGGACAACAAAAGCTGGATGACGGCGAAATCGAACTACCCAGTCTTCGCCTCGGTTATTTGCCGCAGGAAATAAAGATAGACAAAGCCAACGATGATATTACCGTCTGGCAGTATATTGCGGCCGCGCGTCCAGTAGATGAGCTTCAGGAGCAATTAAATGCCGAATATGAAAAACTAGCAAAATACCCAGACAGTAATGCAATTACAGAGAGAATCGTAAGACTGCAGGACCTGATCGACTCTTACGATATCGCAAACATCGACTACGAACTGCTGAAAATCATCGAAAAGATGCACCTGCAAGACCTTATGGATGCTCCAATGAAGCAACTATCCGGTGGCCAAAAGTCCAAGGTTGCATTTGCTCGCGTGTTATTTGAAAATGCCGGCTTATTACTACTTGATGAGCCTACGAATCACTTGGATGTTGAGACAAAGGGCTTTGTTGCAAACTATCTCCGCAATTATCGCGGTATGGTTATGGTGATTAGCCACGATGTGGAATTTCTCGATACTGTGACCAATAAAACACTATTCCTAAATAAGACTACGCACAAAACCACGGTTTATCGTGGCAATTATACCTATTTCCGCCGCCAGTACGCAGAAGAAAAAGCAGAGCAGGATAAGCGCATTACGGAGCAAGAGCGCGAAATCAAACGCATCCAGGAATTCGTTGAACGTGCGCGTAACGCGAAGCGTAGCAATACGGCGCTCATCAAGCAGGGGCACGTGCGCGAGAAGATGCTTGATCGTAAGCTCGCGGAGCTCGAGGTGCGCGAAAAAGAATACGAAAAAGTCGAAATGAGCATTACGCCAAGCAAACAATCTGGCAAAGTTCCACTAGAAGTCCAAAATTTAACTTTTCATTATCCAGGCAAAGCGCCACTATTTGAAAAGTTATCATTTAGCCTCACGCGTGGCGAAAAGTTCCTTATCGTCGGCGAGAATGGCATCGGTAAATCTACGCTGCTCAAACTTATCATGGGCGAGCTAAAACCAGACGAGGGTACAATTATTCCTAGCCAAAACACCACCATTGCATATTACGCGCAGGAGTTGGAGATTCTAGATGAGCGCGAAACGATTCTCGACAACGTAAAATCCTATGATTTCACCGATACGGAAATGCGCAGTATCTTGAGCAACTTCCTGTTTCGTGGCGACGATGTATATAAACGCATCTCCGTGCTTAGCCCAGGCGAAAAGGCCCGTGTCGCGCTATGTAAGATACTTACTAAGCGTACGAATGTAATTATCCTCGATGAGCCGACTAACCATTTTGATCCAGAAACACAAAAGATTATTGGAGAAAACTTTAAAGATTATAATGGCACAATTATTATGGTTAGCCACAACCCAAGCTTCGTGGAGCAGGTCGGCATTACTCGTATGCTGATATTGCCTAGCCATGATCCAGAAAAGCCCGCGCTAGGAATCGTTAAGAATTATTCGCACGAGCTTTTGGAGTATTATTACTATCTGAACTCAGACTTGGTCTAGAAGTTTACTTGTTGGTGTAGGTTATATACTTTATCATAGACTTCTAGATAGACGTCGTACTTGCCATCTAACCCTTCGCCATTAATAAAGCGTGTAACCGTAATATCATCGGCGTCCGCATTTTCTTCTTCCTGGAACACCGCTACGCAAAGCGCTGCGTGGACTTTATCGGTAATACGCATCTTGTAATACTTCTGCTCAAAGCCCTTAACAAGCACAACGCGCACATTGCTACTGCGTTTAAAAGTACCATTAAAGACGAGGCGATCTTCTTGCTTAATAATGGAAACATTATGCTCGCTAAACTTGTCATCGGTATCAATTCCTCGCATAATGCCATATTTTGTTTCTGCAATCTCGGTTTTGCCAAGAGAGCCAACACGCATAGCTCCACCAAGGCTTACGCCGTGAAGGTCTTCTTTGGTGTAGGCAGGCATTTTCTCGACGCGATAAGTGTTGGTCGGTAGAACAATCTCGAAGATAACCCTATCATCTTTTAGCTCGACTGTATCAGAAACTAGTCTATCGGCACCGCCGAAGCCTGCTGGCTGGTTGGAGTTCTTGCCGTCTTTATAGACAATACCGCCAGAATGGACGATGTAATGTCCTGCATCTAGATAATCGACATCAGAAATATATGGAGAATAAAATTCTGCGCCGCGCTCCTTACCATATTGCCAAACCTGCTCGATAGTCTTTTCGTACTCATCGATCTTGTACATTACACCGCGAGAATAACTACGTTCGGCTGGAACATATTCGGATTCGATTTTTGATTTGTTATTGCCATTATCAAAGAGGAATACGTTTCCTTCGGGCGTCTTCATGACGGCATGCTGACTCCATTGCCACTCAAAGTTATCGCCCTTTGGAGTAAAGAAATAAGACTTATATTCTTCTGGCCAACCGGTAGGATCGCCAAGAATCCAGCGAAGATTGCCTGTTTCATAGTCGATATCCACAATGGCGTCAGCGTGACGGCCGGATAGCAAGATAGAGTTAGTGTCTTTGTCGTACCAAACTGCGTTATTGTGGAACCAGTCGTCGCTAGACCAGTTTTCGTTGCCAGTATTAACGGTGGACGGGAGTATATCTTTCAGGTTATATTTCTTTTCAATAGCTCCAGTCATACGGTTCATTTCGACTATGTAGTCTTCGACTGTATCGTTTACGCCATCAAAGTTATCGCTCGCGATTAAGAGGTTGCCGTTTTCCATTTCATAGTAATCATGATGATAACCGCCAGGGAGACTATACTCGGCATGAATCTTGCCAAGCATGTCAATCTCATAAAGGCCAGTGAGGTAGTATGGCGTATTCTGTAGGCGTTCAGTGCTGACAATCATGTGGCCATTCTGAAGTCTTGCGTTGTCCCAGATAGCCTTATTCTTCAAATACCAGCGTACGTCGCCATTAATATCGTAGGCGCATGTATAGCCATTGCTGGAAGGAGTGAAAAAGTATAATTGGCTATCTAGCTGATCGCGGTCTGCGCTTTTAATTTCGGCGTGGATAAAGTTATCTGGAAGTGCTGCGGTCATGATTGTGATAGTTTTCTCGAAATCCCCCAAGCTAATTGTGACGCTGTTGGCCGTATCCGGATAAAGGCCATAAATTGGCAAAATATGCTCTTTAGAGATGTCAAAAGTGAACTCCAGGGACGTTTTGTCGTCTTTGCCGGCGATTTTAACTGTCGGACGGACAAGCTCTTCTGTTTCAAATGCAATTACGGCTGTAAGTGGAGAATTATCGTAGGGATCTAAGATTATATTAGGTTCGCTAATTGTGTAGCCTTTGGCTATTATGTTCTTTTCTAGCTCAGCTTGGCGGGTCGCAAGGCTAGGCTCGGTAGCCATAAGAGTTTTGCCGTCGATTATGCCCGTAAAACTAGCGACAATAATCAAAATCGTTACTAGCGGCAAGAATATAATCCAAAAAATATCTATCTTTGACCTATTTTTCATAAAACCTCCGTTTGACTCTATTATATAATAAAGTTATGGGATTAGCGGTCGGGGAAGTTAAACTTTTGAGTTATGACCAGGATTGGCCAAAACAATTCGAGATAGAAAAAGATAATCTGAGAAGAATTTTTGGCGATTCGATGTCAATCGAGCACGTTGGCTCCACTTCCATCGAAGGTATTTCGGCTAAGCCGATCATCGATATTGCTATTGGTATAAACAAACTGGAAGATTTTGAACAATACCGCCAGATATTCGAAGAAAGTCCAGAATATTCGATTAAGGAAGACTCCGATAAGGACGAGATACTAATCCGAAAGGGGCCGGAAGAAAACCGCACGCATTTTATCCATATATCAGAGAAGTCTAGCCCAAGATTCAGGAATTATATAAAGTTTCGCGATTATATGCGCAATCACCCAGACGCTCGAGACGAATATGAAAACTTAAAGCGTGCACTCGCTTCAAAGTATGCGGACGATCGTAAGAGTTATACGGCAGCAAAAGCCGACTATATAAATAGCATTATAGAAAAGGCATCAAATTAATGTACGAAGAGACTGATTTAAGACATCTAAACGAGCGCGTCAGAATCAAAGACAATACTGAATATATTAAGAAATATGAGCGTATCCGAGCGAAGCTTAAGGAACTTTTAGGTGATGATGCTACATATATTGAACACGTTGGTACGACTGCGGTAAACGACGTTATGGCGTATCCTGTCATAGATATTGCTATTGCTACTTCTACGGATAAACTACGAGATAGAATCTGCAAGAAGCTACTTTCAGAAAATAATTTCGTGCAAGCGAAATCGAGGAACGATGAAATTCTGATTAGAAAAGGTTCGCTCCAAAAACCAGACTATTATATACATCTAACTTTGGCGCAGAGTGAATTCTTCAAGAGCATGCTTCGCTTTCGCGATGAGCTGAAGTTAAAACCAAAGAAGCGTCTTGCGTACGATAATATTCACGCCTACGCGAAGATGGAATATATGGATGATTTGGACAAATATCATCATTCCAAGACAGGCTTCATTAGATCTACGTCCAACATGAATGGTATCGAAAACTACGATGATAGAATTCATGTCGAAAAACATGAAAGAGTTTACATCGATAGATCATCGGAAATCGTAGAGAAGATTTGCGAATATGTGCTAATTCTTGGGATGGCACAGTTTTTTGTCCGTTATGGCCTAAGCACCATGTTGGTATTTGTCTTTAACTCCGAAGCGATACCGTTATTTGTTGGAGGAATTTTGCTATCATCTGTAAGTGCGCTATATTTTCTAAGCTTAGCACTAAGAGAACGCACAAACCATGGAATACTAGCGAAACGCATAATGTTTGTTGTATTTGGCGCAATTCTCGTCATTGATATAATTGCAACTTGGATAACGTCAATGAATGGATAGTATGAAAAGAAAAGCAGCAATAGCAATTAATATTATTATTGTCATCTTAGAGATCGTAAGCATAGTTATACGGTTAAATGTTCGACAGGCGCTCGGCATTGAATACTATACGATGGATAGCAATATATTGTCTTTAATCATTTCCAGCATCTTGGCCTATTACTTAATTAAAGGGGGAAAAATCTCGAAATGGGTTAGTGTTGCAAAATATGTCGCGGTCTGTATGCTTGCCGTAACAATACTAGTAACGGTCTTCATTCTATCGCCAATGATAGAAAACGGCTTCTATATCTTTATGTTTACGGATCAGATGTTATATAATCACACGCTGTGTCCGATTCTCTCTTTGGTTTCATTCTTGCTTCTGGAGAAACATAATCTAATAAAGAAAGACATCTGGTGGCCGATCGGCGCAACTTTACTTTATGCCTTCGTGCTAATAATACTAAATCTTTGCCGCGTCGTAGATGGGCCGTACCCATTCTTGCAGGTCTATAACCAATCACTCATAGCAACATTTGGTTGGGCGGTATTAATACTTGGTGGCACTGCCGGAATTAGTGCTGGCATCTATGCCTTGCGTAAAAACAAATAATTATATATAATCCCCAGAACCATAGTAGGTAGCACATTTAGAGGGGGTGATCTCATGTATCAATATGGTTATGACGAGCACGTCTTAAGGCGCCGTCTCGAAAGATACTTTATCGAGCATAAGATGACCGAAGCTCAGCGTGCATTAAAATATGCATGGGAAAAGCATGAAGGACAAAAAAGACTTAACGGGCAACCGTTTATTGTCCATCCGCTCTTCGTTGCGAACTTTGGCATTGCGCTCGGCGCCGACACTGAAGACCAGATTTGCATAGCGTTACTGCATGACGTATGTGAAGATTGCGGCATAAAGCCAGAAGAACTTCCATTCAATGAGAACGTCCAGCGTGGCGTAAAATACCTCACGTTCGTCTATGACTTTAAAGAAGACGATACGGAGGCCGAAAAGAAGTACAAGAAGGCAGTTGCGAAATCGCTCACTTACGCACATCTTATCGAGTGCCCCGATGCATTGGTCTGTAAGGCTATCGACCGTTATCACAATCTGACAACGGCCGAAGAGTTGCCTGAAGCCAACATCGCGAAAAACGTACTCGAGACACATCGCTGGCTGTTGCCAGTAATCCATACAGCACTTGACCTCGATAAGTATGAAAAGTATCATAAGATGCTCTATGTACTTTCCGTTGGTCTTTGTGCGATTAATGACCACTTGGCCTTCACGCACGACATAATACTGAATACGATGTCTTGAACATGAGCCCTATGAGGGGTTAGAATAGAAATCAGTTTTCCCAAACATGGAAGGGTGGTGATCATGAGTGAGGAAAGCGAAAGTAAAGAGGCGTCACAAAAGAGAGTGCAACAAGCACCATCCGCTATACCCTGAGCGCGCATATCTGCTACTTGGGAAATTAGGGACGACGCTTCGAGACGGTTTTATAATTTGGATGCCGGTGGACCTCCACAGGCAATTGCATGACAAGGTGGACCGCACCCTTGGCGGGTACGTATACCGAAAAATGCTACCAAGTGAAAAAACCTTAAAGTACCTCAATAGGGAATTCGAAAAGAACGAACGCGCTATCAAGAAGATGAAGCCGATCGATAAGATCAAATGGCTCGAGGATAGGCTTAGTTACAAGGATGCCCGCAGTTACTGGCTAAAAACCATGCTGCGCGAGCAGAGAGAATTCCTGGAAAAACATAGTGGGGAGCTGTAATGGCTCCCTTTTTCCTGCTTGAATATTTGATAGGAAAGTGCTAAAATACTCCCAAGAGTTTCGTGAACTCTGTTTGTTAATGCTGGACAACAGGGTTCTATTACAGCAATAAATTTAATCAAGAGAAAAGGATTTTTTGTGCCTACAATCAATCAATTAGTGCGTAAGCCACGCAAAAAAGCCGCAAAGAAGAGCTCCGCTCCAGCTTTGGGTTCTATCGTGAATACGCTCAAGACTCGTTACTACAAGCAGGCCGCTCCACTCAAGCGTGGTGTCTGCGTTAAGGTAACTACCAAAACTCCAAAGAAACCAAACTCCGCTTTGCGCAAGGTCGCTCGTGTTCGCCTTACCAACGGTCAGGAAGTTTGGGCATACATTGGCGGTGAAGGCCATAACCTCCAGGAGCACGCAGTAGTGCTCGTACGTGGTGGTCGTGTTCCTGATCTTCCAGGTGTCCGCTATCACATCGTTCGTGGTACTTTGGATCTTCAAGGTGTACAGGGTCGCAAGCAAGGCCGTTCTAAGTACGGTGCAAAGAAGGAGGATAAGTAGTTATGCCACGTAAAGTTACTTCTAGCTTGCAACGCAAAGTTATGCCAGATCGCAAATACCAGAGCGTTCTAGTACAGCGTTTAATCAACAAGTCTATGCTCGATGGCAAAAAGCATGCTGCAGAACGTGCAGTTTATGAAGCCATCGAAGGTGCCGCAAAGAAGCTAAAGAGTGAGAATCCAGTAGAGGTCCTCGAACAGGCTATCAAAAACATCAGCCCAGACTTCGAAGTTAAGTCCCGCCGCGTTGGTGGTGCTAACTATCAGATTCCATTTCCAATTGCTGGTCATCGCCAACTTCATTTCGCAATGAGCTGGCTCGTACAGGCCGCACGCGCACGCTCAGGCATGAGCTACGCAAAGCGCCTCGAGGCAGAAATCGTTGATGCTTACAATGAGGCAGGTGCAGCCTTCAAGAAGAAGGAAGATTGTCACCGCATGGCAGAAGCAAACCGCGCATTCGCACACTTTGCTCGCGCCTAATCGCAATCGATTCAGAATATCTCCTCCAGTTCGGGGGAGATATTTTTGTGCTAAAATTTTAGTATGAGTAAGCATAAGCTTATTTATCAGATCTACCCAACCGCAATCGGCACTCTCAGAGACATCGCAGACAAAATCCCTTTAATTGCGAAGTTGGATGTAGACTATGTTTGGCTCAGTCCTATCTTTTTGAGTCCGTGGGTTGACGGCGGTTATGATGTTGCCGACTATTGCAAGATTGATCCGCGCTTTGGCAATATGGTCGACTTTCGACATCTAGTTTCGGTCTGCGACAAATACAATATCGGTATTCTATTAGATTTGGTTCTAAATCATACATCGTCCGAGCACGAATGGTTCAAAGCCTCACAAAAGCATGACCCTTGGTACAAGGATTACTATGTCTGGCGAGACAAACCTTTAAACTGGAACTCATTCTTTGGCGGCCCAGCTTTTGACTATGACCAAATCCGTGGCAAGTACTACCTTCATTTGTACGACAAGACACAGCCAGATCTAAACTTTTATAACCCGCGCGTAGTAAAAGAATTCAAAAATATAATTCATTTTTGGGCAAGTCGAGGCGTTGCAGGCTTCCGCGTAGATTCGGCCAATATTCTTGCCGATAGTGCATTTAAACCAGGCTATCTTCCGAGAATCGCTGGTTTCTTTAATTACTATCAGACAACGCAGACCGTAGATATTCTCGAAAAGTTATTTAGTCATGAGAAAATCTTTACCGTAGCAGAACCAGTAGGTGGCGACTTTATGAGCAAGGCAAAGTTTCATGAGCTCACGCGCAAGGCTTTTGATGCCAGTTTTAATATCGGTACACTTGATTCGGCAGACACATTCTTCTCGATGAAGGATAAGATTCAGAAGATTCACTACAAGTATTGGTTCAAAAAACTAGCCAAGTGGACTCCAGAAAAGAAGTTCTCTATGGCCTTAGAAACGCACGATACTCCGCGCGCCGCCAGTCGTTTTGACACAGATCCAAAAGTCCTCGCAATGCTAGAATTTCTCCTGCCAAGCTACAATCCATGTATTTATCAAGGACAAGAGCTTGGCCTAAAGAACCCAAAGCTGAGTGATAACATTGATGATTATCATGGTGTACAATCTCGACAGATGTATCAACGCCTCCGTAGAGAGAGTAAAACCAAGGCTCAAGCCATGCGCATCGTGAAGAAAAGCTCACGAGACAACGCGCGTCAACCAATCGACTGGGCAGATTATGTACTACAAGACCACAATCCAGATTCCGTGCTAAATTTCTATCGAAAGCTGATTAGGCTTTGGCGAGAAGATATCGTCATCGCTGAAGGCGCGCTGAAGGTTAGAAAAACAACCAACAAAGGCGTCTTCGACTTCGACCGCGTATACAAGGGAAAATATTACTCGATACATTTGGATTTTAGCTGTAAGACCCCATCCACACTCAAAAATGACCTTGGTCAGACCATCATCACGACTCGTCTATCTTGACAAAAAGCACAATCCGTGCTGTAATTAAGGTATCTGTTCACAGAGTACCTTTTGATGGGGCTCACGCATAATACTCGGAGGTGATAGAAATGAGTATTAAGAAACTGAGCGAAAAGTATTTTGTAAAAGAGGACGATGGCGTCCACATCAATACTGAGGAGGTGAAAAAGACTGCGGGCACAGTCGCTTTCGAAACTGTTTTCTTCACAGGCTTAGTCCTGGGAGGCCTCGCCGCTATTGGTTTGGCCAGGATCGGTCTCGAGACTATTCGCGACGGCGCCAACATCGTCGGCTCTTGCGCAAAAAGCATTGTCAACCATCTGAAGTAGCCTTCGGGCTCAACCTACGCTCCGGCCTGCGCGCCGGAGCATTTTTCTTATATTAAAACCTTTTACACCTCAAAGAAAATATGTTAATATTATGGAAAGCTTTAATGAAGCAATTATTGCTATTGTCTAAAAATAATAAGGAATTATATGGCAGAAAAAGTTACAGACCTATCGAAGTATAGGAACATCGGTATCATTGCCCATATCGACGCGGGTAAGACTACCACCTCCGAGGCGATTCTTTATCGTACCGGTCTCAAACATAAAATTGACCTAGTTAAGGGTGACACCGGTGGTGCTACTACTGACTGGATGGAACAGGAAAAGGAACGTGGTATTACCATTACTTCCGCAGCTGTTACCGCCTACTGGAAGGGCCACAAGATTAACATCATCGATACCCCAGGCCACATCGACTTTACCGCAGAGGTAGAGCGCTCTCTTCGCGTTCTCGATGGTGCCGTCGTAGTATTCGATGGTAAGATGGGCGTCGAAGCTCAGTCTGAAACCGTATGGCGCCAGGCTGACAAATATGGCGTACCACGTGTTTGCTTCATTAACAAGATTAACCAAATCGGTGGCGACTTCTATAAGTCCCTCGAATCTATTCACAAGCGCTTAAGCAAGAATGCTTTTGCCATTCATCTTCCAATCGGCTTCGAAAAGGATATCTGCGGCGTCGTAGACCTTATCGAAATGAAAGCCTACACTTACAAAGATTACGCAGACCATGAGCTTACTGTTGGCGAAATCCCAGCAGACATGGTTGAGAAAGCAAAGAACTATCGCTCCATGCTCGTCGAGGAAGCTGTTCAGGCTGACGAAGCTCTCATGGAAAAGTTCTTCAGCGAAGGCGAAGACGCTATTACCGTAGACGAACTCAAGGCAGCTCTCCGCAAGCGCGTCATTGATGGTCAGTTCTTCCTAGTTACCGGTGGCGATGGCCGCGGTGTTATCGTTGAGAAGGTTCTTGACCTCGTAACTGATTTCTTGCCATCCCCAATGGATATTCCAGCAATTCTTGGTAAGTCTCCAAAGACCGGCGAAGACATTGTTCGCCACAGCGATGAAAAAGAGCCACTAACCGCTCTCGCATTCAAGATTGCAACCGACCCATTCGTAGGTAAATTAATCTTCATTCGCGTTTACTCTGGTAAGCTCGAAGCTGGTTCCTATATCCTTAACGCAACTACCGGCAACAAAGAGCGCGTTGGTCGTCTCGTACGTATGTTCGCCGATAAGCGTGATGATATTACCGAAATCGGCGCAGGCGACATCGCAGCCGTCGTAGGCCTCAAGGACACAACTACTGGTACCACACTTTGTGATCCAGCACACCCAATCCTCCTCGAGTCCATCGAGTTCCCGGATCCACCAGTATCCATCGCTGTTGAGCCAAAGTCTAAGGCTGACCAGGAAAAGATGGCAATTGGCCTCGGCAAGCTTGCAGAAGAAGATCCAACCTTCAAGGTTCACACCGACGAAGAATCTGGCCAGACCATTATTTCCGGTATGGGCGAGCTTCACTTGGATATTATTATCGATCGCCTCAAACGCGAATTTAACGTTGAATGTAACACTGGCGAACCTCAGGTAGCATACCGCGAAACCATTCGTGGCACCGCGGAAGCTCAGGGTAAGCATATCAAGCAGTCTGGTGGTCGTGGTCAGTACGGTGACGTTTGGGTCAAGTTTGAGCCAAATGAAGCTGGTAAGGGCTTCGAGTTTGTCGATATGATTAAGGGTGGCGTAGTGCCTCTCGAATATCGCAAGCCAGTCATGGAAGGTATCAAGGAAACTCTCGAAGGCGGCGTCATTGCTGGTTATCCAGTACTCGACGTTAAGGCAACCCTCTATGATGGTTCCTACCACGATGTAGACTCCTCCGAGCTCGCGTTCCACCTTGCTGGCGTACTTGCAACTCGTGAAGGTATCAAGAAAGCTAAACCAGTTCTTCTTGAGCCAGTTATGAAGATTGAAATTACAACCCCAGAAGACTTCATGGGCGACGTAATCGGCGACTTGAACTCTCGTCGTGGCCGCATCGATGCAATGGAAGATCGCGACAACGGCGTTAAGGTTATCACCGGCTTCGTACCTCTAGCAAATATGTTTGGCTACACCTCCGACCTTCGTGGTATGTCCCAGGGTCGCGCAGCTTCCACTATGGAGCTCAATGGTTACGAGGAAGTTCCACCGAACATCGCTCAAGAGATTATCGAGAAGCGCAACTCTAAATAGTCTGCAAAAACAAGATACCCCCCATCGCGGGGGTATTTTTTATACATAAAAAAGCGCCCAACATTTGGGCGCTGAGACTTGGGGTTTTAGATTACTGTAAATCGAAGTTATAGCTACACACGATCGAACCTTCGGGCACATGGAGCTCGTCCCAGGACCTCATTGAGTCGGAATCAATGCGCCTTCGGAGCTGTTTATTATACACGTAGTAGTAGCCAGTATATGAGCGCACTTTCTCAATCCTCGGCGGTTCACCATCTTTAGTGCAATCATCGAAGAGCTTATCGCCACTACTTGTATTTATATCGCCTTGCTCGACGGCTCCGTCATCGCCACGATAGTAGTACCGATAGCAGCCATTCGTATCTATTGCGAAAACGCCAATGAAGCCTCTTCCTTCAACATCATAGGCATCGCCGGCCGATATGATATTGTGGCTTTCAATCACCTCATGCTCGATCGAAAACCTTTTGCCTTCATAATCGGAGAGTTCATCAGGTAATCGCGCATCGAAGATCGAAAGCGGTGCCAATACCAAAGTGACCAAGAATAGACAGAAGAACGCGGTAAGCGCGACAGAGAATATGGAGCATAGTCGGCGAGATTCTTCATGTTCGGAGAATCCGAGCGCACACGCCGCCGCATAAAGGAAAGCATTGATGCAAACCTGCGAGTAGATGCCATCGTGCGGATTGTTTACAAACATCTCCACGCATAGTCCTATGGAGGCCGCAAGCGCAATTACAAAGCAGAACGCGGCGAACAGGACATCTGACATTTCACTCTTGTGCAACTTGAGGTCAGCAAGGCTAGAGGCTGTCCAATGAGACGTGTAGACAAGAAAGCACCATACAACGACGCCAAGTGCGACGCGCATAAAAGTAGAAAGTATCATAGTAACCCCCTTTCGTTGGTAATGTACAAGATAGAAATATTATAATATCAAACACGCAATCAGTCAAGGAATAAAATACCCTCCCCACGAGGGGGAGGGCCGACATAAGTCAAATTTGCAGCAGGGTTCATAGTTCACGCGTACCAGTTTACGGAGACATCAAGTTTCGTGACGCTTCCGCCAAGCCTTTCGATGCCATTCTGTACTTTCTGTCGAAGAAGTACTTCATGGCGGTTGCAGTCGACTGCGGAATTTGTAAGCGATTCGGCATACTCATCGACTACGGCGCTTATAAATGGGTCTACATAGCCAGCAATCGAACTGCCACTTCTCGAACAGTACTCACAGCGAACCGACGCGTAGTAATGGATGCCATTACGCCTGATTGTGCATTCATGCCTCAATTTGTGGGGAGGATTACTGTCCCCCTTTGCAAAACGTACAGCCACGATAACGGCGACAATGACGACCAGCGAAACGACGATAAGAGCGATAACAAAGAGTTGTAAGAGGAAAAGCAAGATAGGCATAAAAACCTCCTATGAGAGACTATGAATCAATGATTCACGTAAATGAAACTCCTACTACTAAAGAACAATAGCGATTATAATTATATAATTTATGAAAAAATAGTCAATAGTACATTCGCGTAAAAATAATCTGTAAATTATGGTTTTTCGCTTTACACAAATAGTAAAATATAATAAAATATTCACATATAGACTTTTGGGCTGGTTAATATTAGTGCTCAAAATTTATTAACAATATAAAGGAGAAATATAAACTATGGCAGATTTTGACCGTAGCAAGCCACATATCAATGTCGGTACCATGGGTCACGTTGACCACGGTAAAACCACTTTGACGGCTGCTATCACTGCTGTTCTCGCGAAGAGACTTCCTTCCGAGATTAACAAGCCTGTCGCTTACGATCAGATCGATAACGCTCCAGAGGAAAAGGCTCGTGGTATTACCATCGCTACTTCCCACCAGGAGTACGAATCTGAAAAGCGCCACTACGCACACGTAGATATGCCAGGCCACGCAGACTACATTAAGAACATGATCACCGGTGCCGCTCAGGTAGATGGTGCTATTCTCGTAGTCGCTGCAAACGATGGTGCTTTGCCACAGACCCGTGAGCACGTTCTCTTGGCTCACCAGGTTAACGTTCCAAAGATCATTGTCTTCTTGAACAAGATGGACCTTGCTGATCCAGATCTAGTCGAGCTCGTCGAGGAAGATATCCGCGACCTTCTCGAAAAGAACGGTTTCGACCGCAACTGCCCAATCATCAAGGGTTCTGCTACTAAGGCTCTCGAAGGCGATCCAGCAAACGAAGACGCAATTATGGAACTCGTTAAGGCTATGGACGAATACTTCGACATTCCAGAGCATGACTTCAACAAGCCATTCTTAATGCCAATCGAAGACGTATTCTCCATTAAGGGTCGTGGTACTGTAGCTACTGGTCGTATCGAACAGGGTACCGTACACATCAACGACGAAGTCGAAATCGTTGGTCTTAAAGACACTCAGAAATCCGTTGTTACCGGTATCGAGGCCTTCCACAAGACTCTCGATCAGGGTCAAGCTGGCGATAACGCTGGTCTTCTCCTCCGCGGTATTGAACGCGATCAGATCGAGCGTGGTCAGGTAATTGCTGCTCCTGGCACCATTACCCCACACACCGAATTCGAAGGTCAGGTATACATCCTTAAGAAGGAAGAAGGCGGTCGCCATACACCATTCCAGAATGGTTACAAGCCACAGTTCTACTTCCGCACCACCGATGTTACCGGCGAAGTTGAGCTTCCAAAGGACAAGGAAATCGTCATGCCTGGCGATACCGTAACCTTCAGCGTAAAGCTACAAGCTCCAATCGCTATGAACGACAACGACCGCTTCGCTATCCGCGAAGGTGGCCGCACCGTAGGTTCTGGTGTTGTTACTAAGATTATCAAATAATTGATATCTTAATACAAAATATCTCCTCGGAAACGGGGAGATATTTTTTATGTCGGGCGCCTATTGCGAAATACCCAAACCTGTGATATAATATATATATTAGTCGTTTAAACGGCATTTTTTGTGCCTAGAAAACGGTTAATAGTTCTTTTACAGGAGGTAGGTTAAATGATAAAGAAATTGAAACCTTATGCTATCGTACTCGCTGGCGGAAAAGGATCACGACTTCCGATCGCCGGCTCAATCCCCAAGCAATTTGCACCGAAATTCAACGATGTGACCTTTGTTCAGGACATTGTCGGAATGATTACTTCGGGGATCATCGCGCCTTCCCGCGTAATTGTCGTCGTAACGAATGACGAGCAATACAATTACGCAGTGAATCAGCTAATGCCCTATCGCGTTCCGAGCACGAATGTGGTCAAGTTTAACCCTCATCTGGGTTATGTTGCGGTTATGGCCGCGGCTGCAGACTATGTACGTCAGATTGACCCCGACGCCGTTTTATTTATCACGCCCTCAGATTCACATATCGAAGAACAGAATGCGCTGTCGGAGGCAATCGAGGTAGCCTGTACTGCCGCCCAAACTGGTCGGCCTATACTGATCGGCGCTAAGGTCGCAGACGCGAACATCGTCGCCGGCTGCGGAAATGCACGGTATAGTGAAGCTGCTAGTGGTAAATTCCACAAAATAGTGGACTTCGTCGAAAAACCGGGGCTAAAAAGAGCCGCACGTATACTCCAAGAGGACGACACTGTCGTTAATACGGGCCTCTATGCGGTAAGAGCCGACTTGTTCTGCGAAAAGTATCCGATGGAGGTATTGGACGACAAACTCGTACAGTATGAAAATGATCTGAAACGAGGAGTTAAGCGCGGTGCCGACCTTAAGCTCGATCCGACCGACATGGTTAAAAAGCTCGGCATGGAGCTCTTGATCGGAGGGTTCGAGTGGAAGGACTGCGGCACGCTAGATGCCTATTATCAGATCCAGCGCAAAACAACGAACCACCGCAATGCCTCAGTAGGCGATGTTTACCGCTTCGAATGTCTCGACAGTCTGTTTGTGTCGGCAACCAGGGGTCTTCATCTCTACGCCTCATACATCACAAAACATATCGCTGTTCTTACGTATATGCGAGAAAACGGCTATCTGGATGTTGCCGTAGTCAACATGAAGAGAAGTCAGGAAGTCGGCAATATTACGGACTTTTTCGAAAACGGCACAGCGATGTCTTATCAGCTCGAGGCTAAGAACAATATCGTCGTCCCTGGCAACATGTCCAAGTTTACGAGAGCAGCATTCCTAGGCGTTCAGAACATCTTCGTCGATGTAAACCGTCTATTCGACGGCGACATCAACGTTAAAGTATCCGCCAATGGGGAATGCATCTACGAAGAATAACCTAGACCATCCCACAACAAAAATGCCCCTGGGTCCGCCCAGGGGATTTTTCTATATAAATAAATCTATAACGAGAAATACAAAACCAAGAATAATCAGCATAATGCCAAACCATGCTAAGCCGCCGATTTCTTCAAAATAGTCTTCAGGGTAGCACTCCTTCGGATTTGAAGGATTTATATATAACGTTCTTTTAGCCCCAAGAGGAGTAGGGCCGCCATATCCCGTATTCGGGACGTAATAATAGTCTTTTCCACGATGCTCATATTTCAAAACCGGAACCACATCGGTAGTATAACTGCTTGCTAAATTCGGCTCATGACCTACGCAGGTGGCAGTTACGCGCTTAAATTTACCCTCGATTTTTTGCCAGTGCCCCGATGAGGAAAGCTGGCAAGAATAAAAATTATCCCAGCTACAACCAAAGAAACGGCGCTGATAAATATCGTAGATAAATCTTCGATCATGCTTAAATTTTAGCACAGAAGCGCCCGTACTCGCTGGATTCTAGGGGGTAATTCTTGACGAACAAATCATATTTTGGTATAACATAGACACAAATAATAATAGTTTCGTAGACAACTCATTGACTGCGCGTCTAGCTGCAATCTGAGGTTATACGAAAAGCAGAAAGGAATAACAAAATGGCAGAAAAAGCCGAGGGTCTCAAGATCCGTATCCGCCTCAAGGCCTACGATCATCGTTTGATCGACCAGAGCGCAAAGCAAATCGTTGACACCGCTATCCGTACCGGTGCTCAGGTAAGTGGCCCAGTACCTCTTCCAACCAAGCGCTCCACCTTCACCGTAGTAAAGAGCCCACACGTATATAAGACCGGCGGTGAAGCTTTCGAAATGAAAGTTCATAAGCGCCTAATCGACGTCATTAACGCTACGCCAAAGACGATTGATGCATTGCAGAATCTATCTTTACCAGCAGGCGTTGATGCAGAAATCAAGATGTAATTATCTTTCAAAGAGCCACCCTATCAATGGGTGGCTTTTTGTTGTCTAGACAAATCTAGAGAATATGTTAAAATATATGAAAATTCTGCGAGAGGAGGGGGCAAGAATGCAGACGGACCTTGAATATGGACAAGTTATTCTGAGTAAGATGGCGAAATATCCAGAACGTTTCATGAAGGCGCAGCGCCTGCAGGAGGCTATCCCCTGCGTAAAGGAGCTCGACTTAGACCGAATTGAAGATCATCGACGTAAACTAGAGACTTTTGGCCGCGAACTCAACGCCTATGCGGTTGCAACGGGCGCCGTAATTGCTAGCTATCAACGTATTATCGACGACGCGGAACATGATTGTGCGAAAATTCAGACAATGATTAACGATGCTCCGAGCAACGTTAATCCAGCACGAATCGAAATTCTGCAGACTAACATCGTGATAACTATGCAACTAGTAGTCGCCATTAAGCAGCAACAAGATGTTTTGCGACTTCAGATGAAGACAGTAGAGGAATCGCGAAGCGCAATCGCTTTGGCGAGAACGCAGATAAACGCAGCTCAGATTATTTGCCTGAATCGCGAACTTATGCAGCGCGATCAGGAAATCCATCAAAAAAATAGCGGGAGGCCGTAATGGCCTCCCGTTTGACTGTTTTATAATAATGTGATAATATACAGAACTAATAATCCGCTCATGCAGTGGATTTTTGCAACTTTACACACGTAGTTACCCAAAAAAGGAGGTGGGTGTAGTAATGGGAAATCGTTCCCGCGTAGCCGGTATCATCGGCGTACTCTTCAGCCTGTTGGTTAATGCGTTGGTGCGATTAAATAGAGACGACATTATCATCAACTCGGGATACAGCAGATGGCGCACTTATAGCACTATCGCGACCATTCTTATGGTCGTATCCATTGTTACGATAATCGTAATCTTTGTCATATCGCTACTGCGCTTTGCTCAGCAGAAAAAGGCCGCAGCTAACGAGGCGCTTAGACAGCGCGAAAGTGAGCGGGCCGCCCAATCGAAACAGAAACTCGAAGATCCAGAGGACGTACAGAAATACTTTCGTGAACTCTGGCGCGAATACCAGGATTCTCCGCGTCCGGGAGGAAAGGAGATGTCCAAGCGTGCTCGCGAAATCGCCGACCAGCTGCAGGGTATGAACAACTATCAGCAGCGACTCGAGGTTTTACTCACCATTAACGACATCGGTGCCATGCAGAGCGCAAGAGAAATCTTGCAACAGCTCGAGGACACCATATGTCGTGCCAGCAAGCTAGCAATCAACCAATATATAGCGACGGAGGACCCTGTAGCCTTCGTCGAAGCTGCCAAGTTAGTCATCGAATCCAATCAGAAGAAGCTCGATGGAGTTGAGAAATACCTTACGACTCTGGCAGACTATGCAAGCAAACAGGATGGAGACATGGACGACGCTGAGGCGTCACTTGAACTTTACTGCCAACAGATGCGCAGTATGATTTCGGAGGGATAATGAATATGAAAAAGAGGATTTTTGCTGCCGTATTAACCATCTGCATGCTCATCGTTACACTTTCGCTCGCCGGGTGTGGAGGCGAAGAAGTTGTAACACACAACGACGCCAAGTCTGACGCGCTCAGCTATGAAGATGCTGTCGTGGAGCTCGATACCTTCTACTCGAAGATCAAGCCCAAGACACGTGAAGCGCGTCTGGATGTAGGAATTGACGACAGCTCAGTTGCCTCAAGTTTGGCAAGTATTGACACTTTCCCGATTACCGTTAAGGGCAAGGGAGAGATCAATATCGAGATTGCCGCTGCAACCGAATTCTCAGCAAGTGCACCTGATGACTGGATCAATGTGGTAGCCGAAAGGTTTAACCGCAGTGGCCAGACGATTAACGGAAAGACAGTAACTGTATCCGTACGCAAGATAACCTCAGGCGAAGTTGTGACATATATCACCGATGGCGAGTATCGCCCGGAGTGCTATATTCCGTCCAATGACGCATGGGGCCAGATGCTCGACGCTAAAGGTTACAAGACCATTACGGTCGCCAATCGTATTGCCGGCAATACAGCCGGAATTCTCATGAAAAAGACAACGAACGACAGTTTTGTCGCTAAGTACGGCGAGGTAAACGTCGAAAACGTGCTCCAGGCTGCTATTGCAGGCGATCTCGTTTTCGCGTACACGAATCCTTATACGTCATCGACGGGACTCAATATCCTGTCGGCGATGCTGTATTCGTTCGACAACGAAAATCCGCTGTCTGATACTGCTGCTAATAAGCTGATCGAATATCAGCTGAACGCACCGACCGCCGCCTATACAACGTCAGTTTTGAAGAGCTCTGCCGCTAAGGGCATTATTGATGCCATGGTAATGGAGGAACAGGCGTACATTAATACGCCCGAACTGCGCGATTATGTTTTCACTCCGGCTGGAATCCGTCACGATCATCCGGTCTATACCTTTGAGTATGTGAGCGAGGAGGATAGGCAGGCCGTCAAACTCTTTGCGGACTACTGCCTGAGCAAGGAAAACCAGGATCTGGCTACAGAAAAGGGCTTCAATCGCCACGATGAATATGTTTCTCAGCCGAACGGCATGGATGGCAATGGCTATCTGGCCGCCCAGCGAGTTTGGAAGCAGAACAAGAATGGTGGCCGCCCGGTAGTTGCCGTCTTCGTAGCCGATATTAGCGGCTCAATGGATGGATCCAGAATCAACTCGCTCAAAGAGTCACTCCTCAACACGATGCAATACATCGACGGCTCGAACTATGTCGGACTCGTAAGTTACGACGACGAAGTGTTCATCAACCTGCCGATTCGTCAGTTTGACGATAAACAGCGCGCCTATTTCAGCGGAGCCGTCAAGGATCTGCAGACTGGCGGAAACACAGCAACATACGACGCCACATTGGTTGGCATGAAGATGCTGCTCGAGGCCAGCAAGGAGATTCCTGATGCTAAACTGATGCTCTTCGTGCTGAGTGATGGAGCCCAGAATTGCGGCTACAACCTCAATCGCGTGACGCCTATCGTGGGCGGATTGTCGATACCGGTCTATACGATTGGATATGAGATGTCCTCTGGCGATAAAGCGGAGCTTCAGAAGCTTTCGGCCGTTAATGAGGCTGCCTGCATCGATGCTGACGTCGAAGGAATCGTCAACGATCTTCGCAACCTGTTCAATGTCAACATGTAAGCAGTAACTGCGTGAACACACACAGGGCGTTCCCCTCAAGGAGCGCCCCTTTTTATTGATTAGTAATAGAATGCAAAAATTATCACAGTTACTCGTCAACCATATGGCGCCGTTGGGCGCCATTTATTAGATGTTTGACAATTAGGGGTGACCTATGGTAAAATTAACTACGTATATTATCAAAATAACGTCACATTGGCGCAAGAGGTACGGTCCGGTTGAGAGTCCGGATACCACTCATAAGCCAAGTGATTTTAATGGGAAAGGACGCCCACAGATGAAAATCATCCTCGGCACCAAGATTGGTATGACCCAGATCATCGGTGAAGACGGTGTAGTTACCCCTGTAACTATCCTTCAAGCCGGCCCATGCACTGTGACTCAGACTAAGTCTGTCGAAACCGACGGCTATAGCGCAGTTCAATTGGCATATGGTCAGGGTAAGAATCTGAGCAAGGCCGTGTCCGGACACGTTAAAAAATCCGGAAAAGATATCAACCCTAAACACATTCGTGAATTCCGCGTCGAGAATATCCCAGAAGACGTCACGCTTGGTAGCGAAATAACCGTCGCCAACTTTACAATTGGTGACAAGGTCCAAGTTACAGGTACGAGCAAAGGTAAGGGCTTTGCAGGTACCGTCAAGCGCCACAACTTCCAGGAATCTCGTAATACACACGGTTTCAAAGGCGACATCCGCAAAGTTGGCTCCATCGGTTCCATGTATCCACAGAAAGTCTTCAAGGGCAAGAAGATGGCTGGCCGCATGGGTCACGATCGCGTAACCGTAAAGAACTTGGTTGTCTCCTACATCGACACCGATCACAACCTTATTGGTCTCAAAGGCGCTGTGCCTGGTCCAAACAAAGGTCTCGTAATGGTGGAGGGAAAGGACTAATATGGCAGAAGCAAAATTAAACAAAGACGTATTTGGTCTTTCCATAGACAATCACGAATTAGTCAAATTAGCTTACGATGCGTATCTAGCTAACTCCCGCAGCTCTCACGCTAAAACTCTCAAACGTGGTGAAGTTCGCGGCGGTGGCAAGAAACCTTGGAAGCAAAAAGGTACTGGTCGCGCACGCTTTGGCTCGACTCGTAACCCTATCTGGCGTCACGGTGGCGTAGCCTTTGGTCGCACTGGTGAAGAAAACTTCACAAAGAAGATCAGCAAGAGCGCAAAACTCCAGGCCGTTCGCCAAGCTTTGTCTATGCAGAATGCAGACAAGGCCGTAAAGACCGTAGCAAGCTTTGATGCAAAGAGCGGCAAAACCGCTGATGCAGTCAAGGAGCTCAAACTCGAAGCAAAGAAGAACTATCTCATCGTAGTTCCAGAGAAAACCGAAAACATCCTTCGCGCTACCAACAATATTGCAAACGCAAAGGTTGTTCGCCCAACTTATCTCAATGTCTTCGATATTCTTAACGCAGACGAAATCATCATCGTCGAAGCAGCTTTAACAACCATCAATGAATGGTTGCTTGGAAAGGAGAACGCATAATGTTAGTTCGTCCAATTCAAACCGAAAAAGCTTACCGTGAAGAAACAAAGCGCGCTTACATGTTCATCGTTCCAACGAGCGCAAGCAAGCAAGCAGTCGCAAAGCAAGTTTCCGAACAATACAACGTAACAGTTACTTCCGTACGCGTAGTACTCCGCAAAGGCAAAGCTACCAAGTTTAGCCGCGGTCGCCACGCATATCCTGGTACAACCTATCGCCAAGACAAGAAGATCGCTTATGTCACCCTCAAAGAAGGCGACAAGATCAAGGTATTTGACGAAGAACCAGTCGAAGAAGCTACTGATAAAAAAGCTGATAAAAAGGCCGACAAGAAAGGAGATAAATAATGGCTATTAAAGCTTATCGTCCAACCACGCCGGCTCAGCGTCAGAAGACTACTCAAGACTTCGATCAGATTACAACTCGTAAGCCATTGAAGAGCTTAGTAAAGAGCAAAAAGCAGAATGCTGGTAAGAATAACTCTGGCCGCATCACCGTTCGCCATCGTGGCGGCGGCGTCAAGCGCCATTACCGCATCCTCACCCACAACCTTCCTGCAGGTCTAACCCTCAAGGTTATGGAAATTGAGTACGATCCAAACCGCAGCGCACGTATTGCACGCGTTCAGGATCAAAACGGCGTATATTATTACATCCTCGCGGATAACAATATGCGCAAGGGTTCCGAAATCAAGACTGGCGACGAAGCTCCAATTGAGACAAGCAACCGCATGTCCATCGAGATGATCCCAGTAGGTACCCAAATCTACGCAATCGAATTAACCCCAGGCAGAGGCGCACAGCTAGTACGCTCCGCTGGTACTTCCGCACAGCTCATGGCAAAGGAAAATGGTTACGCAACCATCCGCATGCCATCTGGCGAAATGCGCAAAGTTCTTACTACTTGCCAAGCAAACATTGGTGTAGTTGGTAACGAACAGCATCAGAACATCAAGATCGGTTCTGCTGGCCGCAAGCGCCGCAAAGGCATTCGCCCAACCGTTCGTGGTGTTGTAATGAACGCAACTGATCACCCACACGGTGGTGGTGACGGTGGCCGTCACGGTACCGGTAAAGCTCCACGCACTCCATGGGGCCAGCTCACCTTGGGTTATCGTACACGTCATAATAAGAAAACTAACAAGATGATTGTTCGCAGTCGTCATGAAGGGAAGAGGAAATAGTCTATGTCTAGATCTCTTAAGAAAGGCCTTTATGTGGACGCCAAGCTTCAGAAGAAAATCGAAGCACTTTCCGCAGAAGACCGCACTATCGTCAAGACCTGGGCACGTGAATCCACTATCAGCCCAGAAATGGTTAGCCGCACAATCGCTGTCCACAATGGTCGCGTACATGTTCCAGTATTCGTTACTGAAAACATGGTAGGCCACAAGCTCGGCGAATTTGCTCCAACTCGTAAATTTAAGCGCCACGGTGGCAAGAAAGCCGCTGAAGCTGCAGCAAAGAAGGGAGCATAATAAATGGCTACTAAATCTGCACACGCATATATCAAAGGCGTTGACAGCCAGCCACGCAAGGTTAGCGTTGTTGCTAGCCTCGTACGTGACCGCTATGTCGCCGACGCAATCGTAATCCTTGAGAATACCCCACGTCGCGCAGCAAAGGCTGTTCGTAAAGCTATCGAATCCGCAAATGCAAACCTTTTGAACAACAACAGCAACATCGATACCAAGACGATTGCAATTAATCGCATCTCCGTCACTGCCGGTACTCGTATGCGCCGTTATGTTCCAGCATCCCGCGGCCGTGCTTTACCTTATGAAAAGATTTCATCCAACATCTTCGTTGAGGTCGTAGGCGAAGAAAAAGTTAAGAAGACTGCCGAAAAAGCAGAAAAAGCAGAAAAGGAGAAGAAGTAATGGGCCAAAAAGTAAACCCAGTCAGCTATCGTCTCCAGGTTAACAAAAACTGGAGCAGCAAGTGGTTCTCCCGTAAGGCAGACTTCAAGAATTGGCTCATCGAAGACGTCAAGATTCGCGAAGTAATCGAGAATCGCTTCAAGAGCCGCCCAACCATTGATCGTATCACGATTGAGCGCAGCCCAAATCTTACTACCATTACTATTCGTACCGCAAAAGCTGGTGCAGTAATCGGCAAGCAAGGTGCAGGCATCAACGAACTCAAGAAAGAGCTCGAAAAAGTTACCAACGCACCTCTTCGCATTAACGTCGAAGAAGTTAAAAAACCAGAACTCAGCGCAAAGCTCGTAGCAGAAAACATTGGTTTCCAGCTCGGCAAGCGTATGAACTTCCGCCGCGCAGTCAAGATGGCATGTGCCTCTACTATGAATGCTGGCGCGAAAGGTATCCGCGTTGAGGTAGCTGGTCGTCTCAATGGCGCAGAAATGTCCCGCCGCGAAAAGTTCATCGAAGGCTCCGTGCCTCTACACACTCTCCGCGCAGACATTGATTTCTACGTCGAGCACGCACAGACTATCGCTGGTATCGTAGGTGTAAAAGTTTGGATCTATAAGGGGGAGAAATAAATATGGCACTTACACAACCAAGAAAAGAAGCACACCGCAAGGTACGCAAAGGCAAAAACACCGGTAATGCCACCCGCTGTAACACTGTAGCATTCGGCGACTGGGGTTTGATGAGCCTTGACAATGAACGCGTAAACGGCCGCCAAATTGAGGCAGCCCGCCAGGCAATTACCCGCTATGTAAAGCGTGGTGGTAAAATCTGGATTCGCATCTTCCCACATGTCCCAGTAACCAAGAAACCTCTTGATGTTAAGATGGGTAGCGGCAAAGGCGAACCACAATTCCACGTCGCAAAGGTAAAAGCCGGAACTGTAATGTTTGAGATTGCTGACGTTACCGACGAGCAGGCAAAAGAAGCACTTCGCCTCGCAAGCCACAAGCTCCCAGTACGCTGCAAGATCATAAAGAAGGAGGAACTATAATATGGCAGAAGCTAAAAACGTTTCTCTCGAAGATCAGCTCAAAGCAAAGCGCGAAGAGCTCTTGACTGCACAGCAGGGTCTTGGTTCTACACTACAGAACCCACATCGCATCAAAGCTTTGAAGAAAGAAATTGCACGCATTTTAACGCAAATTAACGCCACGAAAGGAGATAAGTAATGGCACGCACACTTACAGGGGTTGTGTCCTCCGATAAGCGTGACAAGACAATTACTGTCGAAATCACCTCTCGTGAGACGCATCCAATCTATAAGAAGCAGTATTCCATCACCCGCAAGTACACTGCGCACGATGAAAAGAATGCCGCTCATGAAGGCGATGTTGTCATGATTGAAGAAACACGCCCAATCAGCAAAACCAAGACATGGTCTCTCGTCAAAATCGTTGAGAAGAGCCGTGGCAAAGTAGAGCTTAAAGAAGGAGTCACTGAGGTCGAAAGTGACGAGAAAGAGGAGAAATAATAAATGATTCAGCAAGAAACACGTTTGAAGGTTGCCGACAACAGTGGCGCTAAGGAACTTGGCGTTATCCGCGTTCTCGGTGGCACTCGCGCTCGTTACGCACATGTTGGTGATATCGTAACTTGCTCCGTCAAGGACGCATCCCCAACCGGCAACGTCAAGAAAAAAGCCGTTGTCCGCGCCGTAATCGTTCGCACCCGCAACCCAATTCGCCGTCCAGATGGTTCTACCATCCGCTTCGACGACAATGCGGCAGTTCTCGTCAACGACGACAAGACTCCAAAGGGTACCCGCGTATTTGGTCCAGTTCCACGCGAACTTCGTGACCTCGGTTACTCCAAGATCATCAGCTTAGCTCCGGAGGTACTATAATATGGGAACTCGTATTAAGACTGGTGACACCGTAAAGATTATCTCTGGTGCAGATAAAGGCAAAACTGGTAAAGTTACCAAGTTCTTGCCAAGCGAAAACAAGGTACTCATCGAGGGTATCGGTAATCGCACCCGCCACATGCGCCCAAATATGTATCGCGCTGGCGGTAAGAAAGATATTCAAGTCGGCATCGATGCAAGTAAAGTTGCTTTAGTAATTGACGAAAAGTCTGGCAAGACCAGCCGCGTTGGTTTCACTAAAGACGACAAGGGTAACACCGTTCGCATCGCCCGCCAAGCTAACAATCGGGAGATTAAGTAATGGCCGAAACTAAATATGAAGCACGCCTTAAGACTCTTTACAACAAAGAGATCGCTAAGGAATTACAGAAAGAGCTCAAGCTCGACAACATCAACCAGGTACCAAAACTCGAAAAGATCATGGTTACCTCTGGTGTTGGTAAAAAACGTGAAGACAAGCGTTTCACTGAAACCGTAGAACTTACTTTGACTAAGATTACCGGTCAAGCTACCGTTGGTCGCCAAGCAAAGAAATCTATCGCTCAGTTCAAGATTCGCAAAGGCATGGGCGCCCCAGTTGGCTACATGACCACTCTTCGCAACGACAAGATGTATGAATTCATGGATCGCTTGATCAACATCGCGCTACCACACGTACGCGACTTCCACGGCGTATCCCGCAAGGCTTTCGATGCTCAGGGTAACTACAACCTTGGCCTCAAAGAGCAGACCGTCTTCCCAGAAATTTCCTTCGAAGATGCTGCTGTACTCCATGGTCTTGAAATCACCTTTGTCATTAAGAATGGTTCACCAGAAGGGAGCATGAAATTGTTAGAAAAGTTCGGCATGCCGTTTGAAAAGGAGGACAAGTAGTATGGCTAAGAAATCTGCAGTTCTCCGCGACGAAAAACGCCGCAAGATGTACGAAAAATACGCTGCAAAGCGCGCAGAACTAAAGGCTGCTGGCGACCTCGAAGGTCTTCAAAAGTTGCCACGCAACTCCAGCCCAACACGCCTAAAGAACCGCGATATGCTTGATGGCCGCCCACGTGGCTATATGCGCCGCTTCGGCCTCAGCCGTATTAACTTCCGTGAAAAAGCAAGCAAGGGCGAAATCCCTGGTGTAACAAAGAGTAGTTGGTAGGAAAGGAGAAGATATGTCTATTCAAACAACCGATCCTGTAGCTGACATGCTTACTCGCATTCGCAATGCAATCGCTGTTGGCAAGACCGAAATTCGTGTCCCTACTAGCAAGCTCAAATTTGCTGTTGCCGATAAGCTACAGAAAATTAACTACCTCGAAAAGGTAGAAATCGAAGATGAAAAACCACGCGGCATCCTCCATGTTGTAATTAACAACGAAGGCGAAGCTGCTCGCATCAACGAAATCAACAAGGTTTCCACTCCAGGTCGCCGCATTTACGCAGGCGTCAACGAGATTCCAAAAGTAAAGTCTGGCCGCGGTACCGTTCTCGTATCTACGAGCAAAGGCATCATGACCGGTCAAGAAGCAGTCAAGAACAAACTTGGCGGCGAGATCCTCGTAAAAGTTTGGTAATAAACCTACAAAAAATACCTCCGCAAGGGGGTATTTTTTGATATCTACTCTTCTACCTCAGAAGTCTCAGGATTACGCAACCTATAATTTTGATCGGCCGCTTCCTGAAGCAGCTTGCCTGGAAAAGTTACACCTCTAATCGCAAACCCATAGACTTCACCTGGAGAATAATGAGTTTTACTATATCTGTAATTAACCAACAAATACTTGCGCTCATCACGAACATGGAGATCAATTAAATCACTAAGCTCGAGATACTTGACGATTTCAGTATTATAATCTATCCGCATCAGGCGTTGTGTCGTGGCATAATAGACAACTTTGCGACGACGACGAAGAAGCGGCGTAATTAATATATAGAATAAATATCCAAGGCAAAACGCCCCGTAAAGGAAAAACGCCACAAAGATTGATGGAGTGTTCTCAAATGAATACGCCGCCCACTCCTGGAAACTAAAATGGAAGTTGGCCATATTGGAGACAACGATCCAACAAAAGAAGGTGAATGCGGTATATGCAAAAGAAAGAATCAACCAATGGACATAATAACTCGAATACGACACACTACTAAACTCCACCTTCATGAGAGGATTGTCGCCTTTCGAGAGCCCCTCTTCCTTAGAGATATCATCATAAGAAAAGCCGCCAAGCTTCTTCGTCGCGGTAACGCCTGTCATTAATAATAGAACAACCTGGCACGCATAGTGCCCCATTAAAGATAGTGAGTGGTTGAATGGATGTCCCAATGCGGCATTTTCGGCACTTTCTTTGAAGATAAAAATGCATAGAAAGAAAGTCTCCGCGAGCATTATGGCAACCAGGATCTTACACATAAACCAACCAAAAGGGCTCTCTCTGACGAAATCTTCGTCTTCTTTGGCTTCGGCTAAGACTTTTTCGCCATGTCGAAGAAACTTATCTACATTACTCATACAAAAATTATAACATTAGCGAGAAATGCACGCCGTGGATGATATAATAAAGGCAACGCTCAAAAAGCAAAAAAGGAGGAATTGTGAGCAAATTTGACGACCAATATATTGATTTATGTCGCCGTATTCTTGAGAGTGGCGAAAAGGTCACTAATTACAAAAAAGAAGACCATCGTAGTAAAAAGGCAGCCAACGCCATCCCAGATCACGCCGCACAGGGCACATCCGAGGCCAGGACGATACGCCTTCCACATCAAGTCTTGCAATTCGATCTCGAAGAAGAATTTCCAATCCTTACATCTAAGCGCGTCGCATTCAAGACAGCCGTCATAGAGATTCTCTGGATTTATCAGCAAGCCTCAAACGACGTACGCTGGCTCCAAGAGCGCGGCGTCAAGATTTGGAACGAATGGGAAATTTCCGAGAAAGGCGTTTATCAAGGACGCAACATCAATAAGATTTTCGTCAAAGAGCACCCATCAGAGCCAAAAGAAAACTTCGCTCACACAATTGGTACCGCATATGGCTGGATCGTCAAAAAATACGACCTCGTCGGTAACCTTATTGAGACCCTTAAGAGCAATCCGGGCAACCGTCGCATGATTATGAGTCTCTGGCAAAACGAATGGCTATCAACGGCAGCGCTTCCTAGCTGCGTCTGGAACTCGCAATGGAACCTTATTGACGGACGCCTGAATCTTCTAGTTACATCACGCTCTTCTGACGTGCCTCTAGGCCTTCCGTTCAATATTGTCCAATACGCCACGCTCTGCTGCTTGATTGCGCAGTCTATCGGCGCAAAACCTGGTCAATTCACTTTCATTACTAATGATGCTCACATCTACGAAAACCAAGTTGACGGCATCCGCGAACAGATAGAGAAATACGACAAAGCCATGAAGGACGGAACACTGCCGCCAGCACCAAAACTCTGGCTCAATCCAAAGATCAAAGACTTCTACAAGTTCGATAGCTCCAAGGAACTCAAAGATATCAAGCTCGAAAACTACGAAAATCTTGGCACTATCAAAATGCCAGTCACGGAGTAAAAATGTTTAGTATCATATCCGCAATCGCAAAGAATAATGCAATCGGAAAAGATAATGACCTAGTTTTTCATATCAAAGAAGACATGAAGTTCTTTCGCGAAACTACGCGCAATCATACGGTAATAATGGGTAAAAAGACCTGGGAAAGTCTCCCGGGCAAGCTTAAAGACCGCAAGAACCTCGTAATCTCGCACACGGAAGTTGAGGACGCAGACGGCACAATCACGGATCTCGATAAATATATAGAGGAAAATAAAAAAAGCGACGAGGAGATCTTCGTTATCGGCGGCGGCTCAATTTATAAATACATGCTGCCGCACTCAAAGTATCTATATCTCACCGAAGTTGACGCAGAGCCGGAAGCAGACATATATTTCCCAGAATTCGATCGCAAAAACTACAAAAAAGAGACTCTAAAAACTGGCACCGCAGGCGACCTAAAGTTCGAAATTAACAGATACGAACATAAGTAGACTCAAAACAACGCACAAATCCCAATGTCGAACAATGCTCTTGACAAAGCATAAGTTTTTTGCTATAATAATAAGATAGTTTACAATAAACTACGCAAATTACAAGCATTGGGGGTGAATGAATGCGTTTATATACGGTACAGCCTTTAGAAGTAGTTGAACAGCTCGTCAAAAATGGTCGCTTTGTGTGCGATATCGCAAAAAGTTGGGCCGACGACGAGGACAATCCTAGCTACCTTGAGTCGTACGATTGGTTAATCAAAAGAATGGCCGAAAAGATCGGACCGGCGCCTCAGGACGTAAAGTATCCCGTCTGGGCCTGGTTTAGACACGACATGGAGAGCTTAAAATATGGCGCTCCTTGCGAAGTCGGCGGAAAACGAGCCATCGTAACAATCGAAGTCGACGACAGCCGTGTAGTCTTATCCGATTTCTGGAAATGGGAAGAAACCGCATTCATGGGTATCCCTTATGTAAACGAATCGGAATTCGAAGACGACGATGTAATGGCGGAATACGACCGCATCGAGGCTCTCGGCAAAGAGGCAGTAAAGGAAACCTGGAACGAGGTATTCAACCTCGACGACGAAGAGTCTCCTATTCAGGCAACCTTATGGGAAATCCGTAAGGAAGACGTGGTGTCTATCGAGTATTTCGAAGTCCAGGAAACACCTGACGACGATTCCGATGACGACACCGAGCTGGATTAAAACCCAGCTCTTTTTCTTGCAAAAAATCCCCAGATATGATAAAATAACCGAGATATTATTAACAAAGAGGAACGCAATGAGTCGTATCGGAAAACTACCTGTAGACATTCCTGCGGGCGTGACAATTACGGTCGGCGACAAAGAAATTACCGTCGCTGGTCCAAAAGGCACGCTTACAGTTCCTGTCCAGGAAAATACCACGACGAAAGTCGAGGGTAACCAAATCATCGTTACACGCAAAGACGACGAGCCAAAGTCCAAAGCTTGGCATGGTCTCCAGCGTGCACTTCTTAACAACGCTGTAACGGGCGTCACCAAGGGCTTCGAGAAGAAACTCGAAATCAATGGTGTTGGTTTCCGCCTAAGTGGTGGTCCAAAAGAAATCGAAATGGCACTTGGTTTTTCTCATCCAGTCAAGTACAAAGCTCCAGAAGGTATCGAGCTTAAAACCGACAAGATGACAATCACCGTAAGTGGCATCGATAAGCAAAAGGTTGGCCAAGTTGCCGCCGAAATTCGCGCACTCAAGAAGCCAGAACCATACAAGGGTAAAGGCATCAAGTACGAGGATGAACAAATTATCCGTAAAGCCGGTAAGGCAGGGAAGAAATAATCATGAAAGCAGAATTTAGAGCGAATCGCACTCGTGCAAAGATTCACGGCACTGCTGAACGCCCACGCCTTAGCGTAAATATCAGCAACGCACATGTCACCGCACAAATCATCGATGACGATAAGGGCGCTACTTTAGCATATGCAACCACCGTTGGTAGCAAGCAAAAAGGTAGCAAGACCGAACTCGCCGCATTTGTAGGTGCAGAAATCGCTAAAAAAGCTAAGAAAGCTAAGATCGAAAAGGTCGTCTTCGATCGTGGCGCTCGCCTTTACGCAGGCCGCATGAAAGCTCTCGCTGACGCAGCTCGCAAGGAAGGATTGGAGTTCTAATATGGAAAACAAGCAACCAAAAGTAATCAATAAAGCTGGTACAACCAAACTTACCGACGAAGCAGTTGCTGCAAAAGAAGCCAAAGCAGAGCGCGAATTCCGTGGCCGCCGCCGCGACAATCGCCGCAACCGCCGCGCAGCAGACGAAGGTAAGAAAGAATTTGATACTGTAAACATCTCTATCAATCGTGTTTCCCGTACAGTAGCTGGTGGTCGCCGCATGCGCTTCCAGGCACTCGTAGCTATCGGTAACCACAAAAACAAAGTCGGTGTCGGCATGGCAAAAGGTAACGATGTTACTTCCGCCGTTCAAAAAGCTGAACGCCGCGCAAAGAAGAATATGATTACCATCAACATGAATGGCGATACTATCTGCCACGAAGTTGAAACCAAGGTAACTGGCGCCAATGTTCTCATGAAGCCAGCAGCACCTGGTACCGGTATTATTGCCGGCGGTGTCGTACGTTCTATCATTGGCCTAACTGGTATCAAGGATTTGATCTCCAAGTCTCTCGGTTCCACCAACAAAGCCAACATTGCATACGCAGTAATGGAAGGCCTCAAGCAGCAAGTTCCACGTTCCGAATGGAATGGCACAAAGAAAGCTGCTCCAAAGGCTGAAAAATCCGCCAAAAAGGAGGATAAATAAATGAAGTACAACGATCTCGTAGTCAGCAAGAATTCTGATCGAAAACGCGTAGGTCGCGGTATCTCCGCTGGTCAAGGTAAGACTGCCGGTCGTGGTACCAAGGGTCAGAAGTCCCGTACTGGTCATCACAAGCTTCCAGCAGGCTTCATGGGTGGTCAGCGCGCTATCATGCAAGCAATTCCAAAGATGAAAGGCTTCAAAACCATTCATGCTAAGGCTCAGGTTGTTTACACTGACGCCCTTAACGAAGTTAAAGGCAAAGTTGACAACTTCACACTTGCAGAAGCAAACCTCATCGCAGATCCATTCGCAAAGGTAAAAATCATTACCCGTGGCGAATTGACAAGCAAGATTGAATTGCAGACTCAGTTTGCAAGCAAAACCGCAATCGAAGCTATCAAGAAAGCTGGCGGCTCCTTCAAGAAAGTAGCAGTTCCAGCACGCGTCAAGAAATCTGACGAAGAATAGTTATATATAACGCAAAAAGGGCACCCTAGGTGCTCTTTTTGTTTATCTTTTCTCTATTTCGTGTTAATATATAATAAGTAAAAACAAGAGGTATCATGAATTTTAAGACGATTTTTAAGTCTTTGAAAAACAAAGACATGCGTAAGCGCATCATCGCCGTTGTCGGAATTCTTGTCGCATACCGTATTTTGGCACACATTCCAGTACCATTGGGCGACGCCGCAACATTCAAAAGCGCTATAGACAACTTAGTAAACAGCACCGATTTTGGTGGTTTTATCAACCTTATCTCTGGTGGTGGCCTAACCAACTTCTCAATTATTCTTGTCGGTCTTTCACCATACATCACCTCATCCATCGTTATGCAGCTTCTTACTAAGGCTTTTAAACGCTTAGAAGAGCTCAACAAAGACGGCGAAACTGGCCGTCGCAAGATTAGTCAGTGGACTCGTATATTGACCGTGCCACTCGCAATTTTGCAGTCTATTGCGTATATCTTCATCTTAAACCAAGAAGTTATCGCCGCTAACACCTCAGTCTCAGCAGACCCAACCATCGCACAATGGGCACTCTCTGTTACGGCAATGGTCGCAGGCTCCATCCTCTTGATGTGGCTCGGCGAGCTTATTACGGAGCAGGGTATCGGCAATGGTATCTCTACTGTAATCTTCTGTAGTATCGTTTCTGGTTTCCCGACAACGCTCACAAACGTTGGTCGTAGCCTATTTGACACCTCAAATGGCTCACTTAGCCTCTTTGGCTGGCTGGACTTGCCAGTAAACCCAACTATGTTCTATATCGTACTCGGCCTAGGCGTAGGCATGATTGTCGTTCTATACCTCTTAGTAAAAATCAACGAAGCGCAGCGCATTATCACAATCAACTACGCAAAGCGTGTCCGTGGCAACAGCGCCTATGGTGGCATCAAGTCCATCATGCCAATCAAGCTCATAGCGGCAGGCGTCGTACCAGTCATCTTCGCAGTAGCATTCCTATCGGTTCCTGCATTTATCGGCCAGCTTATTCAACGCGCCGATCCATCCAGTGAAATCGCAGCAAACATGGTAGATTGGTTCTCCGCACCAAGCGCATCAACATATGATTACACTAATGGTCTTAGCTGGGAAGATTACATTTATCCAGCCCTATACTTCGTATTAGTAGTAATGTTCACATACTTCTATACAAGCATCGTATTCAACTCCCAGGAGATTGCCGAAAACCTCCAAAAGCAGGGCGGCTTCATCGAGGGTGTGCGCCCAGGCAAACAAACCGAACTATACTTCAATAAGACTGTTAATCGCCTCAACCTCTTTGGCGCATTAGCCCTTGGCCTCATCGCAATGCTACCTTATATCGTAGACTATATCTTTATTCTTACCCTCGGATATCCACTCGGCCTATCTATTTCCGGTACTGGACTCCTCATCGTTGTAACTGTAGCCCTTGAGAATCTTCGCCAGATTAATTCCCGCGCGTTAATGGTAACTTACGACGATTATCAATAATGGCACTAAAGATTAATCGCAAACTACAAAATATCCTTAGGGTTATTGGGTGGGCTGTACTAACAGTATTAATCGTCTGTATGGCCAAAATCTTCATTTGGGAACGCAATTACTACAATACAAAGACTGGCGAGCCTCGTTCGCGCGCCGATGTCGTGATTACGCAGCTCGAAGAAGCATCAAACCCATCAGAAGATGTCCCAGATCTAAGTGCGCACCAAGTAGAAGCAACTAAGCCGCGCTACTTAAGCATTGAGCGCCTAGACATCAAGTCTCGCGTCAAAGAATCAACCGTCAATAGTGAAGTACTTGCAGTTCCACAAAACATTCATGACGTAATGTGGTCCGCAGGCTCTAGCAAGCCATCACAAGGTGGCGTCATTCTCATGAGCGGTCTTAGCCGCGGCGAAACCAAGCAAGGCGCATTCGCCAACCTCGATAGCCTCGAAAAAGGCGACAAAATCGAAATCGAGCTCGGCAACGGAAGCAAATATACATATAAAGTATCCGAAATCCGCATCGTAGACGCTTACGACGCAGAGCATGAGCTTCCAAGCATCCAGCGCCGCATCGATGATAAAGAAACCTTATCATTAGTCACTGCGATCGAAAAAAGTGATGCAGAAACCGACTATACATCCATCGTAATCGTTCGCGCCGTATTAAACTAAAAATACTACAAAAAATGCCTTTACTTTTAAGGTATTTTTTGATATAATACCAAGGTAATTTATGGCTAGTCACAAGAAAACGACAAAAGTCGCCAAGAGAGACGCTGATTCTTCAGCTGGCGCAAAAAATAAGGAAGTGATTAAACTCACCGGTAAGGTTGTTGAGGCTCTTCCTGGTACTAAATTCCGTGTCGAACTTGAGAACGGTCATATTATTGTTGCTCACATGTCGGGTAAAATGCGTAAGAATTATATCCGTCTCGTGCCGGGCGACAAGGTAGATGTTGAATTGACCCCTTACGATCTCACAAAGGGCCGAATCAGCTATCGCCAAAAAGATTAAATTTAATCGAAAGCGAGAAACTAAAAATCTCGGATTTTTACTATCCGAGCATTTTAGAACAGATGCTTTCAGAAAGGTAATTTTCAATACATGAAAGTTCGTGCTAGTGTAAAGAAAATCAGCCCTGATGATATCGTCGTACGCCGCAAAGGTGTTCTACGTATCATTAACAAGAAGAAACCTAAGAATAAACAAAGGCAGGGTTAAGCATGGCAAGAATCGCCGGTGTTACGATTCCTAGCGAAAAGCAAGTCTGGATTGGCTTGACTTACGTTTATGGTATCGGTCGCACCACTAGCAAAGCCATCCTTGCGGCGGCTAAAATCGAGCCGACCACTCGGGTGAAAGATCTCACCGAGGCTCAAGAACAAAAACTCAACGATATTATTTCTAGCAAATATTCCGTTGAAGGTGACCTCAAGCGCCTCGTGACAAACAATATCAAACGTATCAAGGATATCAATTCCTACAAGGGGCTTCGCCACAAGGCAGGTTTACCAGTCAACGGTCAGCGCACCCGCACGAATGCGCGCACTCGCAAAGGTAAAGCTATCGCAGTAGGCGGCGCTCAGCCAAAGGCAGCAAGTAAAACTTAATCAAGGGAGTTAATATGGCAGAAGATACAACAGTCAATACAGCTCCTGAGATGGAGCCGAAAGCACCAAAAGCTAAAGGTAAAAAGGGCAAACGCATTGTCCAAGCCGGTGAAGTTCACATTCAGGCTACTTTCAACAACACTATCGTTAGCGTTACCGACAAGAAGGGCGAAATCCTCGCAGCTTCTTCCGCTGGCGCAAACGGTTTCCGCGGTTCCAAGAAGGGTACTGCTTACGCAGCACAAATCGCCGCAGAAAAGGTTGCAGAAATCGCTAAGCGTGATCACGGTATGAATAGCGTAGACGTATTCGTCAAAGGTATCGGCCTAGGCCGTGACAGCGCTATTCGTGCATTTAGCACTATGGGCATTTCTATTAATAGCATCACGGACAAGACCCCAATTCCACACGGTGGTTGCCGTCCTAAAGGAGAGAGGAAACCGTAATGGCACGCGATTTACAACCTATTGGTAAACAATCTCGCCGTGAAGGTTATGCGCTTGCTCCAAAAGCACAAAAAATCATGGCAAAGAAGACCGGTATTCCTGGTCAGCACGCCGATATGCGCGTTCGCGGCGGCAGTCTTTATTTGACCCAGCTCCGCGAGAAGCAGAAAGTACGCCGCATTTACGGCCTACTAGAAAAGCAATTCGCTAAGCTCATGCATGAAGCACAACGTACTCCAGGCAAGACTGGCGAAAAACTTCTCGAATATCTTGAACGTCGCGCCGACAACGTAGTTTATCGTGCAGGCTTCGCAGCAACTCGCCGCGCAGCACGTCAGCTCGTTTCCCACGGTCATTTTACCCTCAACGGTAAGCGTGTCGATATTCCATCGATTCGTTTGAACCCAGGCGACGTCCTAGAAGTTCGTCCAAAATCAAAGAAAAACACCTATTTCGCAAATCTTGAAAATGTCGCCGGTGCTACTAGCCAAGCACCTCTATCTTGGATGAAGGCAGACGTCAAGAAAATGAAAATCGAAATCACTGGTACGCCAAAGCGCGAAGAAGCTGAGGTGGGCATCAACGAACAATTAATCGTCGAGTATTACTCACGCTAAAGGAGAAGTATGACAAAAGTAATTCACGAAGCAGAACTAGCAGAGATCAAGGACCTTGGTGAGAACAGTTCCAGCTTTGTTATCAAGCCACTATATTATGGCTACGGTAACACTCTTGGTAATTCACTACGTCGTGTACTTCTCTCTAGCATTAAGGGTGCCGCAATCACTGCTTTCCGCATTGAAGGCGCAACTCACGAATTTTCCGCTATTCCAGGCATCGTCGAGGATACAGTAGACATTATGTTGAATCTTAAAAACATTCACGTAAAGTCCCACTCTGATGCTCCAGTCGAGCTTCACCTCGAAAAGAAGGGCACTGGCGTAGTAAAAGCTGGCGACATTAAACTCCCAGCAGAAGTTGAAATCGCAAACCCACAACAGATTATCTGCAACATTGATGATCCAAAATTCACTTTGAAGATGGATATGGTCGTAGATACTGGCCGTGGTTACCTCAGCATCGAACAGTCCAGTGAAGACCGCATTCATAGCGACATGATCGCACTTGATGCCGTCTTTACTCCAGTTTTGCGTGTTCGCTACAACGCTGAAAATACTCGTGTTGGCCAAGATACCAACCTACAGCAATTAACTCTCACGATTGACACCGACGGTACTATTACCCCACGTGAAGCTTTCGAAGAAGCTGCAGCAATCTTGGTAAACCAATACAAAGCGCTTGCCGGTAGCACAACGGTAGAAACCGCACCAGCACCAACCGCAAGCAAAGCCGAAGACGAATCTGGCCTTATGCTTCCAATCGAAGACCTCGGCCTTTCGGCACGTACTGCAAACGCATTGATCAACAATGAAATTCGCACCGTACGCGATCTCGTCGTATTATCAGAAAGCGATCTCAAAGAGCTTAAGGGCTTCGGCGCTAAAGCGCTCGATGAGGTCCGCGAAAAACTAACGGAGTTAAAAATTTAAATGCATCGTCACGGATATAAAGGGCGCAAGTTCGGTCGCGAAAACGACCAACGCACCGCATTGACACGTGGTCTCATGCGCTCCTTGTTTAAGTACAAATCAATTAATACAACCATAGCAAAGGCAAAAGAAATTCGCCGCCCAGCTGAAAAGCTCATCACCCTCGCAAAGAAAGGTGATTTGGCTTCCCGCCGCCTCGTTATCGCTCGTTTGAACGATCAGGTACTAGGCAATCAGCTCGTTGACGTTATCGCCCCACAAATCAAGCGCAATAGCGGTTACCTCAAGATTGAGCGCACCGGCTATCGCCGCGGCGATAATAGCGAAATGGCAACTATTTCCTTCGTAGACGAAATCAAAGATGAAGTCAAAGAAGAAAAGAAAGCCGAAAAGCCAGCTGCTAAGAAAGAGGAGAAGTAAGTATGAAAACTTATAGTCAGAAATCCTCTGAAATCAATCGCGAATGGTGGATTATCGACGCATCTACAATGCCTCTCGGTAAGCTCGCAGTTGTTATTGCCGACAAGTTACTCGGCAAGTCCAAAGTTACCTTTACGCCACATACCGACAACGGCGATTACGTTGTAGTTATCAACGCAAAAAACCTCAAGGTTACCGGCGATAAGATGACCGACAAGCATTACTATCGTCACTCTGGCTTCCCAGGTGGTCTTACCGACCTTACCCTCGCGGAAGTTATCGAGAAGGACCCAGCTCTTGCTATTCAGCAAGCAGTTAAAGGAATGCTTCCAAAGAATAAACTTCAAGCCGATCGCTTAGCTCGCCTCCGCGTCTTCCCAGGCGCAGAGCATGCTCACACGGCGCAAATGCCAAAGGAGATTAAGTAATGCCAGCTAAGAACGCTAAGTATACCTACGGTAACGGTAGCCGCAAAGCTGCAACCGCAACCGCACGTCTCTACAAGGGTAAAGGCGAAATCACCATCAACGGTAAGCCAGCTCTCGAATTCTTGAGCGGCAACAAGACTTTGATGGCAGAAATCACCGATCCTCTTGCAATGACCCAGAAGCAAAAAGAATACGATATCACCGTCCTCGTAAAAGGTGGTGGTGTCGCAGGTCAGGTCGACGCCATCAAGCTCGCCATCTCTCGTGCATTGGTTACTGAATTCCCAGAATTCCGCCCAGTACTCAAGAAGGCAGGCCTCATGAAGCGCGATCCACGCGAAAAGGAACGCAAACACTACGGTCTCCGCAGTGCTCGCAAACGCGAACAGTTCTCCAAGCGTTAATATCGCTTCAAAACAAGAATATCTCCCTGAAAGGGGAGATATTTTTGTGTATAATATAAGTATGGAAAATGCTAATGATAATAACCAGGGCTACGCTTCGATTCTAGATGAACCGAATGACGCAGCACCAGCAGGTCCAGCGCCAGAACCAACGCCAACACCTGCACCAACACCGGCGCCAGATACGGAGCCAACAACAGCGCCAGTCGAGAGCGCACAGCCAATTGTTGAGACTCAGCCAGCCGCAGAGCCACAACCAACACAATATCAATCTCTAACTCAAACTTCGGTTACGCCAGCCCCAGCGGCAGCCGCTCCAGAAGCACCAAAGAAAAAGTCCAAAACACCACTCATCGTCGCCATTATACTAATAGTCTTAGTATTGGCCGGCGCCGGTGTCGCAGCAGCCATAATCCTGCCAGGCATACAGAAGAAGAATCAGCTCATGGACACTGCAACTTCTCTTATCGAAAAGGTGAAGTCCCGAGATGACGAGAAAATAATCTACTTCTTGCGCGATTTGCAGAGTATGCAAGATGGACTTGAAACAAGTCCGTACGGCCTAGAGTATAAAAGCAACTCATTCGCAACACGCATTGGCGACAAGGTTACACTTTGTCTATGCGACGGCGAAAACCGCATCACAAACTACAATGGCGAACTAACAATTGAGCAAACTGGCGGCTGCAACTACGAGCTAAGCGACAGCGATGCTATAGAGTATCTAATAAACTATTACAAGAAGACAAAAGGACTTGATATCTCAAAAGACGACATCAAAAAGTCTGCAGACGAATTCATCGTCACAACAAAGAAGGGCGTCATCTACTCCAGCGTCAAGCTAGCAAAGAATACCATCACCGTAGAGGATGATTCTGACCTACTAGATAACGACCTAAACGATATCATAGACCTAGCCGAAGTTATCAAGGCGCGCACGCTAAAGATGTTGGGCATCGAAGACTTTGATAATAAGAGTCGCATTTACGACGTCACCAGCTTCGAGAGCGACGGCGTAATCATGATTAAGAGTGACTACAAGATTTCTGATGCTGGCAAGTATCTAAAAGATCTTCAAGAATACCTTAAGAACAAGAAAGTCCAAAACGCCAAGATTGGCCTCGCACGCATTCTATCTCATGGCGACTTAGGCAATATTAGCTTTGAAAACAACTACATTCTTGGTTTGTACTTCCAAGACGGCGAAACGACGATCAAGACTCTAGTACAAGAAGAAACTGCAGATAAAGAAGTTTCCGAAATCGACGATTAGTCGCTAACCGACTTGTTGTTTGAACTAATAATCGCAGCAAAGAAAGCATAAATATACTCTGTTTCAAACCAGAGTATATTTTGCATGAAGAAATCTGGACGAATAATATAGCAAACTATGAAAAAAATCGAAAACGTCGTAAATAAAGTCCCGATAATCGTGGAGGCTTTGTTCTTGGCGATAATCAGCGATGTAATACCAAGAAGAAACATCAATAAGAACATTGCGGCCGAGAAAAACTGATGGATTTCGGCAACCGTACCGCCATTAACGGAGTGAGGGAAGATAGAAAGTGCCACAAAAGATGCAATATAAGCCATCATTAAAAAGCGCCAGGCGAAATTCTTTACACGCGCATTAGTCGTCATATAGTAAAGCATCAAAATCACAATAATCGTATTGCAGCCCGCAAATACAAGCGAACTCCAGGTATCAAGACCGACAAAACGACTTATAGTAAGGCTAGAATCGCCAAAATAACCGCCAGAAAGCCAATAATAACCAACAATCCCAGCCGCCTCAAGCGTAAAGATTAAAAGAGATAGCCATAAAAGCAAATTGGTTTTGCGCGGTTCAATATATTTCATGTCTATATGATAACAGAATTACCAAATAAGAATCGTTTGATTGCGCTGATTAGTGCCTTTGAAGACCAATTTCTTTCCATTAGGAACAGGCTCGCCTGAACAAGAAACTATATCGGGGTAAAGATTGTCGAGGGCAACTTTTACCATCCTTAGATTAGATTTGTAATAACCGCTCGAACCATAATAATGAGAGTCTACATAATCGTTCCCCCATCCTTCCATCTCTCTAATCCAGCCGTCGTGATCATTATTTTTTTCATAGGCTATCGCGTTATTGATACCCACACTATTGCATAGATATGACATATAAGTACGAACGCCATCGCCTTCATCGTTCTGCTCATAATTTTCAATACGAGCCCAGGCCACCACGCCAATAAAGTTGTCTTCGGTGATACCGTATTTGTCGTAGGCATATTTCTTCAATTTTTCCCAAGAAATATCCGGCGTATTGTTGTATATCTCAATAAGTTCCTTCATTTTTTCAGGATCGTAGGCCGTGCCACTTCCGGTACCATAAACCTGCCCACTGCGCTCAGGTGTTTCGATTCGCTCAAACTCCGTCTTTGGTTTACAGGTTAATTCCTCCGTATCAAACTTACCATTCGCCGACGTCACCTTAATTAGGGCTTTGTCTTCTTTGATACATTTAATATTACTATTCGTTACTTGAACAATACTTTTATCATCCGATGTTAGCGAATAAGTAAGATCATTAGCATTAACAGGTTCAATCGTTACGTGCGTCTTAGCGCTCTGGCCGACCTCGACCGACCCCTCAAAGCTTAATGTAACTTTTTCTACATTAACATCGCGCATATAACCGCCAGGCAATAATAGCTCAACTACGACGAACATCAGACCCGCAAGGATAACGCCACCTGTAGTATTTAGAATGCGTGTTTTAGCGTCTGAAACTTTAGAATCATCACTACCAGCAGTAAGATAAGTAAAGCCAGCCCAGACAAAAGAAATAGTGCTAAGAATACCGACACCAGCAAGTAGAGTCTCCATTACGATACGTATAATATAGAAAATGCCTCCATCACCGCCAACATCACAGTTAATCAAGACAGTCTTAGTCCCGGCACACTCCGCAAACGCATTATTATATATGACTAAACACGTAATAAGACTAACTACAAAAACCGAAGACGTTTAAAAAAGTTAGACTTTTTTGTCATATTTTTATTATATCATCCATTTTGTTTATGCTAAAATATAGACATGAGCGCTAAAAACGCACCGGGTGAGGTGAAAGAAAATCCTAATTTTGCTTCTCCAAATATTACAACCGCCGAAGAAGAGGAGCAGCAGGCTATTAATGCCGAAGAAGAAGCTCGCAAGAAGGCAGAGACTGTTGATATTGACGGTATTCCAATTGACGAAAAAGACATTTCTTATAAGGCCTCCGACATTAGCAAAAAAGGCAAGGCTGAGTATTTTGTTAATGTAGAGGGCGCAGAGCAACGCAAAAAAGAGGCTGAAAAAAAGGCCAAAATTGAGGCCGAGGAAGACGCCAAGGCTCAAAAACGCGCAGAGCGCGTCATGAAAGAAATCAAGGCTGAAGAAGAAGCGAAGCAAAAACGTGTCGACAAAGAGCGCAAGAAAAAAGACCAGTACTTGGATCGATTAGAGCATCGTCGCGAAAAGCGCGAAAAGCGCGAAAAGACAGCGGAAAAGATTAAATACTTCTTCTTTGGTAAGTGGCACAAATTCGTCACAATTTTTCTAATTCTACTCACTATTGGCGGGGTGATATTCTTTGCTAGTACGCAATACGTAGATTACGAGCAGAAAAAAGAAGAACAGGAATATCAAGCAAAAATTGACGCCATAAATAATGAAATAGCTGAACTCAGGGAAGGCGACGGCCTAGTAAACAATAAGGAACAAATCCTAAAAGACATTATCGAGCTAGACGATTTGCAAAAGAGCGTAGATTCATCAATGAATGTCATGAACTGGGCCGCATACTACAACGAAAACGATCTATTTAACGAATACCAAGAAAAATGCCGAGAACGTGGCGGCTGTATTGTAGACGAAGGGGGTAGAGGATGAAAAATACCAAATTACCAATGATTTTAGCAGCAAGCATTGTTGCTGTTATCTGCTGCGCTTTTGTTGGCGATAGCGCCTTTGCGCATTGGAATTATCAATCATGTATAGACGAATCAGGTGGGCGCGGACATATCGATTCGGTTCAATGGGCTTGTACAGGCGGAACTTATGATGCAAGCGGCTACAAAAGTTCGCAATATTGTACATTATGGCTCGGCCCATCCAACGATAGTAAGTCGGTAACAATTACCGCAAATATTTCTGCCGGAACAACAACAGTCAATGCTGCATATTGGGGTATGTGTACGACCGGCACAGCAGGCACAAAGAGAATCCAAGCCAGTAATGATAACGACTCCATTGACGATAAAAACGGAACCATCTACCTCAACAGAGGCACATGGGGATCACCAAAATCCGTCGCGACCACTATTAATATCGCCAAGTTTATTAGTGGTAGCGGCGTTACCAAAACTACAGAGGGTAATTACGAAGTCTACAAGAGAACAGTAAACATTAGGCGCTGTCACGAATCCGATACGGACAATACAAACTGTAGCAGCATGAACCAAGAAATATCCCTCAAGCTTCTAAGTTGGGCGACATTTGACGCAAGAGTCGTACCAAGAGTCAACGACACAGATAGAACCGCCAATAAGGAACCTAGCGGCGCAGATGTCGTCTGGGTCGATGCAAACACCGCAAATCTACGCTTCAAGCACCAATTGAAGCGTACTGGCGGATCAACCACAAAAACTTGGTATTCGACCTGGAGAGACAACACACCGACAGCGTTCAACCAAGTTTGGAATGGCACCTACAACTGGCAAGATTCTGGTACGCACGATAGTTGGCATACGCAATACAACAGTAACGCTACGAACGTTAGCGTCGATGCGGCCAGGACGGATACCGCCGCGAATATATCCACATACTGCCAAACACTCTATTATTATCCAAGAGTACGCGCCGATCGTGCGGAGTGGGACAGCATGAGCTCGAAACGCGGCTGCGTAAAGATACGTCCATACAAGACTACATTTACGGGCACAATAAAAATTGAGGTAAAGATTAACGGAACATGGACAGAATATCATAACGGCGACAGTATAGACATTGATGGAGAGAACGTACCTACCGACGTACCAGTACGTTTTATCCACACCGTAACGCGCTCTAGCAGCGACGCTCATGGTTCACCGAATAAGAAAAAGACATATATAAAGACAGAATTAGGGAGTACAAGCGGCTACAGGTTTAGCGACGACCACGGTACGGCAATAGCCAAGACGAACTCTGGCGATTTAGCCGCCGGCGAGCATTTCTCCAAGACAGACTCATTTACTACTAAAATCTATCCAGAACAGACTATCAAACTATGCCAAAAGCTCTATTTCGAAGACAGAATCTGGGGCTCGGACGAGCACGAAGGCAGTGTTGGCGAATACTGTATCACTCTAACCAAGAAGAAAGTAAGCTGCCAAGGTGTAGCGTATGGTATCAAAACTGCGCGCAACTATCTAACTATGCAAATGTATAAGAACTCAACTCTAAAGGGTGATTCTGGGCGCCTAGACGAGTCGGCCAAAAATGAGCTCGTCGTATGGGCAAAGCCTGGCGATAGTGTACGTTATAAATACACGATGTGCGCTGCGGGTGAGCTGGCGAGTCAATTCGCGGATAAATATATAACGACGTATTCCATAGACGCAAACAAAGCCGGCTACTTATTCGGCAAAACACTCAGTGCCAGCCCGTATACAGCTACGAACAAGGTCGTAGGGACATCCAGCAGTACCCCAGGCGAAGGTCCATTCCCAAACGGCACACCAGAAAGTCACAAGTATGAATACACAACAAATTCGCCAAGCAACAACGCCGATGATTTATATAAATGTAACGGCAGTGGCATAGATGATTACTACACAGTTCCTGGCATTCGTCCAAACGATCCAAGCTTTGATACGCTTAAATCTAACTGTAATTCCGCAAAAGTAGGCGACACATCCGACGTCGGCAAATCATTCACGCAGACAGCATCCTGGACAGATATCTGGTATGAAAACGGAGCCGCCGTCGAAGGTCACAAGGGCGACAAAACGGCCACCGTCACTGGGCGCGTGAATGTTCCATACAACTATGTCACAGAAGTTAATACTGGTGCATCTGGTGGAAACATCGTACTTGGCCAGACAATTAAGGCGAAAGTATCATTAAAGATTGGAAAGCGCCAAAACAACCCAGTGAATGGAACAACGGCATATACCACCTACTCAAAACCAACAAAATATCGCTTAGTACAAATTACAGTATCACCAAACTCAACATTGGGTGCAACTACCTATCGAGACGAAATCCAGAGCCAAGAATATGGAATCATGGATAATAGCGGTGACCAAAACACGTTCTTGGGCGGGCTATCGCGTTGCAACAACAGCGATAGAAACGTAAACTGTAGCATCATTAGTGGTTACAATACCGGCACATCATACTATCCTGGCGACAACACTACGCATGATATATCCGGCTCTAATACAGAAATAAAAGTCAAAGACGACGGTAGCAACTTCCCAGTAGGCACAAAGATTTGTCTCGTAGCAGCTATATGGCCATCCGATAGCCACGGTATCATAAGTGAAAGCATGAATATCGGCGACTCAGACAACCAATCAGAGGCACTTAAAGATAGCGGCTCACGCTGGCATCTTTCCAAGCTAAGCTGCTTCTCAGTAGTTAAACGCCCATCGCTAGCAACACTAGGTTCAGATATATACGCTCCAGCTGGCATAGTCGGCGTCACGACCAAACGTAGCATTGACCGCGATGACAACAAAGCCCTATTTGGCTCATGGTCGGAATACGGTCTCGTATCCGGAACCACAAAAGATGAAAATAAAGGCGAAATCAAAGGCTTCGCATCCGGCGCATCATTATGGGGTGGCGGCAAAGTAAGCGGCGTTACGCGCACCTGTTATTTCTCCAGCATGACATTTGCCAACGCAGAATGTGACGACAGCAAACTAGGCCAAGTGCCAATCAATACATCAGCCTCTAGTTATCCAAAGAACCTGGCAGACCAAATCCGCACACGCTATACAGACTCAAACAACAATGCCGCAAAGACAAACTCCGCAAAGATTGGTGTCGGCGGTGCGTGCGTCCACAATCCAAGCGACAACACATATGCGCCAAGCTATTCCGATTCAAACAGCAAGTTCATCTGCTTGCAGAACGGCGCTAAATATACACATGCCACTGCAGATCTTGCTTATATTGATGATGGTGTAGAATACTGCATGGTCAAGGGCGACACAGAGAATAGCCGCACTGCCGTTATTGAAGCTGACCACACAATAATCATTGGCACTAACATGGTTTATGGCAACATCCACAACGACGACCGTGCTGGTAATGTAACGGGGACTGGTTGCTATAAACAGCAATACAATACGATATCTGAAATACCTCAGATGATTGTCATAGCAGACAAGATCGTAATCAAGGAAAACGTTTCTCGCATCGATAGCTGGCTAATCGCCAACGAAATCTATACATGCGATCCACGTTCTGGCTATAACGCCATCAATAAGAATGGAAACAAGCTAGACAGGAACACAATCAATGCAGCAAACTGCGGCAAGCAACTCACGATAACTGGCCCAGTCGTCACGCAAAAGCTGAACCTATTTAGAACGGGCGGCGGCGACAACTGGAGCAACAACGCTATGCCATCAGAAATCTTCTTCCTCGGTCCAGAATCATACTTGTGGGCATATAACCAAGCACAGCGCTTCTCGCAGGCAACTACTACATACCAGCGCGAATTACCGCCAAGGTATTAAGGGCACAAAAAAATGGTGGAGCACAGGAGATTCGAACTCCTCACCTCTTCCATGCCATGGAAGCGCTCTACCAAATGAGCTAGTGCCCCACAATTTGGGATATCAGAATTATAACACAGTGGTATAATTAAAACAATGAAGTCAAAACTCTTAAGCTTATACAGACAACACAAGGAGATCGCTAACTACCTCATTGTGGGCGGGCTTACGACCGTCGTATCACTAGCAATCAAATACATATTACTGTTCACGATTCTTGACGCTAGCAACGCCGTACAATTACAAATCGCAGTAATCGCATCATGGGTTGGCGCCGTAATATTCGCATATTGGGCAAACCGCAAGTATGTCTTTGAAAGTAAAACAAAGAAGCTCGTAAAAGAGTTCGGGCTATTTGTTTCGTCCCGCATTATGACGCTTCTTATGGACATGTTCATCATGTGGTTCTTCGTTACGGCCCTAGGTCTCGATTCTGATCAATGGGTAGTTGTATGGACTATAGTCTCGCAAGTCGTCGTAACAGTAGCGAATTACGTACTTAGCAAGTTCTTTGTATTCAAAAAGAACAAAGATAAAAAAGGCTTCACTATCATCGAGGTTGTATTGGTTTTGGCAATCGCCGGCCTTATCTTTATCATGGTATTTATTGGTCTACCAGCACTGCAGCGCGCACAGCGCAATACCGAGCGCAAGAACGACGTCGCGATAATTAAAGCTGCTTTCGAACGCTGGCACCTACATAATAGCGTTACGGTAACCGATTCATATTCGAGCCGCTATAACAGCTCAAAAGGCTTCTGCACTTTCTACAAACGCTACCTTCCAGACCTCGTAGATCCATCAACTGGCGAACCATACAAAGTCGCACTTTGGGGTTCAACCAAAGTCGTCGACTGCATCAATAAAACAGAGGAGGACCGTGGCGAATACGACCACGAGGTTCATGGCTCCGGCGGCTACGGCGACGACGATAACTGGGCAAAAATGGAAGTTGGCGATATTCAGTTTGATGACACCGCAATTTGCACCGATGATGGCGGCTTTAATGACGATATCTCGAGCGTCCTTGGCAAGAACATCCATAGCGGCACAAGGCTCTACGCAATCCGCATTAGATTAGAGGGTGGCGCAGCTACCTGCGTAGATGGCTCATATTAGCTAGTGGACTATAGCACAGTTCGTTCCCGAAAGCGGATGTGGTATAATATGACCATGATTTATTTTTCTGCATTCATTCCTTACTGGCGTTAAGCCTACTACGATATATTTTTGCTGAAAAATAATAATCTTAAACAAGGAAAACACTTAATGCAAACAATACTAACCGGCGTTCGCGCAAACGAGGAACCTACCTTAGGGAATTTTCTTGGTGCATATCTGCCAATGATTAACCTCGCACACGAACACGCCGAAGATAGCCAAGTAAACTTCTTCGTGCCAGATTTACATTCTTTTACGACACCAATCGACCACAAAAAACTATACGATCAGGTCATTAAGGGCGTAAAATACTACATCGCCGCTGGTCTCGACGTTAACCACCCAAACGTCCACATCTATCGCCAAAGTCATGTACCAGCACACGCAGAACTTGCATGGATTCTTGACTGCTTCACGCCATTTGGCGAAGCTAGCCGCATGACTCAGTTCAAAGAAAAGGGCAGCGAGCATCCAGATGCCGTCACAGTCGGCCTTTTCAACTACCCAGTCCTCATGGCCGCAGATATTTTGTTATACGACGCAAAATACATCCCGCTCGGCGAAGATCAGTTCCAGCATCTAGAACTCGCTCGCAATATCGCAATCCGCATCAATAACAAGTTTGATGCCGAAATCTTCACCATTCCAGCCTCCGAGGCGGAGCAAGTCAAGTTTATGCATCTCGAAAAGGGCCTTCGTATCCGCAGCCTCGTAGACCCAACCAAGAAGATGAGCAAATCCAGCGAGAATGAACGCAGCAAAATCAGTCTCAACGATGACCCAAAGCATGCCGCAAAGAAAATTATGTCCGCCACGACCGACTCCGAAGGCGTCATTCGTTTTGACATGATTAACCAACCAGGCATCAGCAACCTACTTCAAATCGAAAGCCTACTCGCCCATCGCGAGCTCCAGGATGTCATTTCCGACTGGGCCGGTCAGACCAGCTATGGCGACCTCAAGCATAAAGTCGCCGATAGCGTAGAGCACTTCCTTGCAGACTTCCAAGAAAAAGTTGCAAGCATCTCCGACGAAGACGTAGAAGCAATTCTTGCCGACGGCGAAAAATATGCCAACGAAGTAGCAGACGCAAAACTTCACAAAGTTCAAAAGTACGTGGGACTCCGCAAATAAAATGACAAAACGCAAGCAACGTCGCGTCAAAGCAATTGCTGACGACGTAATTAAATATGGTGCCGACGTTATCGACTCGGAAGGTCATAAAAGTTGTGCCAAATATATTCAGCATGGCGACACTTCTGTTCAAGATCACACTATCAGCGTTGCTTGCGTATGCTTAAAAATCACAAAGGTTCTACATCTCAAAAAGTTCGACCACTACGACCTCGTACGCGGAGCATTACTTCACGATTACTTCCTATATGACTGGCATATTTTCGATCCAGAACGTGGCCATGGTCATGGTTTTAAGCATGCCAGTATTGCTGCCGCCAATGCTGCAGAAGATTTTTCCGTCACGCCACTCATGGCAGAGATGATCAAAAAGCACATGTGGCCATTAAATCTCGCTTTGCCGCTTCATCGCGAAGCATATATCCTCATTCTTGCAGACAAAGTTTGTAGTCTGCGTGAAACCTTCGGCAAGCCGTATTATTATATGGTGCTAGACGAAATCAAAGGAGAGGCGTAGGTATGAGCTTTTGGGATATTCTACTTTGGTTCTACTTCTATAGCTTCTTCGGTTGGTTTTATGAGAGTATGCTCTATACTATCAATCAGAAGAAATTCGTCAACCGCGGTTTCCTAAACGGCCCATACTGCCCAATTTACGGCTCTGGCGCAATCTTGTTCATCCTGGCCACCAACGGCATAGATAATATCTTTTTGCGCTTCCTAGCCGGCGGCACAGCCGCATGCGTTTTGGAATATATCACGTCATTCGCACTAGAAAAACTATTCCATGCACGCTGGTGGGACTACACCCCGCGTAAGTTCAATATTCGTGGCCGCATTTGCCTAGCGGGATTTGTAGTATTCGGCGCTTTTGCCGTGCTCATGCCATGGGTGCACCAGTTTGTTTCCGGCGTAACTTTTGCGGTCCCAGAAATCTGGCGCATTATCATTACAATCGCAATATCGATTGGCTTTATTGCAGATCTCTATATCACAAACGCTGGCCTCGTCCGCTTCAATAAGGTCCTGAAAGAATACCAAAAGGCTATCGACCGCCATTATCTACACGCACTCGAATTTATTCGCCGTAGTCGTCGCACCTTTGAAATGCGCATTGAGGGTCGCCGCAAACACTTCGAGAACGTTCTTAGCTTCCAGCAGCGCCGTACAATTGAATCATTCCCACACTTTATCTCTACACGCTACGAAGACGCCCTGCAACGCTTACGAAAGTTGAATGCCGACACGCGCAAAGACAACAAAGCAAAAAAGAAGAAGTAAAATTTCACAAATATAACATAATCTGGTAAAATAGCAATATGGCTAAAAAGTTCAGCAAACCAGAGTTATCGCGCAAAATCAACGGGGATATTCCTTTTGATGACGCAAATTCCGTCGAAAAGCCAGAAACCACCCGCCTAGACGTGATCGTGCTAAACAATAACCCACGTTATAGCCGTGCAACAATTCAGAAATTCATCAAGGCTGGCTACGTCACCGTAGACGGCGTAGTTACCGATAAGCCAAATACACCAATCGAAGACGGAATGGAAGTTGTCCTAAATGTGCCAGAACAAGAGCAGGGCGAAAAGCCACCAGTCATCTACGAAGACGAAAACGTTATCGTATTCAATAAGCCTCAGGGTATGCTCAGCATCTGTAAAGGCGATTTTAGCACCGAGCCAGCCATCGAAAATTGGGGCGAAATTGTTCATCGCCTAGATCGCGACACTAGCGGAGTTATTATCGTAGCTAAAAATTTTGCTGCCAAGGGCATGCTCCAAAAGCAGTTCCAGCAACGCAAGACCCATAAGACTTATTATGCGATAGTCTGCGGCGAACCAGCTCAGGCGCACGCAATTATTAATATCCCACTTGCGCGCAATCTAAAGAAGCCGACTACCTTTATGCCAGACAAAAACGGGCGCGAGGCCATTACGGAATATCAGACCATAGAAACCGTCGAAAAAAATGGCAAGAAGTACAGCCTAGTAGAGTTAAAACCGCGCACCGGCCGCACACATCAGCTAAGAATTCATATGAACTTTATCAAATGCCCAATTCTTGGCGATCCCGTCTATAATCCAAACGGCCCGAAGGCTGACCGCATGTATCTACACGCAGCATCACTAGAAATCACCATCCCAGGCAAACCTGGCGAGAATAATCAGCGTATGACTTTCAAGGCAGAACTTCCTGAGCAATTCAGAGATGCGCTAAAATAGAATTATGCAATTAAATTCCATCGATAATATCCCGCAGGTCGCCAATAAGGCCGGCTTTGCAATTTTTGATATCCCGGATGGAGATTTTTCTGAAATTCTACCAAAATGTTACCACGCCAAGCCGAACGAAAAAGGCATCTACGCGAAGGAAGATATCGATCAAATCGCAAAACTCACACAAAGCAAACAGCAATCAGACTTTACAATCGTAATCGAAAACGCCGAAGTTATGAATCTTGCTGCGGCAAATACTTTCCTCAAGACCCTAGAAGAACCCGGCGACAATATTCACTTCGTATTTCTCGTGCGAAATTCTAGCAACATTCTGCCAACTGTAAAATCTCGCGCGCATAATTATTACATCAAAAGCACCGCAAAAATCAGCGATGCACCAGAATTTGACGCGGATACTATTACGCTCGCAAAAAAATACATCGCCGCCACGCCGCAACAACTACCAAAAATTGCCGCAGACATCACAAAAACCAAAGACGACTCGCGCGAGAAAGCGCAACGCGTTGTTGACGCCGCAATCCAACTCATGTACAAATCCTACTTCGTCACGGGCAATGCGCAATTCCTAAACAAGCTAGATAATCTCCTTAAAACTCAAGAGGCGCTTAGCGCCAACGGCCACATCAAACTACAGCTCGTGGCTAATATGTTATAATGTATTTATGCTTTCTGCAGTTCTCATTTTAGTATTGGTAATTTTTACTGTATTTTTCATTCCAAATTACCGCACCGAACCAGAAGAAGATGACATCGACAATATCAAAAAAGACCCGCAGCTAAAGAAGCTTTGGAGTCTTGCTCAGTCCGCCATGCGCGAGCGTAAACCACTCAAAGCAGAAAAGGCCCTCCTCACAATTCTAAAGTTCGACGAAAAGAACGCTGCGGCATACAACCGCCTTGGTATTCTATATGCAAAAGAAAAACACTATAAAGAAGCTATCGAATGTTTTGAGATTGCACAGTCGCTAGATAATAATGCATCTAGCCTTCATAACGTTGGTCTTATTTACTACGAAACTGGCAAGTTCGAAAAAGCTGCGATGGCATTTAGCCAAGCTATCGAAATCGAGGGCGATCAGCCAGCTCGTTATATTGCCTACGCAAAGGCCCTTGAAAAACTCGGCGAGCGCAACAAGGCCATTGATGCACTAGAAACCGCATACAGCCTTAGCCCAAGCACAGTTGTTTTGCGCCATCTATTAGAACTCTACGAAAACAACGAAGACGTCGTAAATATGGAAATCACGAAAAAGCGTATCGAGGAACTCCAAGCAATGAAGCTAGCCAAAGAAGAGTCCGAAAAGGCCGACAAGACCAAGCGCACGCGCGCAATCCGCTTTGGCTCTAAGGCAGATCGCACCACTGCACGCGCAAATCGTGCCGCCGCCAAGACTGCCGCAAAGCAACAGCGCGCTACCGCAAAAGCAGAACGCGCAACCGCTCGCGCCAATGCAAAAACTCAGCGCGTAGCCGCCAAATCCGCCGCAAAGACCGCACGCAAAGCCCCAATCACTTCCGGAAACGTTCCTACCCAGGCAAAGAAGATTGCCAAAAAACGCAAAATCATTTAAAATATATCCATTGCAAAGATGCCGCAATAGCTCAGTTGGTAGAGCAGCCGCCTTGTAAGCGGCAGGTCATCAGTTCAAGTCTGATTTGCGGCTCCATTCGAGAGAAGAAGCGAGCAAAAAGAGCTTGCTCTTTTTTGTGCTTTTCCGAGAATGGAGAGCAAATATCGAAGATATTTGCTAGCTCCATGACATTTTGCGGCTCCATCGAAGATATTTACGGCTACATGACTTTTGCTAGGCTCCATGTTTTTCCGAGGACGAAGTATCGAAGGTCTGCCAGAACGGAATATAAACGCACCCACGAGGGCGACGATTATCTTGGCTTCTTCGGCTTCTTTGATAACATTCTAAAGACCAACAACCGAGCCTTAACCCTAGAAGAGTTCACGCTCGGCAAGAAATACATTCAGTTTAATCCCGGCCTAGAGAGCTTCCTCAGATACTCCGAAGCAGACAACTACATCATTAGCAGCGGCTACATCGACTTTCTACAAAGCCTAGACATTGCGCAAGATATTAGAGGCATCTACGGCACCAGCACGAAGAAAGACACAGAGGGAAGAATTACCGGTTCAGGCAAAATCATGACCGACGCAGACAAAATCTCAGCAATTAAGGACATCCTCAACAAGCACGGCCTCAATGAAGACGAATGCGAAAATGTTTACTATATTGGCGATGGCGACACAGACGTTCCAGCCATGAAATACATCCACGAGCATGGCGGCTCTGCGATATTCGTCCATCAACCAGGCAATGATCCGACACAACATAGACTGGCCAACGAGCAGTCCATAGACTATCGCTGCGTCGCAGATTACACCGAAGGCAGCGCTCTCTGGCAAATCCTCAACCACTAAGCATTATTGACAAAACACCACAATAATGTTAAAATATTAGCGTTCAGAACACATATCTACCATCGACACATGCAAAGGAGGAAGCAACATGGTAGAAAAAAGAATGCACATTATTTTTAATGGGATTTCTTACGAAGTAGCAATCCGTTACAGAATAAAGGACTGGAAGGGTTCCATTGTCATGGAGCAGCTAGGCATCAAAGACCCGACCTGGCTTATGCAGTACGACAAGCACCGCAACTGCGCTACCGTGGACAAAGACGCCCCCAACTGGTATGTCGAACTTGCAACTCTGCACGAGATGATCTGCGTTGGTCACCTCTACGAGGACATCGTAAGCGAGATAATGCAGGAGGACATTCAGGAAGGCACGCACCACTGCGAAAGCGTAGAGCGTTTTATCCTGAAGATTGCCGACGAGCATCGTCAAGAGTATATCGAGGCACGTATCAAAATGTTCGAGCTAATCCTGGAGAAGCGCCTCAATCCGACCATACAGGACGAAATGAAGAATACACTGGCTATGCTTATCTCCGAAAGATAATCCCACCGCCCCGGCACCGCTGCCGGGGATTTTTCTTGCTTCTAATCCTTGCCTTGCCCGCCAAAAGATGATAATATATTCACAGGTCGCTGGGATAGCGAAGTGGTCAAACGCATCAGACTGTAAATCTGCCGGCTTCGGCCTTCGTAGGTTCGACTCCTACTCCCAGCACCATAGAGCATTCAAAAAATACCCCTCCTTAGAGGGGGTATTTTTTATATAAATATATATATTTCGTGCTTATGTTTTGATATAATAAAAAGCATAAAGGAAAAATGGGAGGCTTCCTAGAGGTGTTATATTTATGAACGAAAATAGTAACGATAATTTTGATAGGCCAACTGCGCCAATATCCAGCGGTACACCCCAATTCTTCAATGACGCCATGGCGGCAAATATGCAGCCACAAACCTCCGAAACTAAGAAAAAATCACCTCTCATGATGATTATTATTGCAGCAGGTGCGATAATTGCAGTTGTTGCAGCCATTATTCTAATAATCTCACTTACTAAAAACCAGAACATCAATAACTTCGAAGACAACAAACAAGCTGGCGAAATGGACACCAAAGCTATCTTTGACAAAAACGCGCCAATCCCAGCAAAAGGAGAGGGCGGATACGGCTACATCAATCCGCAAAACGGCGAGTGGGTGCTAGACGCAAAATACGAAGAAGCTGGGCAATTCTATGGTAACTATGCCAGCGTAACCTATTCCGAAAAGAAAGCTATCATCAACAGAAAGGGTGAAGAAAAAGTTACCGCAAAATATACAGATGAAATTTCGTATCATATCGACGAAAACGTATGGACCGTCGGTACTAACGTATACAATGGCGCAATCGAAAAGATTAATCCGGACAAAACAACTTCATCTTACGTTGGGTACGGATACGCATTTGTTGTGCCAGACCGAAAAGACGGGCAGCAAATAAACGATCCAGGATATCTCGTTAACGTTACTACCGGAGAAACCTTTTACCAATGCGAACACAGCGGTTGCTCCTTTGGCATAACCTTCGGCGCCGATGACGACAATAAATACCTCGTCGTCTACGAATACGGTAAAAATACAAAGATACTAAAGCTAGACAGTAAAGAAGAAGTCTATAAAACTGCAAATACTAATTTTCTGACAAAACTTTTTGAAGGCATTTTTATCGAGAAAGATAAGACCACAAAAGAGGTCAAAAAATATATCACCATCAGCGACGGCAAAGCCAAGACCAGCACAAAAAGACCAGACGCCCCAGAAGACACTAGTATTTCTCGCTCTGGTAAATATTTCATAAAGAGTTGCGACGAGAAGATGGGAATTATAGATTCCGATAAAAAAGAAATTGTCGGTTGCGAATATAACGACGTTTTTCCAATTTCTGTCTCCTCCTACAAACATGGCTTAGCGAATGATAAAGAGCTAGTCATATTACAAAACGAAGAAAAAACTGTTTTATACGACTTAAAAAGCGCAAAAGCCCTAAAAGAATATGAAACTAGCAACATAATAATATATGAAGATAGCGCCTTCTTTGGCATATACGTAAACAAAGACGAGCAAAAGCTCTGCAACATGTTTGATGTAGGAATAGATTGCGCGACGGTCAAAACTAAAAACCTAGAAGTATATAGCACTTACGCGAAATCAGGAGATATATACTATTCATACGAGCTAAAATCAATCAAGAATGGGGGTGGCAATGAAAAATAAAAAAGTATCGCTATTAATAGCCGCGCTGGCAATCATCGGCTCAATTTTTATGCCATTCGCGAACGCATACGCAACCCTAGATAAAACTGGCGAGGAACGTCTAAAGCAATTTCTCTACGTCTATGCAATTACAGAATGTCTAGACTACGCAAGCGACAGCCACTTTAACGAAAGTCTAACTTATGGCAAAAGCATCTCGGACATATTTAAATACGATCCACTGCAGTCTAGTGGCGGCGTACTCGTAAACGATTGGATGGGGTCAGTAAATTGTAAAGATGCTCTATCACAGCTATATGGATCAAACATACAGGAATCCGCAATCAAATCAGGCGGCATACTCGAGGGAGTCTACGCTGCGGCGATGTCTTCTGAATTTGATTTCTCCTGCAACTACGCTATCATCAATTCAGAAGCAACGGACTTTATTAGAGACGGGTCAGGCAACGTAAAAATATACACTTGGCCACAAGGTTACGTCTATAACGAACAGGGCGAATATGACGATAAGAGAAGTACTACTCCAATCAAAATGCGCCACAACGAATCTGGATACCTAAATCAACATTCGGGTGGCCCATCGGACGTAAACCCAGAGATAGATTCAGCTATATCGAATGCATGGAATTCTGATATCTCAAAAATTTGTAAGAGTATTAGGTATGTACCCGTATATTATGGCGGGGTCGCCTATGACGGTGTAACGAAATATTACAATGAGATAGAATCTACAGATGACGACAATCCACTCAATGAGGGCTTTGATTTATATGACGGCAAAAATGACTATGATGCCGTATTTGTAAACAGCGATAGAAATGCGGGACATTACTATACACATACGGACACTCAGCTAGCTGGATCGACTGGCATAGAATACCAATCCGGCGGTGCGGCACAGCTAAAACAAAATATCTTAAAGCGATATCTTGGCGGCAAGAGCGTTGAGGAATTCTTCAATGGCGACTCCGACCTACAATATACGTTATATGGCCGCTATCTATTCAATGGTGACGGCAAATTTAGTGCAGGCTGTGGCGGCATTAGCGTAGCAACGGATGATCCGAACATCGACAAACTAAATGATGCTACTTGGAATACAAGCTTGTCCTATATTAAAACCACAAAAGCATACGAATCTGGTAGCAGCAACAAAAAGGAATACCGCACAAAACTCGGCGGCTCTTCCGACTACAATGCCGCAGGTAGCGTAAAAGAAGTATATATGACACCTTGGAGCAGAAGCTCCATGAAGTGCGATTCGTTAGTTACATCGTTTAATAGTATCACTGGCCCAACCACAGCTTCAAAAACAGCCGTAGAAGGATACATTGGCGTAATTGAGGCGCCAGAAAGTGGCATAATTGATACGCCAGACGTACCAGACCCAGGCGAACTCCCAGAAGCAGAGCCGTCCTGTTACGATAACGCCGGTTCACTCGGTTGGATTCTCTGTCCAATCATCGAACAAGTCTCCGACGCAATTCAATCTATTTACGAAGATTACATCGTGCCATTCCTCAAGCTCGAGCCGCAATTGTTCGAACAATCTAGTGGCACCTTCGAGGCCTGGAAACAATTCCGCGACATTGCGAACGTTCTCTTTATCATACTATTCCTCTTCGTTATCTTCTCGCAACTTACTGGCATTGGTATTGATAACTACGGTATAAAGAAGATTTTGCCAAAGCTAATCGTTGGCGCAATCTTGATCAATATGTCGTATATCATCTGCCAGCTCTGTGTAGACGTAGCAAACATCATTGGCCTCGGCATAGGCGGGCTATTCGAAAACATCGCACCATACGATCCATCATCAATCAGCGTAAGTGGTGGCACTATTCCAGAAGGTCTCACCAGTGCAACCGTAATCTTGGTTGCACTCGTAGCAGCCGTAACCGTCGGCGCGCTCCTAGCAATTGGTCCATCAGTACTCATTCCGGTATTCATGGCATTACTTTCGGTCGTAATCGCAATTCTATTCTGTTTCGCGCTCCTAGCCGTACGTAAAGCGTTTGCAGTTATCCTAGTCGCAATCTCACCATTAGCCTTCGCATGCTACATGTTGCCAAACACAAAGAAGCTTTTCGATAAATGGTTTAACACTTTCAAGGGCGTCCTCATGGCATTTCCAATCTGTAGCGCCATGATTTATGGCGGCCAGATGGTGGCGCGCATCATTATCGCAGCAACCGGCGGAAGTAGCATAGAGTTACCAATTGCACTCTCTGCTGCCGCAATTAGCATCGTCCCAATCTTTATGATTCCGAAAGCAATCCAAGGTTCAATGGCAGCCGTTGCAGGTGGCCTCATAGCAATGCAAGGCAGACTCACTGGACGCGCTAGAAGTGGTCTCAACCGCAGTAACTGGGCAGAGGATCGCCGCCGTGCAAGTACAGAAATGCACAACCGCAGAGCAGCTGGCGTCAATATGTTCGGCAACGAAAGCTGGCGCAGCAAGCACCTACGCGATAGCGACAGCACTATAGGTAAGCTGCGCCGTGGCAAGATTGTGAAGCATATCCCAGGCGTAGGTATTAGTACGCAGAAAGACCAACGCCTAGCAGCGGCACGCCAACGTTACCTCAACGACCAGAAAGAACGCGACACCGTAAATACCTTGACCGGACAGAGCGGCTTCGAAGACGCAAAAGTAGCACAAGATGCAGCCATTATTGAGGCTAATATCGGTAACAGTAGCGAAATCAACGATATTAACGGCCTTCAGGATAGCCTCGAGACCGCAATCCGTACGGATGATAAAGCAAAAATTATCGCATATCAGAACGTATTGAGCGGCAAGGGAGATAAAGGACGTGAAGCCGTGCGTAACGCAATGTCTAATGTTCAAGCTCAGACGGGCACCATGGACGAAAAGCAAAAGGCTGCCGTAGAGTCCGCATCGCAAACCTATGGTTCCAACCTCATCAACGGAAAATACGCCGGCGATTACAAAGCCAACTCTCGCTCTACCTATGAATACGCCATGGACGCCTCTACTGGCAACGGCAGCATAGAAGCTGGCGCGATGAATTCCTATAGCGGCGTCAAGCTAGACAAGCTCAGCACCAAGCGCATGGCCGAACTCGACGATGGCGAGCTTGATCGCATGACGCAAGCAATGGGCGCAAATGTCTCGTATAACAGTGACGGCACCTATAATATTTCTTACGACTTCGCAAATGCGACGATGAGCCAGTCGGAAGCCGAGTCTTACGCCAATATGGCACAAGCTACACTTGACGACAAGAACGTCAGCCTTAGCGACGAAAGGCGCAGACAACTCACGGCTATCGTCGATGCATATACCTCTCCTGCATATCAGAACACAAATGTAACTTCCAAGATCAAGCCTATGCGTAAGAATACGCCAAGCAATACTAGCGGTGGTACGGGCACGCCTCCAGGCGGCACTGGCCACGCAGACCCAAGATCCGCAAGTAACCATCCAGCCCCACCAGCTCCAGGCGGCCCAGGCCCAGCTCCTGGCCCAGCTCCAGGTGGCCCAGGCGGAGGAAGGAGGCCATAAAAATGGGACTATTTAATAAGAACGATGGACTGGAAGACGGATACCGCCGCGCAAAAAACGGCGAGACCCCAGACTTGGTCCTAAACGGCATCCCGCAGGTACGCAAAACCAGTGGCCGCGAAAGCGACAACGGCATATCTGGACGCATCCTAAACCGCGTAACTGGTGGTCAAGACGAGAAATTCGGCGACCACGACACCAGTCGTCAGGCTAGCGCCAAGAGTCTTCGCGACGGCGAAAAACAGAGCATGGCAAACGAGAAAAAAGCCGACGCCAATACTGGCGGGCTTAACGGAGCCAGACAGTCCGAAAACAACATCGCTTCAAAAACCACCGACCGTGGCGGCTTTAGCAGCAATGTTATGGGAAGAAAGGATGACAAAAAAGGCAAAGGCAAATTCTCCTTTAACAATATTATGAGGAAAATGATGCCAGCCATTATTGCCGGCAGTGGCATCGCAGGCTATGGCGCGCTATCCTTCATGGGACAGATGGCGATGCCATTTAGCCTCGTCTCACAATTCCAGGGCAATTTCGATTCCATCGGCGCCTCTTCTAGGCTAAGATCTAGTATGTTTATTAAATACCAGTCAAATCCAACCAGTCGTACTGGTCTTAGTTCCGATGTAAAAGATTTCGTAAATCAGCACTCAAAGATGTACAAAGTCTTTACCGGCAATGATAACGACTATTTCAAAATTAGCGAGCGCCAAAAGAAAAAGTTCGCCAAGGCCGGCATAACCGTAGAAACAGACGACTCCACCGGCCAAAGCGTATTAAAATTCAAGCAATCCAATGGTGTCGAAATGACCGTCGTGCCAGATGAATCCATGACTGGCGACGGTCGCGTATATATTGGCGATTACTTCCAAAACAACGATGAATTCCATAACGCATATTTCGCGGGCGCCAGAACTTGGCGCGGGGCAGTAAGCGCCTGGTATGATAAAGTCGCCGACAAATTCCTGCACTTCTTTGGAGTCAAGCGTGGCGTCTGGGCTGCATATCTAGAAGGTGGAGCATCGGACGAAAACATGCAGAAGTTCCGGACAACCGTAGAAGACAACGCATCGGATACTGGCGGCATTAAGGGCTCTGCTGAAACAAACGAATATAAGTCCGAGGAGAATGAGCAAAGCGGCGAAACAGAGCTTAAACCAGGAGAAGACGGCAGCGATAGTCTAGATATAGACAAAGGTTCTACGCGCGAAGAAATTAGCAATAAAGCTAGTAAGTTCATCAATAGCAAAGTCACAAAGCTACTTAGCGCAGCTGGTGCGGTTTCCGGCCTAGCTTGTATGGCCGCAGATGTCGTTGGCGCCATTAATCTCATCGTGATGGCTTACCAGACCGTGCAAATCATCAAAGTCTCATCATCAATCCTCGAAGGCATCCAAAAAGGTCAAGTGGAAGATAGCAAGACCACTCCAATCAGCGAAATTGGCAACTCCCTCACGATGCGCGCAAAAACTACCTACACGCTCACGGACGTCGAAAACACAGTCGACCACAGCGGCGGCGATGGTAGTGACGCGGCAGTTGCAACCAAAGATGTCACCATGGATAGATCCGCAATGGAATCCTCTGGCATTTCCTCGCTTTACGGCAATAAAGCCGTAGACTACAAAGACCCAAGCGTACAATCCTTTAATATTCAAAACAGTATCAATGGTATCGCAAAGGCCATCGGCAGCGGTGTCACAGCGTATCGCGCTTGCACCTTCGCAAAGCTCGGTGCGGCTGCCGTACAAGGCGTCGTCCAGCTTGTGGAAATCATTGGCTGCATTGCATCATTCGGTATCGGCTGTTTGGTCGACGCCTTCATCGAAGCAGGCAAGTCTCTTGCAAAGGAAATCGCCAAAGCTATCGTCATCAATGTAGTTGTGTCTGCCATCGTACCCTTCTTCGCTAATATCCTAACGCGCAAAATCGCAACAGACGTATTCGGCGAAGACCTTGGCAACGCCTTGGCCTCCGGTGCCAATATATACATGGGGCAGCATCACCAATATGCCGGTGGCTCTGTAGCAAGCAAAGAAAGCCTAACAAAGTTCATTACAGAACGTGAAGCATATAATGCAGATATCGCCCGATACGAACGCACCACGCGCAACCCGATGGATATAACGTCACAATACACATTTATGGGCACCCTCATGAATAAATTTGCTATTCCGATGAATATTCAAGCAGGCGGCGTAGTAGATAAGCTAAGCGCCTTTGGCAATATCGTAACCAAGGCAGTCTCGTCAATTACCCCTGGCGCAACAGCCGTCAGCGCGGCTATTACCGCACAGGAGGCAGCGGACGCGACCGATGCAAACTGCTCCAACATAGCAGATATCGGCGGCGTTGCAGATGCATTCTGCAATCCATATATCATTACGGATGTCGGAACTACTGGCATGGACCCAGCCGATGTTACATACATGGTATCCAAGCTTGATAGTAGAAATTTTGACCTATCTACCACAGATACAGCAGCACCTGTTATTAAGCCCGATAGCCGCCTTGGTCACTACATCCTATATTGTGGCCAGCGCCAATCGCCATTCGGCCTTGCGGACCAAAACATCGCAAACGACTTCCGCACCCTTACTACGCACTCCACTATCGGCGATACCGTCATTAGTGCTATTCCAGTCGTAGGCAGCCTTGTAGACGTCTATAACGAAGCTCGTGTTATTGCGAACTTCGGCTACGTATCGGGAGAATCCTGCGTCACAGGAAACGCCGTAGCCGTGCAAGAAACAGAGCGCGACGATGGCACCACCTCAATTGAGACCAGCGACTGGAGCGAAAATAAATACTATCAGCGTTTCATCGAGGATCAACGTCTCGCCGAAAACATGGGCGTCGTCGAAAAATCTTCCGTCACAGCCTTCCTGGAAGACTACTACAAGGAGCATCCAATTGACGATTCCTACGAAGGAGTCCTAGCACGCCGCTCTGGCCTTACCAAAGACCAGGTCATAGCTACGCTAGACATTATGGAGGCCATCGCGTTCACGCAAAATTACCATCCAGACGGCTATGCGCCAGTCTTATACGAAGAACCAGCCCCAGAACGCATCTCAATGGAAGACGTATATCAAAAGAATATGGATAGCGGCATCATTTCCGCTATCTTCCACGAAGATGCGACGGACGAAAGAAGAATCAGAAACTTCGCCGCATAACAAAAGGCAAAAAATAACGCCCTCGGGAAGCCCGGGGGCGTTTTTGCTGCAGTTATTTCACGGGATAGTCAAGCCGATAGGCCGAACCGGAGTCGGACATACGATAATCCGCCAGGATATCCGCGAAGGGATCCTCGCCCGGGTGGTCCTGGTTGTATTCCAGTGCGTAGGTGCATAAGATACAGAACTCAAGGCTCACCGGATATTTAATCGTGTCGGTAACGTATTCCATCTGGCTCGCATCGAAGTTGGCATATCTCACGGAAGCAACGGTTCCTCTGTCCGTACCAACCATAACATCGCAACTGCCCTCCGTATGATGCTGAAAGCCTACATACACAAGAGTTCCATCAGAATTTTTGCGCATATATAAGCCATCAGCATTGTATGGCTCCTCGTAGCCAAGATCCTTGGACAAGACCTGATTCCAGAACAGGTTCTTGGTCTCGCCACGGCCGATGTAGTCCCAGATGTTCGTACGGAGCTTTACCTCGTGGCCGCGAACCTCGAAAATCCACATGCCGTTGGCGTCCTGCTTCGGGTTCTTGTTGTCGATACTTGCAGGAGGCGAGATCGGTTCCTGGGTAGCCGTGGCGTCATTTTCGTGGTTTTCGCCACCGCCCACATCGGGCCGAGTTACGCCGCTATTCGACGTTGCCGGTTTGCTCGTATTCTGCCCACAACCAGTGAGGGCGAGGCAGAGTACGACAACCATGATAAATGCTACAGCAATTTCAAATCTTTTCTTCATGGTGTTCACCCCCATTTCATAAATTTTTCTCAACGAGAAAAGATTTGCAGATAAAAAAGTGCCGTGCCGTTATTTTGCACTATATATATTATACAATATAATCCGAAATTATGCTAGACCGCTAACCTATCTCGCCACGATGGCCAATGATTTAATATGAACACGCTTAACCTTGAGTTTTTGCTCAAAAAGTCGTATAATTTGCTCAGACTAAAACTGCGAGAATTTTAGTTTTTTCTAGACTAAAAAAATATATGAAATCAAAAGCAAAGGAGTTGGTAAATAAGAAGGTTCCGCGTATCATTTTTTTGATATTTCTTGATACTTGCGCCCTTATAATCACTGCATTTCTATCGCTCTGGCTCCGCTTCGACTTTCACGAAATCCCATACGATTTTCTAGCAAACGTCGCGCACTGCTTGCCGGTAGATTTTATTTTTATGGTCGTTATATTTTCCGGCTTCCACCTATATACGAGCGTCTGGCGTTATGCATCCATCTCCGAACTCCTTAGTATTATCACGGGCTGCGTTTGGGTAGAGCTCCTCAGCACCGCATTCAAAGCCCTCATGCAGCTTCAGGTTCCACGCACATACTTCTTTATTCACCTCATCCTCATGATTCTCTCCGCCAGCGCAATTCGCTATTCTTACCGCATTTTGCGCTATATTCTTCATACCCTTCAGACTAGAAAGGGAAGTCGCATCATCATGATCATTGGCGGCGGCGACGCAGCTAAGCTTCTTATTGACGAATACTCCCGCAGCGACAAACAATATGACGCCCGCATCGCCTGTATTATTGACGACGACAAAGCCAAGATCGGAAGCGTTATTCGCGGTGTTCCAATCGTTGGCAATCGCCAGACTATCGAGTACAACGCATACAAATACCACATCAACGAAATCATTATCGCAATTCCTTCCGCCGGCAAGGAAACAATCTCAAAGATTGTTACCGAATGCCAAAAGACCGATTGCAAGATTAATATTCTTCCAGCACTCTATCTCCAGAGCGACCAAGAAACCGAAAACATCACAGAATATATTCGCCCAATCAAGTACGAAGATTTCCTTGGTCGTGACCAGATCGTCGTAAACAACCAAGAAATTACCGACAACCTAACCGGCAAGACTATTCTTGTTACCGGCGGTGGTGGCTCCATCGGCTCGGAGCTATGCCGTCAGATTGCTGCAGCTAACCCAAAGCTTCTCATTATCTTTGACATCTACGAGAACAACGCCTACGACATCCAGCAAGAACTCTATCGCAACTACCCAGACCTCAACCTAGAGACCATCATCGGTTCTGTTCGTGATTACGCCCGTCTAGAAAAAGTCTTTGAAGAATTCCTTCCAGACCAGGTTTACCATGCTGCGGCGCACAAACACGTGCCACTTATGGAAGTCTCGCCAAACGAAGCCATCAAGAATAACTGTCTTGGCACTCTAAACACCGTAAAGCTCTCCAATATGTACGGCGTAGAGAAGTTCGTATTAGTCAGTACGGATAAAGCCGTCCGCCCAACAAACATCATGGGCGCCAGCAAACGCATTTGCGAAATGATCATCCAGACCTGGGACAAGTTCAGCACCACCAGCTTCGTCGCCGTACGTTTCGGCAACGTCCTAGGCAGCAATGGCTCCGTTATTCCGCTCTTCCTCAAGCAAATCGAAAACGGTGGCCCAGTCACCGTTACGCACAAAGACATCACGCGTTACTTTATGACTATCCCAGAAGCCGTCAGTCTCATCCTACAGGCCGGCGTATATGCCGAAGGTGGCGAAATCTTCGTCCTAGATATGGGCAAGCCGGTAAAGATTTATGACCTTGCAAAGAAAATCATTCGCTACAAAGGCCTAGAACCAGGCAAAGATATCCAGATCAAGATTACTGGCCTTCGCCCAGGCGAAAAGCTCTACGAAGAGATGTTGATGGAAGAAGAAGGCCTCAAGGAGACGCCAAACAAGCTCATTCATATTGGCCGTCCAATCCGTATTAAGGATACCTTCCAGGAAGACCTAGATAATCTAATCGATGCCGCCGAGCGCAACTCGCCAGCCATCAAACAACTAACCGCCAAGCTTGTAACTACATATAAGCCGCAAAAGGAGACGAAATAATGTCAGACATCAAACCATTCAAGAACAAGGTATGGCTCGCCACGCCAACTATGCATGGTGACGAGATTAAGTATATTCAGGACGCCTACGAGTCCAACTGGATGTCTACTGTTGGCGAAAATATTAACGAAGTCGAAAAACAAATCGCAGAGAAAGTTGGCTGCAAGTATGCCGTAGCATTATCCGCTGGTACCGCATCTCTGCATCTCGCTATTCGTCTAGCTGGCGAAACACTCTATGGCAAAGCACCGGTCAGCGAAGGTGCGCTCAAAGGCCACAAGGTCTTCTGCAGCGATGTTACTTTCAGCGCGACCGTCAACCCAGTCACTTACGAAGGTGGCGAGCCAGTCTTTATTGATACCGAATACGATACATGGAACATGGATCCAGAAGCCCTCGCAAAGGCCTTTGAAATCTATCCAGACGTCCGCTTGATAGTTGTCGCACATCTTTATGGCACTCCAGGCAAAATCGACGAAATACGCGCCATTGCGAAGGCTCACAATGCATTAATCGTAGAAGATGCCGCAGAATCCCTTGGCGCAAGCTACAAAGGCCAGCAAACCGGTACATTCGGCGACTTTGGTTGCATTAGCTTCAATGGCAATAAGATCATTACCGGCTCCGCTGGTGGCATGTTCTTAACTAGCAGCGAGCATGATGCCAACAAAGTCCGCAAATGGTCCACTCAATCCCGCGAGAATGCCGCATGGTATCAGCACGAAGAAATCGGCTACAACTATCGCATGAGTAACGTCATCGCTGGTGTTGTTCGTGGCCAAATCCCATACCTAGAAGAGCATATCGCGCAAAAGAAGGCCATCTACGAGCGCTACAAAGAAGGACTAAAAGACCTTCCAGTACAAATGAACCCGTATGACGCAGATAATTCCGAGCCGAACTTCTGGCTATCCTGCATGATTATCAATCCAGAAGCTATGTGTAAGCAGGTTCGCGGCGAACAGGATGCTTTATATATTAGCGAGCCAGGCAAATCTTGCCCAACCGAAATCCTCGAGACTCTCGCCAAATACAACGCCGAAGGTCGCCCAATCTGGAAACCAATGCATATGCAACCAATCTTCCGCAATCATGGTTTTATCACTAAAGACGGCAATGGCCGCGCCAATACCAACGCTTACATCGCAGGCGAATCTACCGATGCCGGCGTAGATATCTTTAACCGCGGTCTATGTCTTCCGTCCGACAACAAAATGACGCCAGAAGAGCAAGATATTATAATTAAATTAATCCATAAGTGTTTTGAATAGAGAATGCCGGGATATAAGAATAATCACAAGCCATACGGTCCATACGAGAAATATTTCAAGCGCCCACTTGATATTATTTTCTCACTCCTTGCACTGATTATTCTTTCTCCGATCTTACTCGTTGTGGCAATACTCGTCCGCATTAAGCTTGGCAGCCCAATTATCTTTAAGCAGGAACGCCCGGGCAAAGACGAGAAGATCTTTAGACTCTACAAATTCCGCACCATGACAGACGAAAAAGACAAAAAAGGCAAGCTACTTCCAGACGAAAAACGCCTCACAAAGTTCAGCAAGCTGCTTCGTTCAACTTCGCTCGACGAACTTCCAGAACTCTTCAATATTTTGAAGGGGGATATGAGTTTTATCGGGCCACGCCCGTTATTGGTAGAATATATTCCATACTATACAAAATCCGAAAAGCATCGCCATGACGTAAGGCCAGGTCTAACTGGACTAGCACAGGCAAATGGTCGCAATCTAGTAGGATGGAACAAGCGTCTAAAACTGGACTTAGATTACGTAAATCAAGTTACGCTAAAACAGGATCTATCGATAATCCTTTCAACCATTAGCATAGTATTCAAACGCTCCGGCATTTCTGATGGCAAAACCCAGACAATGACTACATTAATCCAAGAAAGAGCAGGCCAAAATGCCTAAGAACGTAGTTATTATTGGTGCGGGTGGCCACGCTAAAGTAATAGCGGACATTATCTTACTTTCTGGGGATAATATCCTGGGCTTCCTGGATGATAATGAAGAAAAACAAAACTCCGAAGTATATAAAAGCTACAAAGTTATCGGAAAAATCTCCGATGCCGAGAAATATAAAGAAAACGACTTCATTATCGCAATCGGAGACAATCATACTCGTGAAACAATAGCAAAAGAACATCAGGGGCTAAATTGGTACACGGCAGTCCATCCAAATGCCACCATAGCCGATACAGTGAAAATCGGAGATGGTACCGCTATTATGGCCGGGGTAGTAATTAATGCAGATTCAGAAATCGGCAACCATTGCATCGTGAACACGTCCAGTTCCATAGATCACGACAATATCATAGACGACTATGTACATATTTCACCGGGGGCACACTTGGCTGGAAAGGTATTTGTCGGACAATACTCTTGGATTTGCGCGGGCGCAACAATTATAAACAACATCAATATTCGAGACGACGTAATTGTCGGCTCAGGAGCTACTGTTCTTAAAAATCTAAGCGTAGCGGGTACATATGTTGGCACGCCAGCCAGGAATGTATCATGAATCGAAAGAATATAATTCACAAAATAATAGCAATTATTCTATTGTCATTATTGGAAATAGTGGCTCTAAGGTTATCATCGGCACATAGCGGAATATGGGTGCAGTCTATATTCATATTCTTCAATAGTCTCTTAATCGTGTTTTTGCTCCTAAAAACATCAGATAAAAACAATAAACGAATTAACACAATTATAGCAATATCATATCTTATCAGGGTAGCTATAATATATGCCAACATATATTTTGGAATTAACTTCTTTTCCGGAGCGGATACGGAAGCATTTTATGAGTCAGCTATAGGAATGAGAGCTTTTAACCATAATTACGTGACAATGCTAAAGTGGCTATTCTTAGTAATTGGCAACTCGCGAATTATCGCGGAATATATTAATGTATTATTTTCGCTATTTACTATGTTGGTTCTGAAAAAGACTTTATTTAAAATCACAACAAAAGAAGAATCTTTAAAGCCGTTGACGATCTACTCTTTGGGCATTGCTAATATATTATTATCCGCATGCCTATTACGCGAATCAATCCTTATCTTTCTTACAGCGACATCAATATATTACTTCATAAAATGGTTCAAAAACGGAACACTATATTCATTCGTATTATCATGCTTATTTATAGTGTTGTCAGCCTGGCTACACTCCGGCATGCTACTTGCTCTAATCGGATATAGCGTATCATACGTACTGTATAGTCCTAAAACCAAAAATGTATCATTCCGCAAGAATACAATATTTTCATTAATATTAGTACTAATAGTGTCATTTAGCTTTATTATAGCCTTCGGATCATCTATTACGACATATTTCGAAAGATATCAAAAAATAGAAAATGTTTCAACAAAAGTTTCATTCGGAAATAGCGATTATCTCGTATTCCTAAATAACATAAAATCAACGCCAATAATTATAGCAACAACACCACTCAAAATTATATATTTCTTTTTATCGCCTATGCCTTGGGATTGCAAAAGTATAGGGATGATTGCATCATTTATTTTTAGCTCTTTATTATATTTGTTTTTATTTATTAAGAT
>JAFXZL010000007.1:0-81753 GCA_017541245.1 Candidatus Saccharimonadota bacterium
ATTACTAGATTGTTTCAACGCTTTCTTTAGGACATGCTCGAGCGTATTAGAATTAGCAGACTTTGGAGACTTAATTTCATAAGCTACATCGTCCAACAGAATATCTGCAGTCTTCATATTTGTTTTCGGCAAAAACTCTACGGCATGACCAGCTAGCGCCAAAATATTAGCAACGCGAAGCTCATGTGGTCACGGTCTGACACCGCCTGGAATTAGAACCTTACCTCTCTGATTTTTAGCCATGATGACATTATACTATCTGAAATTAACATGAGTAAAGCTCGCACGGCTTGATATTTTTGGGAAACGATTGGCACACTTAGGCGTGCGTGTTTTATCTGCGACTCCACGCAGACGTCGAGAGACAAGACTATTAACATGAACCCTGATATTCAGGGATTTTTTGTTGGCGCGAGCTAGTCTTGCAGTCTTTCTTTAATTACATCCCACAATTCTTCGACGTCATTATAGAAAATGACTTCCAAGTTGCTGTCTCCATGGATCATCGCAGACAAATTCACCCCCTCGTGACACAAACAAACAATCTTCTTGCCGAGTTTTTCTGCATATGCGATTTCATATCCGACACCCAATGACGGCATTGTCACTTCGGCAAATACAATATCGCTCTCCGCAATCCATTCTATATCGCGTTCATAAATCTCAGTCTTATCTAACGACTCGCCCATATTGCTGAGCTCCGGGTCGACTACGTGCTTATCAAGAATCTCGGCATACTCTTCAATGAAATCACCGATTCTCTTATATTCGTTTGCCTTTTCTCTGGTGCCACGAATTGCGCCGGCAAAGTAAACTTTCTTCATCGTTACCCCTCCTGCTTAATGTTATTAACTCGCAAGAATTCTTGGCGGAATTCTTCTTTGTTATTGGCGTAGTTAGTTATGTCCGTAAAGAATTTCTCCAATGCGGGATCATCAAAGAACACCTTTTCGCGAGCGGTGCCATTCGGGCCGAACTTCCCAAGTAAATGTTTGCGCGATTCCTCAATAATCTCTTCCAGCGAATTGCCAATATGATGCTCTGTGCGATAAGCATAAGTGCGCTTAAATGGCATCTCAAGATTCGTATCGCGGTCGGACTGGGAAACAATTTTGCCATAAATCGTGCGCGGAATACCATCCATCGATGAACGATGGTCGTACACCGCATCCGCCATAGTCTTTATCTGCTCCTCCGTGAAGAAACTACGTAATTCTTGATCTTTCTCTAGTATCTCGGCGGACACTTTTTCGTGATTTTTATAATCAATATGATGACCAATATCATGATAGGCTGTGATTGCATAGACCATATTTATATCAACATCTAGCGACTCGGCAAACTTTAGACTACGGTCAATTACATAATTTATATGCTGAATGCCATGCCCTGGTTCATTTTTGTTATACTCCGGGAAAATGGAATCTTCTATGTATTTTTTTAACTCTGGATTGACGTTCTTCATTTCGCCTTCAGTATAACAAAAATCTCCCGGTTTTACCCGGGAGATTTCATTTCTCCAACACGAACACGAGCCATTTATTGAAATGGTCTCCACCTTCTTTATGGAAGTCGATAATGCGGAACTTGGTTTTTGCAATCATTTCGCGAACATCCTCTTCGCGATAATAGCAATAATAGCGCTCTACGCCCATATGATACTCGCCCGGGAAGTCGACCCACTCGGAATCTACGCTCCTTATCTCGCGATTCATCATATTGAAAGCAAAACGCCCATAAGGTTCGAGTGCGTCATAGACTTTCTTGAGCAGTTGCTCAAAATCCTCGGGCGTAAAGTGAACTAGTACGCGCCATGCCAAAATGCCATCGTATTTGCCTGGAAACTCGTCAGTAAGTGCATTGAACTTTATTGTCCGTACGCCTTTTTCAGCGGTCTTTTTAATAAAGTCGTCTGCCACATCGCTGGCGGTTACGTCAAATCCGATTCTTTCCAAATGCTGTGCTGTCGCGCCATCACCAGAGCCAATTTCGAAAATCTTCGCTCGCTCACGGAGCGGCGAAAAGGTCTTTCCGAGGAAGACTTTGAGATTCATATCCTTACGTTTAGCCTTCTCTGGATCTAGCGTATCGTGTTCTATCGAGTTGGATAGATACTTTGAGGCCGTTTTATCATAGACCTCTAATGTCCTGCGGTTCTCCTCGCTCATTTTTCGTCACCCCTTTCTGTGTTAGACATTCTAAGGAACACCACTAATTTCCATATTATAACTTGCTCCCCTCTCTGTAAAGATTTAAAATATAAGCATGAGCGCTAAGAAGAAAATGGGTAAAACCAAAACCAAGTCAAAAGAGTTAACCAAGGCACAATTAGCCAAACTACCGATTAAAGAGCTACGCAAACATGGCTTGCAGCCTACGCCTTTCTCTCTAAACAAACTATTCCGCTTCTTCTTTAATAAAAAGACTTATACATATCCATTTGTCTCAGTCGCGACCGGTTTTGCGCTAAATTACTTCTTTGCATTTCCATTTTGGCCAGTAACCGCCGTGACGGCATTATTGCTCTATGCCCTACGCTTCATTGATAATCACTGCGATCAGGATTACGATATTGTACATAAAAAAGAGCTTTTCTGTCGCAAAGACAACATTGTAATGATGTTTGTTTTTATTATTGCCTTTATCGCCACAAACGTTGCGCTTTATGGGCCTTGGGGATTACTTAGTACGCTTCTAATTGGGTATATTTTCTTATTCCAATTCACTTGCGAATATGTCGAAACACTACTTAGCTCACTATTCTTAACCTACTTTGCATTTATATATCACTATCAGCCAGACACAAAGCTATTCATCGCTTATCTTTGCTGTTTGACGATGTCCAACATTTACGCGTTCTACAAACAAGAAAAGCGAAAGCATGAGTAAGGTTTCAGAAATCTTTCGCGAGATTTGCGAAAATAATTCTCGCAAGACCGCGATTTATTCCTACGAGAACGACAGAATGATTCGCCGTAATTATTACGAGCTTGCGCGTGATGTCAATTCTTGCGTAAACTTTCTGGCTAATAACGATATCAAGGCCGGTGATCGCATTTTCATTTTTACGCCTACTTCTTATCGCCTGACCGTCTTCATGCTTGCGGCATTCCAGCTTGGGATTCAGGTGATGTTTATTGATATCCATGCACGACAGGAAACCTTTAAGAAATTATTTACGAAATTTGAACCAGATTACGTACTAGTATCAAATCGCACGGCTCTATTTCGGCCATTCTTTAAAAGTATCGCAAAAATAAAGCGCGTCATTAACGTTGATAAAATCCAAGGTGACGAGACAAAGATAGAGTTACCAGATATTCCGGACGATGCGCCCGCACTTCTGACCACTACAACTGGTTCTACCGGCATGCCAAAGATTGTCGTGCGTAGCTATCAGGATTTGTATAACCAGTTAGATTTGTTGCAGAAGAACCTACCGAAGAGTGGCTCTCCGGTTATTATGTCTACTTCCTATATTTATCTTTTTGCCGTGCTAGCCAGCGGCGATACGGCCGTACTGCCGCGCATTCAGTTAGATAAATCTGCTAAGAAAATTAATAAGCAACTTTCTCATTATGCCCATGTTCCGATTACGATAATTATCACCTCTCCGGTGTTTGGCATAAAGGCCGATAATATCTTCCCGAAGCTAGAACGTATGTATATCGGTGGCGCTTCGATTAACCTCGACCAAGCATTGACAATAGCCGGAAAGTTTCCAAAGTCCCAGAATTACATCGTGTATGGCGCCACCGAGTGTAACATCATGACACACTGCGGCCTCAAGACTTACATTAAGAATTTGACTACTAATTATCGTTCTACGCTCGGTAAGCCTTTCAATGGCGTAACACTCAAAATCGACAAAGACGACAACATTCTCGTAAGCTGCACTGCGCTTATCAAAGGTTTCATTAACGACGAGCGCAAATATGATTGCCGTAAAATCGATTGGTACAACACGAACGACAAAGGCTTTATAGAAGATGGAGTCTTATACTACCGCGGGAAATACAATTACTACATTACCTATAAAGGCGAACGTTATTATAATCACGAGATTGAGCAATATATTACCGTAAGTTGCCCAGAGATTAAGAAATGCGCAATTGTACAGAAGCGCAATCGCATTACTCTATTTCTTACTGAAAAGGTCGATGAGGCAAAAGTTTCAACAATTCTAGCCCAAAAATATGATTTTAAGGTTAAATATAGATATATACCTGCGATACCGCACGATACGCGACATCATACGAAAACAGATTACAAACAATTACTAAAGATCGCCTAGGAGGAAGATGAATATTCGCGACATTATCGAGGATGATTTGGCTCGTCTCAACAATAAAGATTATATTTTTGAAAAAGTTAACGGTGAGTATAAGCCTATTAAATTCAATGATTTCGTCGCAAAATCAAAGGCGTTCGCAACTTTCCTTATCGATAACGGACTCAAAGACAAGACCATAATCCTCATCGGCAAGAACTCAATCAATCTCATGATTGCCGACGTCGCAGTTACATTCTATACGGGCATATGTGCCAGCATGGCTTTTGGTGTTACTGCGGAGGACATTAAAGACGCAGTGGATTCGCTTGGCGCAGAAGCGATTCTATTCACTTCCGATCAAGCAGAGAAAGTTTCGGACATTAATACTGAAGCTAAAAAGATTAACCTCGATGAAGTCTTGACGACACTAAGTGAAATACGCGAGGACTGGAAGGAATATAACATTGATGAGCCGGCGAAGATTATCTTTACTGGCGGATCAACTTCCAAACCGAAAGGAGTAAAGCTGTCATTAAGGAATATCTTCTTCGGCTGGGAGCCGCTCAAGCGTCGCGCGGAGTTTGTCGAAAGTGATGTGATGTATTTCTTCTTGCCGCTAAGTCATACCTATGCGGATATCTATATATTCTATTATTCATTCATTTCTGGACTATCACTTTATATTTGTAGTGATACTGCTAAAATCGGCGAGGAGCTTCGCGAAGTTAGACCAACAATTTTCTGCGCCGTGCCGCTCATCTATGAACGCATTGCCGAGGCCTACAATGGCGACGTTTCCCAAGCATTTGGAGACAGGATACGTTTCTTATTTGCTGGCGGTGCGCCGATTAAAGATGAGCTAAAGGCGACTTACAAAAAGGCCGGCCTAGAAATCCTTAATGCATACGCCCTAACGGAAACTGCATCATCATTCGCGATCGATTATCCCGGCCAAACCGATACTGATGCGGTCGGTACAGTATTCGAAGAGCTAGATGTAAAGACTATCGACACGGACGACAATGGCGTTGGCGAAGTTTGCGTAAAAGGCGACTGCGTATTCTGTGGCTACACCACTGAGACAGCCAATCCATTTACGGAAGATGGTTATTTTAAGACTGGCGACCTCGGCTACGTAAAGGATGGCAAACTATTCATTACTGGCCGCAAAAAGAAGATCTTAATCGGCAGTAATGGTGAGAATATTTACGTCACCGATATTCAAGCAAAGCTACGCAAAATGGACTCCAACATTAACTTCGTGCGCCTAAGCCTAAAAGATGACAAACTAGATGCGCTATTCTTCTTGCAGAACCCAAATAATACTAACCTGGACAAATTAGTTGCAGATTATAACGAGAATTGCGACCACATAGATATTATTCAAAGTTATTCCTTATCTGAAAAACGCAACAACGATAAGCTCGTAGACTAGATTTTTATCCGGTTTTATGATATTTGTTTTAAAGTCTTTTAGGTACCCGTCAATCTTTTTTGATAGGGCTAATGAGAAACCGGATGTCGTCATATTTCTAAACGCTATCATTGACCTTTTTTGCATTCTATTAGCTTCCTCTATATCGCCGTTCTCTCCGCGAAGACAATTACTATCTAATAAATCGCCAGAAACGCAGTTAGATTCGCTATAGATATAATATCCTTCAATCTTAGAAACGAACATCACTTTCAGCGCTTTGTTAATAGTGCTATAGCTGCGCAGCCGCCAATAATCATTAACTTTTTATTGCTCTTTCTCTCTGGATTCTTGTCTAGCACAGTATTGGTAGTATTTGCGGCCATTGCCTCATTGAAGAATTGTGGGGTATTCGGATTGGAGGAGATAATTGGCACACTTGGCGTCATCGCGTCTTGAGTGGGAGTATCTTGTGCGCGAGAAAACTTTGATCTGCCAAAAAACTTTGCAGTATTTTCTTTCTGCGAGCCCTCTGGCTTAGGTCCAATTATTGGCCCTGGTGCCCTGAATCTGTAGGTATAGTCCCTCCACTAGGTTCCATATCCACTTGTGCGCAAACGCGCAGACCTCCCTTTTATGCTTATGTATATTGTAGAAAATAATTGAAAATTCAATAAGAACTTTATGCTAAGTTGAGCTCTTTTGGCTAGCCGAGCTATCCTTCGTTTCTTCCTTGTCGCTGTCATTCCACATGTCTGAATCATTCTCACTGTTTGGGCTATCCAATTCGCCAGTATCGATTAACGCATAGGTCTTCATATCTGCATTTGTGCATGTATGACTTACGAAACGATACGATTCAAGCGTACCCTCTATGAAGTCGATATCAAACGAGGCACAATTTACGCCATCGCTAATATATAGCAATTTCTCGAACATACCATCGTCATATTCCACAACTTCACTACCAACCTGAATAGATGCGCCGGAGCAGAAAGTAGAGTCAAACCATTTGCCATTACTAAGCTCTGCAATATATCCCATATTGCGACAATCTTTTTGCGATATGCTTGCTCCCGAAATAAGAGGATTCGAACTTAGGACCCATAAATTAATCGCGGATTCACGCTGGCCGTCATTCATCTGATCGCCTGAAATCTCCTCGGAGTAATCATAATCCCAATCATCAAAATCAATATCATCAATAACGTCCCCAGCAAAACGGAAAGCCATCGAGAACAGAAAGATAATGCCGATAATCGGAAGGCCAATTACGAGTCCGACTACGACTAGTATGACGATTAATGCTGTGTTGTCTTTTTTCGGTTCCACCATAGTTGGCTGAGAACTATTTGGGGCGGTTGATGTAGTGTTCTTATTGCTCATGTCTTTAGTATAGCATTTTTACATAAAGTGCTTGCGTTTTAAATAAAATGCGCTTATGATAATAGTGAGTGTTGAGTTGAGAGACAAAAATTAAACTAAAAACAAGGTGTAAAAATGAAAATCAACATCGTCGAAAAGCGTGACGATAATTCCCGCGTATTAATTAAGCGCGACGGTTTCACGCTATAGTCGAAAAATAGATCGGGTCGGAGTTGTGGACGCGGTCTATTTTTTATTCCGCTTACGTTCTTGACTTTTGGGCAAATCTATGATAAAATAATATTATTGGCGTTTTGTCAAAGCACTTTCTGAGAGGAGGTTGAATATGGGTACTTATAATTACGAGGACTTTGTATTCACCGCGCTGGCAAATTTTAGGGCAAACAAAGACCCGGAAGCACAGCTTGATAGCGCCAAGGAATTTGGGATACGTATTGTCTACAACAATGGAATCAAAGAATCAGATTACAATGTTGTGGAGGGTCCGTATTGGAGGTTCCGACGCAAAGCGCGCTGGCTTCTGATGGGAGTTGATGATGATTGTAGCTTTTTTATTCGAAAGGTGGAAGCCACCAAAGATTCGAGTACGAAGCTGTATTATTATGACCTTAAAACTGGCCGCGATGCGATTATTGAGATCTTCCGTCGTCCAGGATTGCATCTTACTTTTCGCTCTGGTCAACCAGGTGACATACATCTTGACGTCGACATGATGTGCACTCAGGATTATCATCTTTGCTTCCTGTCATGCGGGGACAGGTTCGATGTGGAATAGCCTTATGTTCAGCGTAAAAACTGAGGCCGCACTTGTTGCGGCCTCCAACTATTTCTTGTAATAAATTTTTATATGCGCTGCGGCGTATTTTTTGTCGCTTATTAACTCTAGGTAATTAAACGTCGGCGGCTCCGGATGTTCTGGGTGCGACAATACTAAATACCCGCCAGGTACTAAATGCGAAATGAGTACGCTAACGATATCGTATTGAGGATTGTCGTAAGGTGGATCGGCAAAAATAATACCGTATTCTCCATCTGGTGCGCGCATAATGCCAGCTTTGTCGGCGCATTGGAGCTTGATTAAGTTCTTTTTGATTGCCTTGATGGCTTTTGGATGAATCTCCATGAAATCTACGTGGGCCGCGCCAAGCGACAATGCCTCGATGCCGATTGCGCCACTTCCTGCAAATGCATCTAGGATTCTACGCCCAGGGATTTCGTCGCGGAGACGATTAAATATCGCCATGCGCTCTCTTTCGCCCATTGGGTGTGTGGCGCTAGTCTTTGGTGCTTCTATATATTGTCCACCGTACATGCCGGACACAATTCTTAGTTTGTTATTTGCCATCTTTATTTGCCTCCAATATTGCCGATGCCCAGGCTAATGAAATGGCTCGGATTATTTCTGGGATTAATTTTTCGCGGGTTTCCACAATCAGCTCCGTATTCCAACCTTTCTGAAGGAAGCGATCATACATATTCAGCGCCGCTACGCGATCAAGGGCCGTATAGAATACTTTTTCGTAATCTGGATTCTTGTACTCCTCATTCTTGATGTTTTTTGGCGCAAGGCGCTTCATTGGGATTTGTGAGATTGTATAGGCAACGCCATATTCGAATGCAATATGCTTTGTCATGACGCCGCCGGCGCCCCAATATAGCCAGTTATTGCGAGCCGCCTGAGTAAGATTATTGCCGCGCATAATGCCCTTTACTTCGACGCCAAACAATTTCTTATAATCTTTGTCGCTCATCAGCTCGTCTACTACTTTTTGGTACGGGTAATGATGCGCGGGAGTTAAGCCGTCAGTAATAGCGTGAGCCATCCAGGCCGCCTCAAAGGCGGCACGTTCTTTATTTCCGCTTTTTAGTGCTTTAACTAAATTGTAGTGATGATCGCGAATATAGCCAATCAGAATGCCATCATCTTTGCCTGGCTGAATAAAATGCTCTGGCTCGTCAACGCCTGGCGATTTACGCTTCAAACCATCTGGTCCGCGAATGCCTTCAAAATATAGAATCTCGTCGATGGACGGGAATTTTTTCTGAGCAATCGGGAGATGTTTATTTAAAAGCCAGCGCGCAGACTTGTCTAATTTCTGGTGCGTGCCAATAAGCTCTCCGGAATGCTTTGAGTTTGGATTTACGCCAAGGGTTGAATACATTAATTTAGTGTGGTTAATCTTTGATATTTGCGAACAGAGTCACTTAACTCTTTATATTCTACCATATCGTAGTTTTTCTTGCGGAAGTCCTTCACGAGCATATCTGCTTTATGAACTAATTTTGTATCTGTTATCGTAGCAATTCTGAGGTCCAGTGCGCCATGTTGCAACGAGCCATACAACTCACCCGGGCCGCGCAACTTTAGATCCACCTCGGCAAGATAAAAACCATCCTGCGAACGCTCAATTTCGCGAAGGCGACGCGTCGGTGCATCCGAATTGGAGTTTATTAAATAGCAATACGAAGCATCGCTGCCACGCCCGACGCGACCACGAAGCTGGTGCAGCTGTGATAAACCATATTGGTCTGCGTCAGCAATCACCATTACAGTTGCATTCGGCACGTTTACGCCAACTTCCACCACGGTTGTACTAACCAAAATATCTATTTCGCCATTGGCAAATAGCGTCATAATCTCATCTTTTTCTGCAGGCTTCATCTTACCGTGTAGGTAGGCAACGTTGTATTCTTCGAACTGATGGGAGATTTTCTGCACTTCTCTTTTTACGCTAGATAATTCACTAGCACCCTTATCGTCTATTTTCTTGCAGATGTAATAAACTTGATGTTTTGCCTCAAGTTCCTCACGAATTGCGTCCCACATTTGCTTGGTAGAATTCGGCGAAACTATCTTTGTCGTAATTGGTTGACGTCCAGCCGGAAGTTCATCCAAAATCGATACCGCCAGATCGCCAAATATCGTAAGCTGGAGCGAGCGCGGAATCGGCGTAGCAGTCATAGACAATAAGTGCGGCATAGTATGCGCTTTTGATAATAGCTTCTGACGCTGCATAACGCCAAAACGATGTTGCTCATCGATAATAGCAAGGCCGAGCTTAGCAAACTCCGTGTCATCAGTAATCAAAGCGTGCGTACCAATTACGAGGTCTACATCGCCATTCTTTATATGCTTCTTTAGCTCGTCTTTATGTTTTGTGGAGCCAGTCAATAATGCAACCGACAACTTGCCATCAAATAACTTCGCCAAAGATTCAGCATGCTGCGTGGCCAATACTTCAGTCGGAGCCATCAATGCCGTTTGAAAACCTGCATTTGCCGCCATAAATGCACTGAGTGCTGCCACCATGGTTTTACCAGAGCCAACATCGCCCTGCAGGAGACGATTCATCGGGACGTCTTCCGCCATATCCTGAATAATCTCCCAGGTTGCGCGGCGTTGCGCGTTAGTAAGCTTAAATGGCAACGTGCCAATAAAAGCCTTAAATGATTCCATATCGCCTTTAATTGGCGCCGTATGAAGTTTTTGGTTTTCTTCACGGTTGAGCCTTGCGGCAAGTAGTAGACTAAACAATTCCTCGATAGCAAGATACTCTCTGCCACTGCGCGCCTGCTCTAGCGTTTCTGGAAAATGAACATCAAACAGTGCCTCCGCACGTCCTTCGAAATTCGGAATCATGTCTGGAATTAGCGCTATGTTGTTTTCGATTGTTTTGATGAATTTTTTGAAATCTTGGGATTTTACGGAACCACGTGCTGGATATACTGGCTGGATCTTAGCCGTGAGAGCTTTATCGTAGTCACTCGCAAGCGTTGCGGATGGATTGCTGATTTGGTAACGGCCGTAACTAAGAGCCATTGTGCCAGAAAAATAATATTCCTTATCCTGATCAAACTGTTTGGCGCGATATGGCTGATTAAACCAGATAACCTTAATTGCGCCAGTCTTATCACGCAAGGTCGCCTCGGTAAGAGCGAGATTCCTGCGCATTCTGCGCGTCGTAATAGATTCTACCTTCGCTTTTACGGTGACTTTTCCCGGCTTCAAGCTGGCAATGTCTTGCGCCTGCTGAAAGTCCTCATAGTCGCGCGGGAGATGATAGACCAAATCGCGAAGCGTAAAAATTCCCGCCTTATGCAAAACCTCGGCGGTCTTTGGGCCAATACCCTTCACCTCTTCAATTGGCGCGGCCAAATCCATATCTATATTTTACTATTCTTGAGGGGCTTTTGGGGCGTTTTCGGCACGCCATTTGGCAATTTCCGCATGGTTGCCATTTAGTAGAACCTCTGGAACTTTCATGCCGCGAAACTCGGCCGGGCGCGTATATTGCGGATATTCGTAATTATCGCCATCAGAAAAACTCTCAATTTCCGCAGATGTTTCGCCGCCAAGTACGCCAGGAATTAGGCGCACAATGGAATCGACAATCGCCATAGTTGGGATTTCGCCGCCAGTAAGGATAAACTTACCGAGGCATACTTGGTAATCCACGATTGCAAGAACGCGCTCATCGTAACCTTCATAGTGCGGACAAATAAAGATATAATCTTCACCAGATTTTGCGAATTTGTCGGCGCGTTGTTGATTCCAGATTGCGCCCTTCGGCGTCATCAGAACAACCTTCGCATTAGGATTGCGCGTCTTTGCGTCTTCTACGGCAGCAAAAAGAGGCTCTGGCTTTAACAGCATGCCATCACCACCGCCATACGGCGTATCGTCAACTTGATGACGTGGACCAAGTCCAAATTGGCGCAAATCAATTAGTTCAAATTCAACTAAGCCGCGGTCTTGCGCCTTCCAGAGCATCGACTGATTAAAAACCTTGTCGAACATGTCTGGAAAGAGCGTGATTATAGAGATTTTCATTGCTTAGATACTTTTACCATTGTTGGGCGAAGAACTTCGTTTTCGTAGTAGTAACCAGTGCGAAGGGTTTCGCCAATGAGTTCATTGTCGCCATCACCTTCAACCATTACGGCATCATGCAAATCAGGGTTAAATTCCGTGCCAGCCTCGGAAGGAATCTTAGTTAGACCAAGTTCTTTTACTGTCTTTTCTAGGCTTTTTGCTAATGGCGATAGCGTATCTGGATTAGCCGCGATTGCACGCTCAATATCATCGAGGAGTGGAAGCACTTTCTTAACTGTTGCGAATTTTACGACATTACCATACTGGGTCTTCTGGATTTCAGTTTGACGACGGAAATTCTCGAAATCCGCACGCGTACGCTGTAGGTCATTTACGAGCTCGTTGATCTTGTCGTTTTGCTCGTCGTCTACGCTTTTCTTTTGCTTTTTCTTGAAGATTTTAGCGGCTTTCGCGGTCACTTCGGCGGCGCCAATTGCGGCCTCACCGAAGCCTTCATGGCTTTCCTCTGACGCCTTAATACTATCGTCACTAGAAGCGACGTTCGGATTCATGTTTTCGAGATCTGGGCGTTCGCTCTCTAGGGTTTCATTAAAATCTTGATCTTCGTTCATAGAATAATATCCTCCAGCATTATACCCGCATGGCGCACGAGCGACATGACGCGTTTATATGATTGACGAGTTGGCCCCAATACACCAATATAGCTACGATCGGAATAAGGTGAACGGAAGCGCGAAATAATTAGAGAAACATTTGAGGCCTTGCCGATTGGATTCTCCGTACCAATATAGACATTAATGGCCTGATTTGGTTGGACTTCGTTTAGCCACGGCTTAATATTATCGAGCAACTTGCCAACAGCTTGCACCTGGGCCGCCTGTAAGAATTCTGGCTGCGTAAAGAGATTGCCGAAACCAGAAATATAGATCTGGTCGCCAATAGTGGCTAGACCAAGGTTACCAGTAAGATTCACGAGGCTGTCTACGGCAGCACGAATCGCGTAATCTGCTCGAGTCTGCGCTTGAATACGGGTCGCCAATGCGCGCGTTGGACGATCTGCTGGCTCCGCATGGGCATGTTCTGGCAGCAAATCGCTTTCTTGGTCGATTTTTTCCTGCAAGGAATTTACATAAAGACGATAGCCGGCATCGGTTGGAACGCGTCCAGCAGACGTATGTGGCTGCGTAATGTAGCCCATTGCTTCAAGTTTTACCATTTCGGCACGGATAGTTGCCGATGAGCAATCAAAAAGCTTTGCAAGCGTGACGCTACCTACTGGAGTGGCAAGCTCCGCATATTCTTCTATGATTGCAAAAAGTATTTCTCTTTGACGGTCAGTCATAGTTTTATTTTAACGCCAATTAGCACTCGTGGTCAAGGTTTGCTAATTATTTTGTTGATACTTTGTAGTAGTTCTTATCAAGATATTTTGTAAGTTCTTCTTGATCGATATCGCGGAGCGTATCGTATTCTGCCGTGTCGCTTGTTTCTTCGCCACTAGCAAGGAATAGTTCAAAGTCGTCGTACCCTACCTCTACATAAATTGCACTACTGCCCTTGATGTAGATGAGGTCACCATTTGGAACTACCTTAAACTGTTTGCCTTCAAGAGTATAGAGTCGACGCTCGCCGCCCTGCTCGTAGCTTACGCAGAATTTATCGTGGATAAATACGCGAGTTGCGCCACGGATGATTTCCTTGCCATCATAGATACGAATCAAACGATAAGAGCCACCGAGCTTCGCAATAATATATTTGCCCTCAATCCAGGTTTGTTCGCGATAGCTATCGTCTTTTATGTTTGTAAAGAACGAATCATAATTGAAGCCGACAATCTGGCGGTTATCCGTAATAGAGTATATACCGCTCTTCTCCGATTCTGGGTCGAGCTCTACTAGAATCTGATCGCCCCATTTGAATGGTTTAATAGCATGGTATTCCTGATTCTCGATATTAGTCATGACGGATTCTTCGGTCTCGGTGTTGTAGATGAAGAAGTTTGTGTCGCGGATAATCAGACGTCCATCTGGGAGGTCAGCAGCCTTATAACACTTAGAAGTCTCACACTTGTAGCCATCGACGGTATCTAGCTTTTCTGGATCAACTGGATCTGGTTCATGCCCAGGACCAGCTGGACTCTGCATGGCAATAATTGCGTTCACTAGCATCCAGACTAGAACAATGACAACGATGGCGCCAAAAATACCAAGGATAATATAGATAATAGTGCGCTTTGCCTTATTCCTATTTTCCTGGGCTTTTTCCTGCCGAATAATCTCGTCATTATAAGCTTTAATTTGCGCCAATTCCTCATTGGCGGTTTCACGCGCAGATTCTACCATACTCTGGCTTTGCACGTTTTCGAAGTTATTCGGATGGACAACGACGTCCTCATTCATCTGACCGCTTGCATCGGTCATCTTCTTAACTTCTTCGTCTGGGCCAATTGTTCCTTCAAGGATATTCTTAGAAATATTAACTAACCCACCTTTATTATTATTCTGGTTATCCATATATGTTATTATTATATCAAATGGATCAAAGAATAGAAGTTATTAAGCAATGGCTTGGGACCGGAAGCATCAACATCTTCGGTCTGCCCTTTTCAGGAAAAGATACAATCGGTATTCGTCTTGCGGAATTGCTTGGCGCAAAGTTTCTAAGCTCTGGCTTGATTCTTAGAGCTGCCGAGAATGAAGACAAAGAACTCTTGCACGAAATGAGTGCCGGGAATCTTGCTCCAACTGACAAATTTAAAGGGATCGTATTACCATACCTAACTCGCCCAGACTTAGAGGATTATCCACTAGTCCTTAGTAGCGTGGGCCGCTGGGAGGGTGAGGAATATGACGTCATTACAGCTGCTGCTAACGGTGGTCACCCAATCCAGGCAGTCGTATTACTGAACGTCTCTGAGGCTGAGGTAAAAAACCGCTGGGAAGCATCAAAGGTCACCCAAGATCGCGGCGATCGCAAAGACGACGAGAGCGAAAGGATCCTCGATACGCGCATTAATGAATTCATCGAAAAGACTATGCCAGTTATTGAGACTTATCGTAGACGCGAATTACTAGTTCCAGTTAGCGCAAATACTGATAAGGAGAGCGTCTTCAACAACGTCATAGAGGGGCTCTACGAGATGGCAATGCGCGATCAGGGCCGCGAAATCCCGCTTAACCAATAGTTCAACAAAAATATCCCCTTCTGGGGATATTTTTTAGTCTCTTTTTAGCATTACGGTAAAGGCCTCACTCGGAATATCTACTTTTCCAAAGCGCTTCATGCGAGCCTTGCCGCGCTTTTGTTTTTCGACAAGTTTCGCTTTGCGATCGCGGTCACCGGTGTGGATCTTGACTGTAACATCCTTGCGGTAGGCGCCGAGAGTCTCACGAGAAATAATACGTGCGCCAATTGCCGCCTGTAATGCAACCTCGAAGTTTTGGCGTGGAATAACTTCCTTCAATTTCTTCGTCACAACGCGGCCAATACCATCCGCTTCGCTGCGATGCGCCATCACGCTAAGCGCATCGATGCGCTCACCTGCAACCAAGAAATCTATACGAACCAAATCTTCTGCATGATATCCGCCAAGCTCGTAGTTAAATGAGGCGTAGCCGCTGGTAGCAGACTTTAGTTGGTCATAGAAATCGGTAAGCAGGTTTGCCATTGGCGCCTCAAAGTCTATGACTGCGCGTGTGTCGATATATGAAATATTTTTCTGTACGCCGCGCTTGCTAACGATGAGCTCCAAAATCGATCCGATGTATTCTTTTGGCGTAATGATTTCACCCTTTGCCCATGGTTCGCGGATTTCGGCAACACGACTAACGTCTGGCAAATCTGAAGCGGAACGAATATCTAGCTCCTCGCCATCAGTAAGCAATACATGATAATCTGTCGACGGATTCGTGACAATTAAGTCTAGTTTGAACTCACGCTCGAGGCGTTCACGGATAATATCCATGTGTAGTAGGCCGAGGAATCCTATGCGTAAACCAAAACCTAATACTGGGGAGTTTTCTGGTTCAAATTGGAGCGCAGAATCGCTAAGAGATAACTTTTCGAGCGCTTCTTTTAAGTCTTTGTATTGATCGTTCGATACTGGGAAAAATCCCGCGTATACGAATGGTCGGACGTTCTTATATCCAGGAAGCGCCTCGTGTGCTGGAGCCTTAGTAAGCGTGACTGTATCGCCCACTTTTGCTTCACGCGTTGCTTTCAGGTTAGTGACAATGTAGCCAATTTCGCCATCCTGAAGCTTGTCACGTGGAGACATTTTTGGATTCAATACGCCAACTTCTAGCGCAATATCATTCGAACCAGTAGCCATCATGCGAATGTTCGCATTCTTTGGTAACTCACCATCAAACATACGAACATAAAGAATAACGCCGCGGTAGTCGTCAAAATACGAATCAAAGATTAATGCGCGCGTTTCGTTACTGGTTGATTTTCTTGGAGCTGGAACTCGCTCAATAATCGCGTCTAGAACCTTATCTACGTTTTCGCCAGTTTTTGCGGATACCTTAATGATTTCGGATTCATCGCAACCGAGTAGATTAACGATTTCCGCTGTAACACGCGGTACGTCACTAGCTGGCAAATCAATCTTATTAATAACTGGAATAATATGGAGATCTTGCTCTAGCGCCAAGTATACATTCGCCAAAGTCTGAGCCTGAATACCCTGCGTTGCATCGACCACCAAAATGGCGCCTTCTACGGCCTGCAGACTGCGTGAAACTTCGTAAGAAAAATCAACGTGGCCTGGCGTATCGATAAGATTTAGCGCATAGCCCTTGTACTGCATGCGTACTGGCGTCAGCTTAATCGTGATGCCTTTTTCGCGCTCGAGCTCCATAGAATCCAGCAATTGCGATTTCATCTCGCGTTTTGCGACAGTATCGGTAATTTCGAGCATGCGATCGGCCAATGTCGATTTGCCATGGTCAATATGCGCAATGATGCAAAAATTTCGGATCTTCTCTATATCCATGCATCTATTTTAGCATATTGTCAAGGGATTAGCGCGAGAAATGTCCCCATTTAGCGCGCTGTTCAAAGACTGGCTTTGTTAGTTCTAACTCTTTAATTATATTTTTTGGCGAAAGGTCATATTCTGTTACCTCGTGTGCTTTGCCATCAATAAACGCCGTCGCATCAACTGGTTCAGCGCGGCCAAGCGCATAGGAGATATAGACATATACTTCATGCGCATCATATTGCTGCAAATAATCGACAGCGATTTTTCGCGCATAATAGGCCGCCGAGCGGTCGACCTTTGTGCCATCCTTGCCAGAGTAGGCTCCGCCGCCAATCGGCACACGTGGTCCATAGTTATCGACGATTAATTTGCGCCCGGTTAGGCCAGAGTCTGCATCAAAGCCATTCATATCCCAGTCGCCTGCAGGGTTAATACTGACGCCAGTTTCTTTGTCGGTAGTAATATCTTTCGGAAGTTGATTAAGCCAGAAAGTTAAGTCCACGCAAAGTTGTTTCGTGCTTACCTTTGACCAACTTATTACGATGTGCTTGATATGAGCGGAAATATAATTCCCTTTTGCGCCATATTTTATTTCAACTGTGACTTGAGTCTTACCGTCGAATGGATGAAAACCAAATAAGTACTTGTTTAAATCGCGCGCCAATACATATTCTAGCGGCAAATACTCGGCAGTTTCGCTGCACGCATAACCAACCATAATTCCTTGGTCGCCAGCGCCACCCTCATCAACACCACGCGCAATTTCTGGGCTCTGCTGAACAATGCGCTGAATTATTTCATAATCCTCGCCAGCAATACGATGAGCGATTTTTTCAACATCGACTTTTGCCTTGCTCGTTACTTCGCCGGTAACGAAAATCGTACCATGGCCACCGGCCACATCGATTGCTACGCGCGCAGCCGAATCTTTCATTAAATGTGCATCTAGAATAGCGTCCGATATTTGATCGCAAATCTTGTCTGGATGCATCGGCGAAACAAATTCTGCCGTACGCGTAATTGTTTTAGTAATAGAGCGACGTGCGCTCGAAGATAGAGTTTTATCCATATCTTTCCTTTCTGGGCGGAATTAGCACCTTACAAAAAGCAGGTTGCTGGCAGGTCTTCGGGCCGGTCCCTCGCTGCACTCTTGATATTAAATTGTTAACTCTTTTATTATAGCAAAACTACTTTAATAGCTCAAAAATGATTATAATTGTAGCTATCACAACGCGATACCAACCGAACACCTGGAGTGAGCCTTTTTTCTGTAGGAATTTCATTACGAAGTGAATTGCGATTAAGCCAGAAATGAACGCTACGGCATTCGAGAATGCAAGCATTTGCCAGTTTGCGGCAATATATTCACGCGATGAGCTAGAAATTAGACTCTTGCACATAACGCCCGCCATCACGACGATACTAACAATGAATGAATAATCCGCTGCAGATTTGTTATCCAAGCCAGCGATGCGGCCAGCCACAATCGTTGAACCAGAACGCGAGGTGCCAGGAATCAACGCTAAACATTGCGCGCACCCAATACCTAAGGCCTGCTTCCATGTTAGATGTTTTTCGTCTTTTACGTGCTTCATTTTTGGTAATTTTTCAATAAGAATCATTAAGACGCCGATGAATGCCATCGCGCAGGCGATTGTGACCATATTTGAGAAGAACCAGTTCGACTCAATGAGGTCAGAAAGTAATAAACCAGCCAAAACTACCGGTATACAAGTAATGATAATATTAAGGACAAATTTGAAGTTCTTATTAACAAAAACATCCTTAATAATTTCGATAATTCGTTTGCGATAGTAAATTAATAGAGCTAAAAACGTACCTAGATTGATAAACTCCAAGAATAAATGAAAATCTCCGTTTCTGCCGCCAAGCAGTTCCTGAACGACTTCCAAATGCCCGGAACTTGATACCGGAATAAACTCCGTTATGCCCTGCGTTAGGCCGAGCCAAAATGCTTCATATGCTTCCATTATTCTTCCCACCTCCCTGTGTGTTTTTTACCATCGTATATCATTGTTGGAATACCTTTTGCGTGAACAGTATTTACGACAATATCGTTATTATGCTTGATGATTTCTTCGTATTCTTCTGAATGGGCGAAGGTAGATACATTATTTACCCCCTCTTCGCCGTAGCCAAATTCCACAAGCCAATCTTTTAGCTTTGCTTCGGCCTCTTCGGCAGAATAGTAATCATTGAAAAGATCTTGATAAGAACGGTGCTCTTCGTCTTTTTCTGTATAGATTCGCTTCATGATTTCGAAGGAAATTTGCGTTCCTTCGGCGGTTTTTCCTTGTTTTTCTGCGCCAAAGATATAGCCAACGATTAGCTTTGAGTTCTTAAACTTATACTTGCCTTCCGTGTCTTGGATTGGGAATGGCACTAATAGAGTTTTGCCATCTTCAAAATAGCCAGAATTTAATTGATTCCTGAAAGCCTGCAAGCAGACGACGCATCCAGGATCAAAGATGTCGATTGCCTTTAAGTCGCCATCGCCGACCGATACACCTTTAAAATCAAACTCTTCAACATTCCAACTGCGGAACTTATCCGGCATAGCACCGAAGATTTCACCCCAATCCTCGAACCATCTGCCTATATATTCAACTGGATTGCTCGGCTCTGAGCCGGCATCGATGCTACATACTTCTGCGCCCAGCGAACAAGCCTCGGCATGCTGAACGTTACAAGTGCCAAGCGACCATAGCGCAAGGCCAGCTTTCACGCCTTCAACGAGCGACCATATCGTTACAATGACTAGCAGAATTGACAGCGCTTCGATGGCTACAGAAAGTGGTTTTACGAGCTTTGGTTTTTTAATCAGGACTCGGCTCAAAATAGAGTTTTTTACCTCATCACCGAAGCCTGTTTCGCATTTTTGCAGAGTTACGCGTTTACCTACGCAGCCCCAAGATTTCTTGAGGATTTTTAGGTAACGCTTGCCAACTTTTGGCTTAAAAATTGAAATAAATGCTACAAAAATACCGACAATTATTAGAATGATAAACGCGGCAATACAGACCATTACTTAGTCATCCTCTCTAGGACATCAATTGTCTTATCGATATCTTTTGGGCGGATATAATAACCGAGCGAAAAACGAATTAGTGGCGGATAGTGCATAACATGATCTAGATAATAGTGTACGCAGAAATAGCCAGTACGAGCCATAATACCACGGCTAGATAGTGCGCCGCCAGCAAGATGCGAATCTACACCCTCTATATAGAACGACATTGTTGGGTTTGCTTCTTTGTTGATTAAATGAATCTTTGGGTTGCTTTCGAGATATTCAAATAGACGCGTATAGCAAGCCTCAAAGTTCTTTTTGTCTTTCTTTGAAACCTTATTTAGCCACTTTAGTGCTTGGCCAAATGCGACAATTTCACCCCAGGCCTGAAGGCCAGATTCAAACTTTGTATAGGCATGGTTTTCTGACTCTGCGGATAACTTATAAGACTCTTTGTCTACGTCATCAACCATACCGCCACCAATAAAGCTTGTATCGATTTTATTAAATAGGTCGCGGCGGACAATCATAATACCGAGAGATGGACCATACATCTTGTGTGCAGAGCTACAAATCGCGTCAGCCTCGGTCTTATATAGAAGTTCTGGACTGTGTGCGAGTGCCTGTGCGGCATCGATAACAATTACGCCTTTTTGCTGATGGACTTTTTTGACAAGCTCCTTCACATTTGATAATTTGCGACCATCAATATTAGAGGCACAGTTTACTACTACGAGCGCTTTATTAAAATCATACTTTGACAGATCGATGGAGCCATCTTCTTCGCGCACGATTACTTCGCGCGGGATATTGTTTTTGCGCGCAAAAGACATCGTAGAAAGAAATGGGGAGTTGTGCTCAATATCGGACGTTACGACTTTCTTGAACAAACCCTGTTTAAACTGGCTCAATAATAAATTGATGCCGTAGGTTGTATTTAGCGTGAATGATACAGAATAATCTCTAGACTTTAATTTGAGATATTTTAACATTGCCTCACGGGTATCTTCGACAAGCTCGTCGGTTTCGCGACCCCATGCGTATTTTACGCGCTCTCCACAGGAGTTATGTTCGGTATAATAACGGTTTAGTGCATCAATAACGGGGCGCGGGCGTAGCGATTGGCACGCCGAGTCGAGATATACATCCCCCTCGCGCAAATAATCAAAATCCTCCATATTGAATTTATTATACCACTTATATACCCCTTATACGAGCATATGTTTAATTGATTTTTTTCACTTTTGTGCTATAATTTATTTAGTTGGATAACCAACGCGCACATTAAAACTCTCGACTTTCTATGGAGGTGATTTCTATGAAGCGTTTGTTAGTCATTCTCATTGCTCTTGGTCTGATACTGACCGGATGCGCAAACATCAACGAGACTACTAAAGGCGAGGAATCGCCTGAGGAAGTCATTACTCAACAGGAAACCAAGGAACCCGTTCAACCGGAAGTGACCGAACCCGCAGAGGAATCCGCAGAGGAATCCACGGAGAACTCTACGGAAGAAAGCAACACCAGCACCAGCCCTGACGGCTGGGATGTAAGCATCGGCGCCCAAAGTTGGCACGACAAGACCCCGCTTAACGAGGACTATCTGCCGGCCGTCTGCAGAGGTAAGGTAATTGACTGGATGTACACAGACTTTGCGCTTATCATCATCAGCTCCGACAATTACGTTGGATACATCGTTGATGGCGAGCTCGTCAAAGCCTGGGACACGGAAGTCAGAGGCGACAACTTCTTATTTGACGCAAGCCTTTTCAATGCGAACGCCAAATATAGATGGTATGGATATGTCGGCAACTCCATCGTGAGAATCAAGAGCGACGTTGTCGAATACGAAACGCGCGCACTTGCGCAGTTCGAGTTTACCGGCATCAACTGGTATAGCTACTATATCCTGTCCAACAACCTATACTTCTGGTCGCCTAGCTGCACTACACTCGTGGACACCGCGGTCGTCGAAACCTACACCAAGAACGGTTACACGTTCTACCGTAAGATCACTGACGACGTCTTCGTTATCGACGCCAATCCGTTCACGGTTGGCAGACAGACCCAAGAGTACGTCAATGCACACCCGCTTACTCCGGTTTATCTTGGTCATGGTCCTATGCACAACTATTACACGCAGCTCAATCCGAGAGAAGGAGAAAGCAATTCCCTTGCCGCTAGCAAGGAGTTCGAGCAGCGTTATGGGCTGGACACCATGATCTACGGTAATCCTACGGACAAAATCGATGTCAGCGACTTCATTCAGTACGCAACGGAGAGCAGAAACCATATTTTCGACCACTATAACATTCCGACCGAAAACACCGCGGATATGTTTAAGTTCGACAATATCTATCTCCATGGCCATCTTGGTCATCTTCGCGTTTTCTACAAGAACGGCGCCATCGATTATCTGAGCTGGACGTGCTATGAGCACTCGTTAGACATCTATGATGATCTACACGAGTACTTCTTGACTTATGGTCCTATCGGTGAAACCCGTATACCTCGTGAAGGACAAATCGAAGAAAGCGCCGTCGTCGATGGCCACACTATCTTCGCCGGATACGAGGACAGCGCTCACGGACAGTACACCTACGCGTTCATATTGTACCAGTGAGTAAATGAGAATTCTCGAGAGTAAAAACGCTCGTCTTCGGACGGGCGTTTTTCATGTACTAGTTTTCTTCTTTTTTGAGCGTTTTTCTAATAACCATAATTGCCAAGCTAATACCAAGCATGGACACAATAAAGATTGCTACAAATTTAAAGATTTCGTCTAGGGTTTTTGCGTTATTCGGATTCGGCAAAGGTTTTGGCTCGCCGCTAGGAGTGTCTGGAGTCACCGGCGTGTCAGGATTATCTGGCTCTATTATTTCTTCATTTACATAACATTCTGCCATAAATACCCAGTCTACTTCCCCGACGCGATGCATATATTTGTTGCCGAGCTCGATTGGGATATTTAGCGTAATATTTAGCGTGCTAGAATCGCCTGGATTGTATTTCCCGAGCAATACATAATCTGAAAGTCCATCCAATTGATCCGGAGATGCCTCGTATATGACTTCGCCATTGTTTGTTACTTTCATACTGAGTTGCGACAAGAAATCTTCCATGGTGGAAATGTTTTCTTTTTCCAACACCGGAGCTTGGACCTCGCTACTATTTTCATGCTTTGCTGCTTTTAAATATATTTTGACGTAGTCGCAATCGTTCGATGCATTGCGGATATTAATTTCTTCCGTTAGGCTATCGCCCGGCATTGCGCCCTCGAAACCATCAAACAAATCCGTGTCCGACCAATTAGTGCCTGGATGAAATACAAACTGATCTGCCTGCCCAAGGAAATAAACCGACGAGCGAAGCGCACTAGCTGGAGTGCTCAAAATTAGACTCAAGAGTAAAACTGCTGTGATTCTTGCAAATGTCTTCATTTTTACTCCCCAGGCCAACCTTGGGCTTCTAGTGGATTCGTGCCGTTATTTGCGGTCTGAACCGCTTCACCATGAATCACTAGATTAAATTTAGCGTTTTGGTATTGATCGTTAAGTCTTTTCGGGATTGTAACGGTAGTAAAGAGTGCACGGGTCGTTTCGCCTTTTGCGAGCGGATACATATAGTAATAATAACCATCTTTTGGCGACCAACTTCGACTAAGGTCATATTCGAATATGTTCGGCGAAACCTTGTTTATTCTTCCGTCTGCATATTCTACATAAGCCGACAAGCGCATGCGCACGTAGACTTCACCCTCATCAATATTTTTGATTTTTGGAATTTTGCTAATTTTGTCACCCGGCATCGCCCCATCCACATTAGTGAATGGAATTGGGCGACCATCAGCGCCAGTCTCGTCGGTATCCTCAATTAGTTCAATCGCAACACCACTCGTGGTGATTATATTGTGCGAGCGATCCAAGAAAGTGAAATAAGCGGAAGTGCCGCCAACAATCAACGCACACATAAATGCGATGATTGCTAGGGCTAAAATCTTCCGCTTATTCATAGACATTCTTTAATTCATACCCCACTGTACGGCGAGGGCGTTGCCTGCGGCTACATAATCGTCGAAGCCTTCAGCCTGAATTGCGCCAGCCATAACAGTAATGGTTGCGCCGTCAAAGTTTGTATTCTTGAAGGTGTTTTCGGTAAGTTCCTCTGGAAGTTTAATGCTTTCAAATAGAGTTACGGATTCACCGGCAGAATGAGGACCAGTCTTGTCTGCCACAATGAAAGTTACTGCGTTATCTTCCATTTTAGCGTTAACAATTTCCCAGTTATTCGTATCAAAACCGCCAACAAACTTTGGCAATAATGCCATAAATAAAGCTTCTACATCACTAGTATCTACGCCTTCACCTATAACAGCTGCTGCCTCATCTGGATTATTCCTAAGGTTAAGAACTGCAGTAATAAAATCTCTTGCATGGTCTAGCGTGATTGTAGCGAAGATATACGCGTCCTCACTATCGTCCTCTACTGTAATTACCGGAGTCTTAGAATATACGCCGCCAGGCATTAACTTTGTCTTTGGTTCATTAGTAGTTTCATCAATTCCCCAATCTGCTTCTTCGGCTTCATTTAGCTCAATGTTAACCTTGCCCACAGTAAAGGTATTCGTCTTGGCGTCAGTGCGATCAGTGAAATATGCCAAAGTGCCAGCGCTGAGAGCAATTGCTGCAATGCCGAGTACGGCTGAAACTGCTAAAACTTGTTTCTTCATTTTATTCCTTTCTTGTTATTTTTTATTATCAATAAATTGAAATGCTTTGACGGCTGATTCGAAGCCATGGGCCTGAACTGCATCTGCGCCCATTTTGACAACTAATTTTCCGTTCTCATCCACGAAGCCGCTCAGATCGATATCTTCGCCAATTACGTCTCTGGATAGCCCTATGCTCGTAATCGGTGCGACCGAAGTTTGCTTCCTTGGTGCAAGTGGATCCTTACGATAGTAAGTTACTTCGCGATACGCCTTTCCATCGATTTCTACGTCTTTGGAAGCACGCAACCACTCTGTATTTTCTTGGTTCTCTGCGCTAATGCTCACAATTCCATCTGCCTGATCGAATGTGACGTATTTATCATATAGTCCGCGTGGAATATACATACGCATGCGAACATATACGTCAATATTGCCCGTATTGGATACGTATGGATATAGCGGAACACTTTTTCCGCCAACTAGCATATTGCTACTAGCGCCCAGCCAGTTCTCGTAGCGTTCATTTACGCCTGGAGCTTCTTCGCTATTATAAAAGCGGGCGATTGGACTATACCATCGGAAGAACTGAATGTCAGTAGTTCCAATAGTGAAATTATTAGTAACCTCGCTAGTGTCAGTGAAATATGAAAGTGTTACAGCAGAGCCGGCCACGCTCATACAAATGATTGCCAGCGCGACGGCTAATACTTTTTGTTTCATCTTCCTCCTTTCTCCCTATTAATGTGCAAAAAGTTTTATTTTTCTTTTTTGCTCGCAGTTTTCTCCTTTCCTCTGTTAAATGTTGGCGCAATAACCGCCGCCAGTAGGAGAGTGCCCACTACAAGCGCGATATATAAGCCTGGCGGACGTTGAATATAAAATGCCAGATAACCAATTAATGGAATTTGGAGAACAGGAACGCCGAGCACATTCTTGTTGTGCACTAGCGCTGCGTCCTCTACATCGTTTGCGTCACCTTTCGTGCGGAATTTGAGTGCGCCATTGTCGTACTCTATCCCAGCTATACGGTGGGTGACTACGGTGTTTTCTTCGTCTGCGACAAAAGTAATAACATCCCCCTGGTTTAATGTCGCGGGGTCAACTGCTTTCACATAAATCAAAGAACCGACATGATACTCTGGCTCCATTGAGCCCGACATGACGGTATATAATTCAAAACCGAATAGGCGCATGCCTACTAAAAAGATTGCGAACACGAAGATAATTCCAACCATGACGGTTGAAAATACTCCCCAATACCTCCTCGCAGTTCGCTTTTTATCCACAATTTAATTATAATTAAGTTTATTTTTTAGCGCAAGCAAAATCCCGCCATGTTTCAGGCGGGATGTTGTTTTTTCTGGAGGCTTAATCGGGGCTTAATCGTCACGTCTACCCATGATAGAGAGCAGTCTGAGGAACAGGTTGACGATGTCGAGATAGAGCCCGACACAGGCGTCAATGGCGTTATCCGCCGTCGGCTCTTCATCCTGAGCGACCGCCCAGTCGAATCCGATGTATCCACAGAAAATCAGAGCCACGATTACGTCCCAGAAGGTCGGCATAATCACCTTGAGCAACAGCGCGAAGATGAGCTCAATGATGATCACCGCGAGTAGTGCGATGCCGAGTGCTCCACCGATGGACTTGAATACATTCGGAAAGAGCGTACTGGCAATCAGCATGATTGCGGTTACTCCGGCCGTCACAAGCACGACGTTCTTGATGAGGTCGGGAGCCACACCAGCTAAGCACGTGCTAAGCACGGCGCCGACCGGCACCACGACAAAGTTGTAGCCAATGAAGCTCACGACGGGGTTGTCGCTGGCCTTGCTCATGAAGATGCCGATGAGACAGAGTACGACGTACCCTATCAGAAGCACCCAGATGTTCATCGTCAGGAAGAACTCAGTGCAGTGCTTCACCATCAGGTAGTTGAGCACGAAGCCATACAGTAGAACGATGCCAATGAGACCATTGTACATCGACGGGCTCAGAGACTCGCTCTGATATCCGTAGGGATCACGGCCGTAGTTGTAGCTGCGGGGGTTGTAGCCATTATTGAAGTCGTCACGATATCCACCGCGCTGACCATAGCTACCCCTTGATTTATTTGTTCTCATAACATTACCTCCTCGTAAAGAACTTTTTTGCGATACGCGAAATTTTCGCGATATTCACCCAACATTACTATTATATCATATTTTGTCCATTTTTTCAATAGAGGCACAAAAATCCCCCTTTTTGACGGGGGGATTTTGTCTGATTCTTCCGCAGAGATTAGATGTTTTCTAATTCTTCAGCAGCTGGTTCAGCAGACGCTTCAGCTTCGGATTCTTCTGGTTCAGCATTGTCTTCTGCGCCAGTATATTCGGCGAGAGATTCAATGCCGGTACCTACAGGAATCTTGCGACCAATGATAACGTTTTCCTTCAAGCCGCGGAGGTGATCAACGCGACCAGAGATGGCGCTAGAGATCAATACGCGGGTTGTATCCTGGAAGGATGCAGCAGATAGGAAGGAATCGGAGTAGATAGATACCTTGGAAATACCGAGAAGCATCTGGGTAAATTCTGCTGGTTTTTTGCCTTCAGCGATAGCTTTTTCGTTTTCTTCTGCAACAGCAGCCTTACTGACGATATCACCAGTAACGAAGCTAGTGTCACCAGGTTCATCAATCATGACGCGAGAGAACATCTGACGAATGATAACTTCAAGATGCTTTGCAGAGATTTCGTGACCCTGTGCAGCATAAATGGTAAGAATATCATTCAAGATGTAGCGCTCGGTTTCTTCGATGCCCTTATACTTCATCAAATCTTGCAAGTTGAGGGAACCTTCAGATAGGCGATCGCCTGGCTCAACATGATCACCTTCCTTAACGGTAAGTGCGAAGTCCATCGGTACGGATACCTTGAGTGGAGAGCCTGCATTTGCTACGAGAACGATTTCGTTATCAGTGAGCTCTGCAACGCCGTCAAATGGAGCGATGATTGGATCTGCACCCTTTGTCTTGCTTGCAATTACAGCACCAGTCTTAACGGTTGCACCATCTTTGACCTTAGCCTTGCGGCCATCAAGTGCAAAGTGTTCTGCCTTACCTGCATCTGGAGTGACCTGAACTACATTGTAGCGGCCCTCTTCCCAAGTAGAGACGACACCGGCGATGGTCGAAATGTAAGCTTGACCCTTTGGAGAGCGTGCCTCGAGAAGCTCCTCAACGCGTGGAAGACCACGAGAGATAGCACCGGAACCTGCAACACCGGAGGAGTGCTTGGTATCGAGCGTAAGCTGAGTACCTGGCTCACCAACGGATTGAGCGGCGATAACACCGACTGGTTCATGATAGGCAACTGGCTGGCGGGTGGACATATCGATACCGTAAGCTTTGCGTGGAACACCATCATTGCAGGTGGTAGTAAGAACGCTTTGGATCTTTAGGCTATCGATTTCGTCATCGGCAGCGAGTTGGTCTGCCATCTCGCGGGAGATAAGCTGGTCAGCCTCAAGGCCATATTTCTCAACGGCTTCAGCGGAATAGCGACCATAGATGCGGTCTGCAAAACCGATACCAGTAATTTCAGACTCGCTCTTGAAGATGCGGAAGCCTGGATCTTCTGCTTCGGTTTCTACGGTGAATACATCCTGAGACACATCGACGAGACGGCGAGTGAGGTAACCAGAGTCTGCCGTACGGAGTGCGGTAGAAACCTGACCCTGACGTGCACCGCGAGTTGCGATGAAGGATTCGAGGGTGTTTAGACCTTTCTTATAGCTGGACTTAACTGGAAGCTCAATCTCACGGTTGAAGACATCGACCATGATACCGATGGTTGCGGATGCAAGCTTAATGTTACCTGCGGAACCACGAGCACCGGAGTTCGTCATGATGGAAATGTTTGTATCGAGGTGAGATAGGTTATCCTTAACGAGCTTGGAGATTTCGTCATCGACCTTGCGCCATGCAGCGACCGTGAGGCGATAACGCTCATCTTCAGTGATAAGACCATCTTCAAACTGTTGGCTAATCTGTGCAGCAACACCTTCACCTTCGGCAATAAGTGGCTCAACCTCTGGATAGTATGGATAGTCGTCCTTAGAAGTAGAAACGCCTGCGATGGTTTCATACTTGAAGGATAGATCCTTAATAGCATCAGCTGCTTCAACGGCAGCATCTGCACCGAACTGATTGAGGATGTTTGCCATCACCTTCTTGAGGTGCTTGCTGTTCTGAACTTCGTTATCGTATGGATAATCCTTTGGAAGGATTTCGTTGAAGAATACGCGACCAAGGGTAGTATCACGCTTTTGGCCCTTCGTGTGGACACGAATTGGAGTCTGAAGCTGAATGAGACCCATATCGTAAGCGAGTTCTGCCTCATATACGCTAGTGTAAGCCTTGCGCTCGGTCTGAGCGGATGGCTTTTCGTAGGTTAGGTAGTAGCTACCAAGTACGACATCCTGCGTAATAGAAAGAACTGGAGCGCCATCGGCTGGCTTCAAGAGGTTCTTGCCGGCAGCCATGAGTTCGCGTGCTTCAGCCTGAGCCTCAGCGGAAAGTGGAAGGTGAACAGCCATCTGGTCACCATCGTAGTCGGCGTTGAAGCCGTTAGCTACGAGTGGATGAAGCTGAATTGCCTTACCATCGACTAGCTTTGGCTGGAAGGCCTGAACGGATAGACGGTGTAGAGATGGAGCACGGTTCAAGAGAACGTACTTGCCTTCGATTACTTCGTCAAGAGCATCCCAGATTACGGTTTCACCCTGCTCGATCATACGAGAAGCGGAGCGAATATTGTTTGCGTATTCATTCTTAATCAACCAAGAAATGACGAATGGCTTAAAGAGCTCGAGTGCCATTTGCTTTGGAAGACCACATTGGTTAATGCGGAGTTCTGGGCCTACAACGATTACGGAGCGGCCAGAGTAATCTACGCGCTTACCAAGAAGGTTCTGGCGGAAACGACCCTGCTTACCTTTGAGAAGGTCAGACAAGCTCTTAAGTTTGCGACGACCATTCTGAGAGTTCGCAGTACGGCCACCACGGGAAGCGTTGTTGTCGATAAGAGCATCGACAGCTTCCTGAAGCATACGCTTTTCGTTGCGCTGGATAACTTCTGGAGCGTTAAGATCGATAAGTTTCTTAAGACGGTTATTGCGGTTAATAACGCGGCGATAAAGGTCGTTAAGGTCGGAGGTTGCAAAGCGGCCACCTGCCAAGGAAATCATTGGACGTAGGTCTGGTGGGATGACTGGGATAACGTTCAAGATGAGATCAGTTGGCTTGATGCCAGCAGACTGCATGCCTTCAAGCACCTTGAGGCGCTTCATGATGCGTTTCTGCTTTTGGCCCTTGCTATTCTCTGCTTCTTCGTGAAGATCTTCTACCATCTTGTCGAGGTCGATTTCTTCAAGAAGTTTCTTGATACCGCTAGCACCCATTTCGACAGTGATGAGGTCTTCGTAGCCTTCATCCATATCTTCGAGGTTGCGGTAATCTACTTCATTAATTACGGCGCCTTTTACAAATCCAGTAAGGATAGCTTTCTTATTGCGATAGCTTTCTTCGAGCTCTTCGAGTTCCTTAGTCTGATCCTCGGCGAGCTTCTTTACGGCGTCGCCATCCTTGTCTTTTGCTTCTGCTTCGTAGCGGGCTTGGATAGCCTGACGAGCAACATCGGTTTGTGCTTCGAGGTCTTCGAGGCGCTTGTCGATTTCTTCTTGTTCCGTATCGATAATGATATATGAAGCAAAGTAAACGACTTTCTCAATGTTCTTGACGGTAATATCAAGCAAGAGGCTAAGTGCGGATGGAGTACCGCGCATGAACCAGATATGTGCAACTGGTGCAGCGAGGCTAATGTGACCCATGCGCTCACGGCGGGTAATGCTCTTAGTTACGAGGTTACCTTCTTTATCGACGGCAGCTTCGCGAGAGCGAACACCTTTGAGCTTTGGATCGTTTGGATTAATATCTTTGACTGGACCAAAGATGCGTTCACAGAAGAGACCATCGCGTTCTGGCTTCTGAGTACGGTAGTTAATAGTTTCTGGTTTTAGAACTTCGCCGTAGCTCCAGTTGAGGATATCCTCCTCGCTAGCGACGCAGAGGCGAATCGAATCGAAATCGTTCGCGCTAATGAAATTGTCTTGCCAAGCCATATTATAGATCCTCCCCTAAATCAGTTGTTATATCGTCATCGATGAATTCGTCGGCTTCGCTTTCTGCATCGATTGATTCGTATTCTTCGTCTTCTTCATCATCGGAAGCATCTTCTTCATATGCCTCCTCTTCTACATATTCCTCCGGTGGTATTTCCTCTTTTTGAGCATATATTACGGAGTCATCACGCTGACGTTCGACTTCTTCAGTAGTCTTCTCAATTACGCGATCTGCATCTTTTGCATCACCGTTATCGAGGAGGTCAACCTTGAGGCCGAGACCTTGAAGTTCCTTAACCAAGACGTTAAAGCCTTCTGGAAGCTTTGGACCTTCAATTGCAGTGTCTTTAATAATGGATTCGTATGCCTTTGCACGACCATAGACGTCATCAGACTTGATTGTGAGCATTTCCTGAAGAGTGGATGCTGCGCCATAAGCTTCAAGCGTCCAAACCTCCATCTCACCAAAGCGCTGACCACCATTCTGTGCTTTACCACCGAGTGGCTGCTGGGTAACCATTGTGTATGGACCAGTAGAACGTGCGTGGATCTTGTCTGCAACCATGTGGTGAAGCTTGAGCATATACATAACACCAACGGTGATGCGTTCCTCAAATGGTTCACCAGTTAGACCATCGTAAAGTTTTACGCGGCCATCAGTTTCGAAGCCAGCCTTCTTGAGCTCGCTAGAGATTGTTTCATCAGATACAGAGTTGAAGGATGGGGTAGTGACATGATAACCAAGTGCGCGTGCTGCCATACCAAGGTGGGTCTCAAAGAGCTGACCGAGGTTCATACGGGAAGGTACGCCCATTGGGTTTAGTACTACATCGATTGGAGTACCGTCTTCCATGAATGGCATATCCTCTACTGGGAGAATGCGAGCAACAACACCCTTGTTACCGTGGCGGCCGGAAAGCTTATCGCCAACGGAAATCTTGCGCATTTCTGCTACGTAAATCTTAATCTGCATCAATACGCCGGACTTGAGGTCATTACCTTGTTCGCGGGTAAAGATTTTTACGCCAACAACCTTACCGCCGTCAGAACCGTTCATACGGACAGAAGTATCGCGGACGTCTTTTGCCTTTTCGCCGAAGATTGCGCGGAGGAGGCGTTCCTCAGAGCTGAGCTCTTGTTCGCCCTTTGGCGTGATCTTACCGACGAGGACATCGCCGTTCTTAACTTCGGAACCAACGGTTACGATACCATCTTCGCCGAGGTGGCGGAGGGCAGCTTCGGATACGTTTGGAATATCACGAGTAACCTGCTCTGGACCAAGCTTAGTTTCGCGAACTTCAACATCGAAGTCACGAATGTTAATGCTGGTTAATTCATCATCCTGAACGAGACGCTTAGAGATAACGATAGCATCATCCATGTTGTAACCACGCCATGGCATGAAGGCTACGAGCATATTCTTACCAAGTGCGAGCTCACCATTATCAATGGAGGCACCTTCAATAAGGACATCGCCCTTCTTTACCTTATCGCCACGCTTTACGACGGTGCGTTCATCATAACAACGATCATCGTTAGTCTTCATGAAGTGAATTAGATTGTAGGTCTTAGTCTCTTTCTGACCAGTATATTTTACTTCTACGCAGTTGGAGTCAGCCTTTACGACTTCACCATTTGCTTCTGCGTAAACAATCTGGGAAAGATTCTTTGCAACTTCACCATCGATACCAGTAGATACGATTGCAGCTTCTGGCTTGATTAGTGGAACTGCCTGTTTCTGCATTGCGCAGGCCATCAAAGAACGGTCAACGCGGTTCTTTTCTACGAATGGAATCATAGAAGCAGCTACGCCAAGAATTTCCTTGTGAGCGGCATCCATGTGGGTAACTTCAGATGCGGCAACCTGAGTTGGCTGAAGAGCCTTGCGGGCAGATACGTATTCGTCTACGAATTTGCCGTCTTTATCAAGCTTTGCGCTAGTGTCTGCAATTACCATGTTTTCTTCTGCTGCAGCATCTACATATACTACTTCGTCGGTAACCTTACCGTTCTTGACGACGCGGTATGGAGCTTCGATAAAGCCATAATCATTGATGCGAGCATAGGTTGCTAGGTTAAGTACGAGACCAACGTTACCACCTTCTGGAGTTTCTACGGTACAAATACGACCGTAGTGAGTTGGGTGCGTATCGCGTACTTCAAAGCCTGCACGTTCACGAGTAAGACCGCCAGGGCCCATGCTGGATAGACGGCGCTTGTGTGAAAGTTCGCTGAATGGGTTAGTTTCGTCCATGAGCTGGCTAAGCTGAGAGCTACTGAAGAACTCCTTCACTGCTGCCGTTACTGGGCGAGAGTTTACTAACTGAGATGGAGTAACCGTCTGTGGGTCGCTCATCGACATGCGGTCAAGGATGTTGCGCTGCAAGCGAAGCATACCAAGACGGAATTGACGCTGAACGAGCTCGCCGACGAGTTTGACGCGGCGGTTTGCAAGAGAGTCGATATCATCAACCGGATCCTGCGTGTTGTTCAAACGGATGATTTCGCGAATAATTGCGATTAAATCTTGCATTTGTAGCGTACGGTGAACTTCGTCGTTTGGAGTATCGAAGCCAAGGCGCTGATTAATCTTGTAGCGGCCAACACGAGAATAATCATAGCGGCGATAATCGTTGAAGGTGCGCTCGATCATATTCTTTGCGTTTTCAACGGTAGCCAAGTCGCCTGGACGTAAACGGCGATATATTTCAAGAAGAGCGCTACCCTGGTTGTCGGATGGGTCCTTCTCAAAGGTGTTCTCAATATAGCGAACGTCGCCGGTGTCGATGTCTTTGAAGTCTGCAATAATTTCGGTCTTCTTGCGGCCAAGCGCACGAAGAAGGGTTGTTACTGGGACTTTCTTGCGGCGGTCAATCTTTACATAGATGACGCCTTTCGTGTCGGTCTCGAATTCGAGCCATGCACCGCGTCCTGGAATAATCTTTGCACCATAATAATTATGGCCAGCAACCGTGTCCGCCTGGAAGAATACGCCAGCAGAACGGATGAGCTGAGATACAATTACGCGCTCGGTACCATTAATAATAAAGCTTGCGCGGTCGGTCATCCAAGGATAATCACCAAAATAGATATCCTGCTCTTTGACTTCGCCGGTAACCTTGTTGGTAAGCTCTACATTAACATGTAGTGGAGCTTCATAAGTTGTAAGATTTTCCTTCGCAGTACGATCATCTTCTACAGGATCCTTAAAATAGTAATCCTTAAAGCGCAAGCTCATCTTCTGACCAGTATAGTCATCGATTGGGTTGAGCTCATTGAAGACTTCTTGAAGACCGTAATCTACGAATTCTTTCCAAGATTTGGTTTGATGCTCGGTTAAATTTGGTATTGGAAGAACTTGGTCGCCCTCGGTAAAAGATACCCGGCTACCACTCTTTGCGGTATTTGTAGATTTTGCCACATTCCCTCGCTGTTTGTTAGTGTTGATACTTTGGCCGGAAGATCACCGCTTTGACCCCCTCTCTGCTTTGCCAGAACAGAGATACAAAATAATCAAAGCACACTACTTCTTAACTACCAATTGTAGCTCTTTTTTGCAAGTTTCGCAAGAGGTTTTTCACGGATTTTTACGCCCAAAATGTGTTGATATTTTTAACACGAGCATTTAAAATTTAAATTAGTATAGGAGGTTATAAATGTTTTCAGCTCTAATTGGGTTGTTTAGTGGACTAATATCCCTTGCGATTATTCTAGCTCCAGTCGTTGTTATTATTATCTTGTTGGTAAATGACAACAAAAAGAAAAAAGTAAATGCAAATTCTGCCGTGGCAGCGAACACCGAAAATGGCCAAGCGACCATGAAACCGGCCGCAGAGCCAGTTCCGCTCAATGCGGCACCGCCGGCTCCGCCAAAACCGGTAGATCCATACAAAAAGTGGAACATATTGTTATATTTGGGTAGTTTCTTGCTCGTCATGGCGATGATTCTATTTATAAGCAATGAGGATGATTCTCTCGTCGCACCTACCGCGATTATACTAACACTCCTGTTTTATCTTGGTGGTATTGCATTATTTAAGACTGTCCCGTATTTAAAGAGCGTCGGAAAAAGCTTCGCCTACACAGCTTCAGCCGTTTTTCCATTCTGGGTCATCTCTTTCACGACTTTTGGCTTAACTGAACAGGTCGCCTGGATCGTAGCCTCAATTATTTCCTTAAGCGTATTTATAATCGATTCATTAATCTTTAAGTCTAAGGTAACGGCCGCCTTTGCTTATATCTGGTTGTTCGTACTGACATGGTCTTGCACACCATCGGGCAATGCGGTGTTTGCCACCTACTGGGCAATATTAGCGCCAATGGTACTCTCGTTAGTACCTACACTTCTGTGGCTCGGCAAGCCAGGCTGGCTACCAGTATCTTTCCGTAAAGCAACACAGATTTTCGGAATGGTCCTGACGCCACTTTTCTCGGCCGTGCTGTCATTCACATTCTTTATTTCCGATTTTCCAGAGAGCCATCCATTCCTTCGAAGCCTAATCGTCGCAATACTACTAGTTTATGCTTTATTGCACTGGCTTAAAGGGAAAAAGTACGGTTTCTTCGTATTTGCTCGCCTCGTAGCACAATTGCTCATATTTACAGTTGTCGCAGACATATTGCAGTATACATTCTTCGACTATTCCCCTTACTATTCATACTACGCCACTGGCGCCAACGAAACCACATCTATTATGGTCGCAATCGTCTGGCTCACTGGCTGTCTAGCTCAATCATTAATTGCCCTGTTTATCCCGAAGAAAAACGATACAGCCATCCGGGCAGAACATGCCATGGAAGTTATTTCCTTGGCCGGTATCTTAGTAACATCAGCTCTAACGTACAACCTCGAGAATGGAGCCTTGATTCAGCTATTAATTCTCTCGTTCGTGTCGATCCTTGGCGTTATTTACTCCGCCGTGCATAAAAACATCCTCTGGAGTATTGCTACGCTTATCGGTCTATTATTAATCCCGACCGTGCTAAGCGACCTCTTCGAGATTCGTTTTATGAATTGGCTTCTTGTAGCGTACTTCGCTATCTATGGCTTACTAGCACTTCTTGGTTATGCGGCTTCAAGAAAGAGGCAGCCGCTTCATAGCTTCGTTCTTACATTAGTAGAAGTAATAATTGCTGGCTTCGTAGTGGTAGTGGCTAGTGCCGACGAGAACTTCGTAGAGATTGGCTGGCTAACGCTCGCCGTGCTCTTCACGATATTTGGTTATCTATCCGGCAAGAATTGGCTATACGAGCTCGCGATTTACTCTGGTGCGCTCTGCGTATTCTCGCTCGTCGGTACCGTTGGCGGAGCAATCGCTAAGGCCAACGCTCCTGCCTACGAAATCCGCACAAATTGTATGAACGACTACTACACCAGAACAAATTGTATAGATTCGAGACCGAGCTTCGCTGAAAACGCAGAACTCGCAATAAGTACAGTTCGCGCCTTCGTAATGCCGATTGCTCTCTTGGCTGTCAGCTTCTGGAAAGAACGCGGAATTAACTCCGACTTGAAGAAATGGAGATTCCTGGCAGGTTATATACTCTTAACGTTAAGCTTGCTAGTGATTGGATGGAACGGCGAAGGCTATTGGATGCTTCCAAGCCTCATCGCGCAGGTTGCATTCCTAGTCTACTCGGTATTTAAGGATAAGAGTTGGCTTGTCTGGACCACCATCGCAGTACTAGCTATCAGCATGATCTCGCTATCTGGCGGATATATCTACGTCTGGTTCGGCGTACTCGGTATTGTCTTAATTCTAATTGTCGTATGGCGCCTCACGAAACTCAACGCTCAGAAGCAGCGTGAAGAGGCAAAGCAAGCAATAGCCGAGACTAGCCAGAATGAAGTCCAAGCGGTAGAGACTCCAAAAGAAGATGGCGCCCCAAAAGAAGAGGCGCCAGCGGAAGACGCACCTAAGGAAGAGGACTCTCCAAAGACAGAAGAATAAATTTAAAAGCGCCCCACTTCGGGGCGTTTTTAATGGTATTATGTAGAACCTAAAAACCACCCATACCCAGGGTGGTTTTTAAGCATATAAGCTCTCAACTTTTTATGTTTTAAAGCTGACTCGCAGTTAGCTTAATGCCTGAACAAAGCATTAGAATAATTATATATCCAAGTCGTCCAAATCCGCAAGTTCTGCGCGGGTCTTTTTTGCAAGTTCGCTACCCTCTTCTACAGGTGCGTCTTCTTCGACGTCAGCTACGACATCTTCCTTGGTATCTTCTGCAGCTTCTTCCGCGTCATCGTCGGTGGCTTCTGGGGCTTCAGCTTTCTTTTCTGCTGGCTCAAAATCGTCATTGTTTACGATCTTTAGGTTGTAGCGAGCATCATTCTTTGTGCCAAGGGCGCGAAGAAGAGTGCGGATGCTTTGGGCGGTTGCGCCACGGCGGCCAATGATGCGGCCGACATCTTCTGGATCAACTTCGAGGCTTAAGAGTACACCTTTTTCGTCAATAGTGCGGTCGATAGTAACTTTGTCTGGGTTATTTACGAGGGTCTTTACGATATATTCTACGAATTGCTGGTCTATAGTAGCCATAGGTTCTCCATATTGTTAAGTATTATGTACTAATTTTAGCATAAAAATATTCCGCACAATGGCGGAAAATGACACGTCCCCCAGCCGAAGCCGGGGGACGCCGCACAAAAATACCAGCGCTTGGGCTGGTATTTTTTAGCTTTAGGCTTCTGCTGGAGCTTCGGTTGCTTCCTCTGCTGGAGCTTCTTCCTTTGGCTGGTTTTTGCGAAGCTTGTCTGCATGTTTTGCAGTTGCATGCTTCTCTGGGGCTACCTTAACCCACTTTGGCATCTTGATACCTTCCTTGGTAAGGATGCGGACTACGCGGGAACTTGGTTGTGCACCGTTGCCGAGATATTTCTCAACTTCTTTTTTGTCCAAAACAGTAGCTTTGGTGTGTGGGTTGTAGCTGCCGACCTGAGCGACGATACGACCCGAAAGAGGGTGACGTTGCGCTTCTTGGACGACTATCCTATAAAGGGGTAAACCTTTACGGCCATTACGCTGTAAGCGAATCGCAAGCATATTTCTCCTTAAATTAGTTAATCTTGGTTATTATATCAGATTACTTTGAATTCTTCAACTTCTTTTGGATGTTCGCGCTTGTACTGGCGAATAGCTTCGGAAGCGGCTTTTACTTGTGCCTCTTGCTTGCTGTGCCCTACGCCCGTCGCCTTGAGGTGATCATTGATAAATACGCCTAACGTAAACGTCTTATCGTGATCCGGGCCTTCCTCCTTGATAACGCGGTAGACCGGAGTGACATTATCGATATGTTTAGATAGCACCTGCAAGAACGATTTAGCATCACGCCAAGATTCACTCTCGATGATTTCATCAATACGAACTAGGCTATTCTCTTGGATAAATTTCTCTGCCGTAGCGTACCCCTGGTCGAGATAGATTGCGCCAATAATTGCTTCATAACAGTCCGCGAGGATTACATGCATCGCGCGCTCGGATCCGTTTTTCTCGCCACGGCTAAGGCGAACCAAACTCTGATAGCCAAGCCTTTCGCCAGCAGCAGCGTTTGCCTCGGTATTAACCAAAGCGGCACGCCACGCCGTCATAATACCTTCTGGCTGGTTGTATTTATGGAAAAGAAAGTCAGAAGATACCAATTCTAGTACTGCGTCACCGAGAAATTCGAGGCGCTCGTTGTGCTCGGTCGAATCCTTGTGCTCGTTGACATACGAGCGATGTGTCAAAGCAGTGATTAATAGGTTAATATCGTGGAACTCAATGCCTAATTTTTCTTTTGCGAATGCAACATAGGCATCATATTGAGCTTTATTCATTAATTGAATTCTCCACTACGTATTTTCTTTTTTGCAATAAGCATCAATTTTTCAATGTCAGCATATTCGATTGCGTCGAGTGCATCTGAAAAACTAAACCACTTGATGCCATTCATCCATTTTTCTTTGGTTGGATGTTCTTTTTTATTCATCGACTGGACGAGATAAACCTGAGTAGTCATCAAGACTAACTTGTCGAGTCGGCGATACTTGAAATGGATTTTTCCGAGCCAAGTTAGAACGTCAACATCCTTTAGACCTGATTCCTCTCCGATCTCACGCACGGCAGTCTGCTTTGCAGTTTCGCCTGGTTCGATGTGGCCTTTCGGAATTGTCCAACGGTTCTTGCTATCTTGAATCAAAAGAATCTCAATATCACGATTATCCGGAGTCATGCGGAATACAATACCGCCGGCGGTTGGTTCGCGTACGATCTCTTTGATTTCTGGCTTTTTACGAAAGACAACTTGGCGCACTTTTTCGAGGCGCGGCTCCCTATACTCTTCCGTAGGAAAAGCTTCAGGAATCTTGTATGTACCACGCTTGTTTTTTGCGCTAGTTTTCTTCTTTGGTCTTGGCTGAGAAGTTCGCGGCATCCTCGATGTCGCGCCCTTACTTCTAGGCTTCACCGCCTTGCTTGGTGTCTGCGACTTTGCCTGCAGCTTCGGACTTTTCTGATTCTGCATGCTGTTTCTGTTCCTCTCCCCCGATATTACGATAAGCAGTGCCCAACACGCCATTGATAAACTTTGAAGAATTATCGGAACCGAAAGCCTTTGCTAATTCGACGGCTTCGTTAATGGCGACCTTAGGTGGAACAGTGCCTTTTCGGCGCGTAAGCTCAAAAAGACCAATCCTTAAGACGTTGCGATCGATTGAGGAAATGCTAGAAATTGGCCATTCTGGTGCCATTGGCTGAAGCTCTTCATCGAGCTTGTCCATTTCATCAAAAACGCCATGAGTTAAATCATGTACGAAGTCAACGTCCCCTAAGGCTTTTGCGTAGGGCTCTATATTTTTTGCGACGATACTATCGATGTCGGCCGAGGCGTCGCCCGCCTTGCTTCTGAATTCATACTCATACAGACTCTGAAGCGCGATAATTCTGCCGAGATGTCGATTGCTTGCCACGTTAATTTGCCTCCCTATTATTTTGTCTTTTTGTCACAAGTGCATGGCTTGCTGCCACACTTTTTGCAAGCTTTGAGCTTGAGATTTGGGGTCTTCTTTGCTGTTTCGAAAGCTTTTACTGGTGAATGTGCATTCACGCTACGAGCGAGCTTCAAGCGCAAATGACTGCGGCGAAGGCCGGTCTTGCGAGGGCTGCTCTGTTTTTTTGGTTCAGGCATGTAAAAATGCTCCTTTTCTGATATATTACTTTGCCCTAGTTTACTATATTTTCAGCACTTTCGCAAGGGGGAGGACGCGCCGTGTATGATAGCTTTTATGCTATAATGATCGCATGAAGATCAAGAGAACAAAGTCCCGAATCAAAATCGGCATCAGCTGTATTGTTGCACTGGTTTGCGTCGTTGGTATTTGTTACTCTGGCTACAAAATTTACGAATGGACCACGGACTCCATCAGTACTGGCGATCAGACCGAAATTATTAATGACGCCGCCACGACGCGTGAAATTGACGATAGCGCCAATACGCAGATTATTTCTTCAGGCGAAGCCGATGATGCGCCGTATTGGAAATATCTACACACAAAATTGATTGACGTAGATTTTGACGAGCTCCGAAAAATTAATAACGAGACCGCGGGCTGGATCCAGCTCGGTGGCACAAATATTAATTATCCATATGTTCAGACTTCTAATAATGATTTTTATCTAAAACACTCTTTTGATCGAAGTTATAATACTGCCGGTTGGGTATTTGAAGATTTTCGCAATAAGAATGACGGCAGCGATAAAAATTTAATCCTCTATGCACACGGGCGCAATGATGGCTCAATGTTTGGTACGCTTCGTACTATTCTAACCAACGGTTGGCGCAACAATTCCAACAATTACATCGTGCGCACGGCTACAGATTCGGATAGTTCGTTATGGCAAGTTTTCAGCGTATATCGCATTGCGGTAACAACAGATTACATACAAACGAGTTTTTCGAGCGATGCAGAATTCCAGAAATTCGCTGACATGCTAAAAGCTAGAAGCGTCCAAGACTTCGGCGCCAATGTCTCCGGCTCAGACAAAATCCTGACATTATCAACTTGCTATAACAGCAAAGAGCGTGTGGTTCTACACGCAAAGCTAATCAAACGCCAAGCTAAATAATCTCTACTTCTACAGATACCGCTTTATGATCCGAGACTAACTGGTCATATACTTGGTAGTTTTTCGCGGAGACTTTTTCGTTTATTAATATATGGTCACAGGCAACATCTTTAACGAATTTCAAATCCTGAAGAGTCTGTTTAATATTATTTTCTGCCGTCAGGTCGTGCAGGAAGTCTAATTCGCGCATAGCCGGCGAAGCCGCTACTATATTCAGATCCCCACACATCACAACCGGACGTTCCTCTTCGCGAATCATGTCAGCAACTTTACGCATACATTCTATAGTGGTTTCATTTCCAATTGGATTGCTTTGCCAATAACCGTGATAGTTCAAGACAACGAGCTCGTTTTCGAGCACAATCTTCTGCGCACAATACTCATGGCCATTATTGTTATATACATCATTTATGCTCTTATATTCGCCTAGGATGTGTTTTGATTCAGACTCAACAATAGGAAGACGGCTTAGTATTACAATACCCTGTTCAATCCGGCCGCCCATTGCTTCTATGTAATATGACGATGAACGAAAATCATATTGCAAGCCGGAAGCCTCTTTTATCTGCTCTACCGAAGTGCTGAAATGTTCCAAAAGTTCTGGGATATCCTCCGACCAAACTGCTTCCTGCATACAAATTACATCAAAATCATTTTCGCGCAAAAAACGCTCGATGGCGCCCTGCATGCGGCCAGTCCATACATTCATTTGCAATATCTTCATAAAACTATTGTACCACTATGCTTATGCTCAAAAAGATAGGCCCCGCTATGTAGGCCTATCCTCTAAGTTCTATTTACCGCGAACTATTTTACGACGATATTTACGAGATGCGTCTTTGTGATTGCTATAACTTTTACGACTTCTTTTCCGTCAGTATAAGTCTTGACCTTTTCATCAGCGAGAGCAATCTCTTCCATCTTCTTTGCGTCTTCGGCGTCCTCGGCGGCAACCTGAATGCGAGCGCGGAGTTTGCCGTTTACTTGGACAACCATCTCAACTTCGTCAGCTACGAGAAGATTCTCATCCCACTTTGGCCAAATATCGTCAGCATCCAACTCTTCGAGCATTTCGGAAGCGAGGTGTGGAGCGAATGGTTTTAGCAACTTTGCCAAAATGACTAGATCTTCTTTGTTGGCACCATTCTTGAATAGTTCATTTACGAACTCCATCAAAGCAGCCACTGCGGTATTGAAGTTATTGCGATACATATCTTCAGTGACTTTCTTGGCGGTCTTGTGGCGATAAACGATATTTTTGTCTTCGGTAATTTGCTTTTTGTCGAATACGAGCGTCCAACAACGATTGAGGAAGCGATAGACGCCACCGATTGCTTCTGTACTCCAGGCTGCATCGAGGTTGTATGGCCCAATAAACAATTCGTATGTACGAAGCGTGTCTGCACCATAGCCCTGATTGATTACATCGAGCGGATCGATTACATTGCCTTTGGACTTAGACATCTTCTTGCCATCAGGCGCATTAATGTAGCCGTTGTAGAGTAATTTCTTAATAGGCTCGCGGAAATTCAAATAACCTTCATCGGCAAAGAACTTGCACCAAAAGCGCACATAAAGCAGGTGAGCTACGGCGTGATCACCGCCACAATAAATATCAGTTGGAGCCCAGAAGTTCGCCTTCTTTGGATCCCAGGCCTGCTTTGCGTTGTGTGGATCAGTATAGCGCCAGAGGTACCAGCTAGAACATGCGTAACCATCAAGTGTATCGGTCTCGCGGGTCATCTCTTCGCCGTCAATAGTTACTTTCATGAATTCTTCAGACTTCGCGAGCGCGGAACGACCAGAAGCGTCCGGCTTGTAATCTTCAATTTTTGGAAGCATGACTGGAAGTTGATCTTCTGGAATCGCATGAGGCTTACCATCTTTATCGTAAGCGATAGGAATTGGGCAACCCCAATAGCGTTGACGGGAAATAAGCCAGTCGCGCATACGGTAGGTCACTTTTTTGTGGCCAATACCCTGTTGTTCAAGCCAGTCATTAATTTCTTCGCGCATTTCACTACTTTGCTTGCCGTTGAATGGACCAGAGTTGATGACTTCGCCTTCGCCAGCATAACACTTAGAATCGTCAGTAGAATTTTCTGGTTTTTCGATGACCTTTACAATCGGAAGGTTGAACTTGGTCGCGAATTCATTGTCGCGCTCGTCGTGTGCAGGAACCCCCATTACGGCGCCAGTGCCATATCCGGCCAATACATAATCTGCTACCCAAACTGGGATTTCTTTGCCGGTTGCCGGGTTAATAACATACGAGCCAGTAAAGACGCCCGTCTTTTCTTTGTTTTCCTGACGTTCAATTTCGGATTTCTTTAAAGCGTCTTTACAATAAGCTTCAACAGCTTCGCGCGTATCGTCTGTGACGAGATCTTTAATCATCTCATTTTCTGGCGCAAGTACCATGAAGGTGGAGCCAAACAAAGTATCAGGACGAGTAGTAAATACAGTAATTTTGCCACCGCTGCCAGCAATCTGGAATTCTACTTCGGCACCCTCGCTACGGCCAATCCAGTTTTTCTGCATTGTTTTGATTTTTTCTGGCCAGTCAAGCGAGTCAATTTCATCAAGAAGTTCATCTGCATATGCGGTAATCTTGAAGAACCACTGCTTCATCTTTTTCTTTTCGACTTCATGACCGCAGCGCCAGCAGCAACCGTTTTCGACTTGCTCGTTTGCAAGTACGGTCTGATCAACTGGACACCACCATTGATAGTTTTCTGCCTGATATGCTAGGCCTTTTTTGAAGAGTTGAAGGAAGCACCATTGAGTCCATTTGTAGTATTCCGGGTCGGAAGTATTGATTTCGCGAGACCAGTCAATTGCATAACCAAGGCGTTTTGCTTGCTTGCGGAAATTGTCGATGTTGGTTTTTGTGACCTCTTGCGGAGAAATACCAGTCTTAATGGCATAATTCTCTGCTGGAAGGCCGAAAGTATCATAACCAAAAGGACGTAAAACATTCATTTCCTGCTGTGTATAAAAACGAGCAAGACAGTCTACAATGGAGAAGTTGCGAACGTGGCCGACATGAAGGCCAGCACCGGATGGGTACGGGAACATCTCCGCGAGATACATCTTTGGACGTTTATCGTTGTCTTTGGCGGCAAAAGGCTTCTCTTCTTCCCAGCGCTTCTGCCATTTTTCTTCGATTTTTAATGGCTCATAGTGACTCATAATTAAATATTTTACCCCAAATAACAGATATAGTAAAATGCTTATGTTTTATCGCCAAAGCACTTTGCGATAGTGTATAATATAGTAATGGCGAAAGATAAAACTGCGAGTAAAAATAAAGCCGCCAAGATTAAAAAGCCTACTCTAAAGAAGAAACAGAGTAAGACTTCTAAGTCTGGCATGAGCTTATATTCCAACTTAGCCTACAAGCGTCGCGTCCGCGAGGATGCGCGTGCCCGCAAGAAAGCGGAAGAAATGGCTAAGCTACCTAAAAACCCAATCTTGCGTTTCTTTGCAAGATTACGTCCTGACCGCGTACTAAAAGCGTGGTTCTCAAAGGAAGGACAGTTATTTATATTAAAGTGTCTAGCCGCATTAGTTTTGATTGTAATTATCGGCATTGGTGGCTTATTCCTCTACTTCAAGAAAGATCTTGCCGAAATCGATCCAGAAGAGCTAGCAAATCGAGTCCAGAACACTGTTAATACTTACCTGGACCGCAATGGCGAAGTTCTTTGGGAAGATAAAGGTAGTGGCGACTATCGTCTCGTCGTTGATGGCAGCGATATCTCTACCTATATGCGTCAGGCTACTGTCGCGATTGAGGATAAGAACTTTTATAACCACATCGGTGTAGATTTTACGGCGATTGGACGCGCTCTTTACGTCACTCTCGTCAAGAAGGGTGCCGTTCAGGGTGGTTCTACATTAACGCAGCAGCTAATCAAGCAGGTTTATTTCTCTGATGAGGCCGGCAACCGCGACGTTTCTGGTGTTCCACGCAAGATTAAGGAAATGATTCTCGCTATTGAAATCGAAAAAATGTACGATAAAGAGCAAATCATTACACTCTACCTCAACGAGTCCCCATATGGCGGTCGCCGTAACGGTGTAGAGTCCGCCGCGCAGACCTACTTCAATAAGAGTGCAAAAGATTTGGATCTCGCAGAATCCGCTCTTCTTGCCGCTATTCCGAACAACCCCGCCGTATTGAACCCATATAATACTCAGGGCAATAAGGCTTTGATTTCTCGCCAACATAAGACGCTCGACGCAATGGTCGAGCTCGGCTATATCACCGAAAAAGAAGCAAAAGAAGCCAAAGAGGTTGATATCATCGCCCGCATCCAGCCAGAAGAAGACCAATATAAAGACATGTTGGCTCCTTGGTTTGTGCTAGAAGTTAAGTCTCAGCTAGAAGCGAAGTATGGCATTAAGACTATGCGCGAAGGTGGCTTTACAATCAAAACTACCGTTGATATGCGCGCGCAGCGCCTCGCAGAAGCAGCCGTATACGAAGGCTCCAAGCTCTTCTATATTAACGGCTCCGACAATGCAACCCTCGTTTCTATCGACGTAGAAACTGGTCAGGTTATTGCAATGGTTGGTAGCGTAGACTGGAATCGCGAAGGCTATGGCCAGGTTAATGCTGCCACCTCTCTACTGGAGCCAGCATCTACGATCAAGCCTATTCTTGATTACACGCCGCTATTTGTAGAACGCGATGGTGTTAACTACGCTCCAGGTTCAATTATTTCCGATACTAATATTGATGCAATTTATTGTAAGGGTACGACCGGTAAATGTTCTCTACGCAATGCTAATGGTCGCTTTAATGGAAATATTACCTTCCGTCAGGCTTTGGCCGGATCTTTGAACGTCCCTGCCGTAAAAGCACTCTACATCAATGGTATCGACAAGAGCCTTGAAGTTGCTCATGCCCTCGGCGATAAATCTTACTGCGCCAATGGCGAGACCGCTGGTCTTTCTATGGCAATTGGTGGTGGTTGTGCCGTACGCCCAGTAGAACACGCCAATGCATACGCATCGCTTGCTCGTGGTGGCGTATACAAGGACATTACATACTGGTTGGAGATTAAGAACTCTTCTGGCGACGTAATCGATTCCTGGACTGATAGTGAAGGCACTCGTGTCGTAGATGAACAAACAGCATATATGACAACTAGCATTCTTTCCGACGTTGAAGCTCGCCGCTGGATTTGGGGCAGCTCATCATACGCAGCTGGTTTCTATAGTAGACACGTTTGGACTGCAGCAAAAACTGGTACTACTGAAAACGGTGCTGGTAGAGCAAAAGATTCTTGGGTGCTAAACTATTCCCCTGTGCTCGCTACGGCAATTTGGAATGGCAACCATGATGGTCGCGTGCTTAGAAACGATAGCCACAACGTTGCGTGGCGCATTAGTGCCGCATATCTCGATGCCGTGCATGATCAGGTTTACGCCGCAGACGGCAAGTGGAAGAGCGGTGATTCTATCCCAATGCCGTCCAGCATGAAGCGCCAAACCATTAATGGCAAGAATGATATCTGGCCAAGCTGGTATACACAAAAGAGTAGCGGTATCACCACTGAGAAGATTACATTCGACTCCATCTCTCGCAAGAAGGCAACCGATTGTACTCCTGCAGAGACTCGCATTGATGTTAACGTCAGTAAGATTATCGACCCAATGACGAATAAAGAAATCTTCTACGCTAGCGACTACGATGCCGAGAATGAAGATAATGTTCACAGCTGTAGTGACAAACGTCCAACTGCGTCAATTCAAATTACTGGCAGCTCGTCTGGAGAAGACGAAGAATCTGGTAGCTGGGAGGTTAAGGCCTCTGCCGCATTTGGCACATACGAATTGGCTACTTACGAACTGCGCGTAAATGGCGTATTAGTAAAGAGCGGTTCTTTGGATAAGAAGTCAGAAACTATCGTTTATCCAACAACCACAAAACCTACGAGTGTTAACTTCCGCGTAGTAGATACTGCCGGTTATACAACCACGGCTACAAGATAAAAATAAATCCCTCCTTAGTGGAGGGATTTTTGATTACTTCTTTTTGCGCCCGTATCTACGGTTTGCAACTTTTTGTTTCTGCGGATTGCTCTTCTTTGGGGCGAGTTTTGCAAACATCATTTTACCCGCATTAGTCTGCAGATATCGTACAAATTCGATTTCTATAGTTGCATTCTTACCGGCAAACTTTTCCGCATCATCTACAACCACCATCGTGCCATCTTGGAGATAGGCTACGCCTTGATGAGGGTTACTGCCGACACTAATAATCTTCACATATAGATGATCGCCCGGCAAGTATTCGCTACGCAAACTTTGAGCAAGTTCATTGATATTGATCGCGTCAATATGTTCAGTAGCGGCAACTTTTATAAGGTTAAAATCGTTCGTCAGAATAATACCACGGTTTTCTTTGGCGAGTTCCAAGAGTCTTTCATCTACCTTGACGCGCTTTGTGTCGTCTGGATAGATTTCGACTTGCGCCAGTTCCACGCGCTCAAGCTCATTAACGACATCCAGGCCAAAGCGAGCACGTGCGCGCTTCTCTGCGTCATTACCATCCGCCAGTAGCTGCATTTCGCGAATAACCGAACGCGGGATTAGCAATTCATCACCAAGAAATCCGGTTTTTGCAACAGATAGAATTCTGCCATCCATTAATGTTGATGTATCGACGAAAACTTTACGTCGAGGTTTTTGTCCATTCAATCGGTTTCTGACGGAAAACGTTCTAGCACATAACGCCGTAGTTTCCACAAAAACCAACAGAATTATAATAGTTATAAATAATTTCATGTCATATATTATATAATATTTTTATGATAGTGCACCAAATGAGATTACATCCGGAGCCTTTCGAGAAGATTAAGAATGGCACCAAAATAATAGAAATGCGGCTTTTCGACGAAAAACGTCAAAAAATCCAAATTGGAGATAAGATTGAATTTGAAAACCGCGCCAACGGGGATAAAGTGTCAGCAATCGTGATGGCGCTCTATCGCTTTTCGTCATTTGAGGAGCTATATCGAGCATTAAATAAACGTGATCTCGGGTATGAAGACGACGAAGAAGCAAAACCAGAGGATATGTCTCAATATTATTCAGAAGATGATATTCGTCAGTTTGGCGTAGTGGGCATAGAAATACATAAGCTATAAAAAATACCCCCTTTCTGGGGGGTATTTTTGTGCTTTTCTATTCGCTTTCGGCGTCTTTGATAGCGGACTTTAATGCAGCAATACTAACATTGAGCTTTTCCTGCTCTTCTGGGCTCAAATCGAGACCAATGCGGCGAACTACACCAGCACGGCCAACTACTGCTGGGTAGCCAAAGTAGGTACCGCTCATCTCGTCATAAGAGCTGACTGGAAGAATGCGCATTTCATCATTGAGAATACAGTTAGTAATGGATGCCATACAGCTACCGATACCATAATAGGTTGCACCCTTCTTCTCAATAATTGTGTATGCTTCTTTGCGGGCATAGTCTTCAATCTGTTGAAGCTCTTCTTTTGGAATAAGGTCCATAATTGGCTGACAGCCAACGTTAGCGCTATGCCAAATTGCAAACTCGGTATCGCCATGTTCGCCAACTTGATAGGCGTGTACGTTCTTTGGGTGAACATGTAAACGCTGGCTAAGGCGGAAACGTAGACGTGCGGAATCTAGAACAGTACCAGAACCAATTACGCGCTCTGCTGGTAGGCCAGAATAGCGCCAAGTGAGATAAGTCAACACATCCATTGGGTTGCTTACTACGAGGAAGATTCCATCAAAACCGGCAGCCATGATTTGGCCAATCATATCCTTAAAGATAGCTGCGTTTTTCTTGAGAAGATCCATGCGAGTTTCGCCTGGTTTCTGAGGGACGCCAGCAGTGATTACGATAAGATCGCAATCGCCAGCATCTGCGTAGGAACCACTGCGGATCTTTAGATAGCTTGGAGATACAGCAAGCGTATCGCGAAGATCGATAGCTTCACCTTCTGCGTCTTCCGTATTAATATCTACGAGAATTAGTTCGTTTACATTTGTGCGTTGATGGACTAGAGCATAACCGTAGCTCATACCTACGTTGCCAGTACCAACAATCATAACTTTATTTGCCATGTAGTTTTGATGCCCTTTTTGACCTTATTATCTGTTTATATTTTATCATAAGCGCTATTCTACGCAAGAGTCCAGCGGTTATTTCCCGAACTTTTTATTACTCCCTTTAATTCTAATTCCATTAAAATCTGCATTAATTCGACCGAAGAATACTTCGTCTTCTCTACCATATTCAACATTTCATTTGCGCCATCTCTGATAGCCTCAACGACGAGTTTTTCTGAGGCATCTAGCCCTATTGCCTTATCTTTACCACCGCCACATACACCGATTGCTGCCATTACATCCACAACATTAAGGCATGGGCAGACGCCATCATATATCAACTGATTGCATCCGGCAGACATTGGGCGAGTAATGTCGCCTGGCACCGCAAATACCTTTCTGTTCTGCCTATCTCCTACTAGCGCGGTATATTTTGTGCCAGATTTCCGCGACGCCTCAACCACAACGACGGCATCGGAGAGTCCAGTAACAATACGATTGCGCTGAAGAAAACAATAACTTTTAGTCTCAAATTTTGGTTCATACTCAGAAATAATTGCACCTTTTTCTAATATGCGTTTCGCCAGTCCAATATTGCTGCGTGGATATATTTGATCAATTGGAGTGCCGAGCACTGCGATCGTAACGCCACCAGCGTCAAGACAGCCGCGATGAGCACATGAATCAATGCCGTACGCCATGCCACTCACAATAATAACGCCGCACTTCGCTAAATCATATGCTAGTTTATATGCAATATCTTCACCGTAACTCGTCGAACGTCTAGCGCCCACAATAGCGACAGTCTTTGGCCTATCCTTTTCTCCTATATGTTCTGGCAGTTTGCCCCGAATCCATAACTCCTTAGGTGGGTCGGGAAATTTTGCTTCGCCAACTATTTTCTGCAAATACGGATGGCTTAAATCTGCTTTATAATAATCATTCATGTGCGAATTCTAATGATAAATTAAAAACAGAAAAAGCATGAGTACAAATAAAAATACGCCCCGTTTTGGAGCGTATTTTTTATTTAATTATTCGTCGCGACGCATTGGTGGGAATGGTACGCCTTCGCGGGCGGAGACACCCTCAAATAGCCAGAAGTTTCGTTCAGAATTACCCCAGCCACAAGTTGGTGGCATGCCGTATTCCAACATCTCTACGAAGTCCATATCAAGCATCTGCGCCTCATCATCGCCAGCATCGCGCATTGCCTGCTGTTCCTGGAAGCGTTCAAGCTGATCGAGTGGATCATTAAGCTCTGAATAGCCATTACCCATCTCAGTACCAAAGATTACTGGGTGGAAACGCTCGGTAACGCGTGGATCTGCCTCATGCTTTTTTGCGAGCGGAGATAGTTCTACTGGCTCATGAATTAGCCAGAATGGGCCTGCAGATTCTTTACGAATAATCTTCCAAAGATAATCCAACAAGCGACCAGTGCCCATAGAATCATCGAATTTAACCTTGTTTTCGCGTAGGATAGATTTGATTTTTTCTATATCTGGATTAAATACATCGATATCAAATTTTTCTTTAATAATATCCGCATATGTGATGCGTGGCCACTTGCAATCCAAATCAACCTTCATACCTTCATGCTCGAATTGAAGAGTGCCCCATGTCTCTTTGCAGACATATTTAATCATTTCCTCATAGAGATCCATGCCATCTTCGTAGTCTTGGTATGCAGCATAGGATTCCATTGCGATATGCTCTGGGAGGTGCTCTTCATCCATGCCCTCATTGCGGAAACGTACACCAATATCGTATACGCGTTCATAGCCACCACCAATTAAGCGTTTGAGTGGAAGCTCGTGCGAGATGCGGAGATAGAAATCTTGATCAAGCGCGTCCATGTGCGTAACAAATGGATTTGCGTCGGCGCCACCGGTCGTAGTTTCTAGCACTGGAATATTAATTTCCACAAAGCCATGATCATTCAAGAATTGACGAGTTGCGGTCCAGAATTTACTGCGGCGCACAAAACGTTCGCGTACTTCTGGGTTGACTGCCATATCGACATAGCGACGACGTAAACGTTCCTCTTTGTTCGTAAAACCATCGCGGCCAGGAAGTGGACGCAAAGCCTTAGTTAGTAAGCGCGGCATATCACAAAAGACGGAAATCTCTTCTGTTTTAGTTTTGCCAACTTTGCCGGCAGCTTCGAGGAAGTCACCGGTATCAAGTTTCTTTGTAAACTTAGCCGCATCGTCCTTTAGGAAGATTTGGATTGAACCGGAATCATCCGCAATAACAACGAAGGCCAACTTACCAAAGCTACGTATGCTCGCAATTCGGCCGGCAACACAAACGTCCTTGTCGGCATACTTATCGTAACTCTTAAGGATATCCCCGATTTTAGTATTACGGTTGGAATGTGCTGGATACGGATTAATACCCTCCGCCCGGAGTTCGTTTAGTTTGCGAATTCTTTCATCGCGAAAATCTTTAAGAGTTGCCATAAAATATATAATAACATTTTTCAAGCGTTTAGTCGAGGCAAAAAGCAGCCCCCCCTAAGAGAGCCTGCTTTTACTGTCCTCGGATTATTTTTCGTCGAGGAATGCGCCAGATTGGCGAGACCAGAGCTTGTCGTATGCTCCGCCCTTTTTGATGAGCTGGCGATGAGTGCCTTGCTCAATGATTTTGCCACCCTCTAGCACGACGATGTTATCCATGCTTGCGATTGTGGATAGGCGGTGCGCTACAACAATGCTCGTGCGCCCCTTCATGAGCTTTTCTAATGCATCCTGAATTAATGCTTCGGACTCGGAATCGAGTGCAGATGTTGCTTCGTCTAGCACGAGAATCGGCGCGTCTTTCAGAATTGCACGAGCGATTGCTACGCGTTGGCGTTGACCACCAGACAGTTTGATGCCACGCTCACCAACCAATGTGTCGTAGCCGTCAGGCAGGCTCATGATGAAATCGTGAGCATTTGCTAGCTTTGCGGCACGAATGATTTCCTTGCGAGAAGCATCAGGTTTTGCGTATGCAATGTTCTCCGCAATTGAGCGATGGAATAATGACGTTTCCTGCGGCACATAGGCAATGTTTTCGCGTAGTGAAATCTGCTGAACTTCACCGATGTTTTGGCCATCGATTTTGATTTCGCCATCATCAACATCCGCGAAGCGCAATAGAAGCTTGGTTAGGGTTGTTTTGCCCGAACCTGAAATACCTACAAGACCAACTCTTTCGCCTGGTTTAATAGAAAGCGAGAAGTTGTTAAAAATTGCCTCTTTTGCGTCTGCGTGTTTGAAGCGAATGTTTTCAAAGTCAATTTCACCTTTTTCGACTTTGAGTGCTTTTGCGTCAGCAATATCTTTTACGTCATCCTTCGTGTCAAGGATTTGTGTCATTTCATAAGCGTCGCCGAAGACGCGGTTAATGTGTTTGAAAATGTTGTTAACATTCCAAAGCTCTCCCATGATACTCATCGAGTAGTTGACGATCAGAATCAATGTTGCAACTGATAGACCAAAAATTGGTCCGCCGGCCATCATGAACACTACGAGCACTGCAATGATGCCGATGTTTACAAAGTTGAAGGCGAGATCGCGCTTCATGGTAGCATTCATTTGTGCAATACCAGCATTGTAGCTAGCGCGGTTGAAGTTTGCATAGCGGTGACGCTCATGAGATTCTCGGCCATAAGATTTTACGGATAAAATGTTTGAGACGGAATCTGCGAGCTGGCCAGTTTGCTTGTTCTCTGCTTCTGCGCGTTCCTTACTGAGATGTGAAATCTTCTTAAAGGTTAACGCTGAGCACATTACGTATAGTGCGATTAATACAAGTAACGCAACTGCGAATAGCGGCGAACGCGGGAATAGAATCACCATGATGAAAACAACCATCGATATTAGATAAAGAATATCGAAGATGATTAGATCAAAGAAGCGTTCAAACGAACCAATAAACTTGTTTGTTTGAGATACGAGCGAACCAGAAAAACGATCGCTATGGAAACGCATTGACTGTGCACTGATTGCATTGAAGCAAACTGTGCCCAAGTCGTAGAGTGCGAGTAGCTCATACTTCCAGCACCAATATACGCGTAGCCAGCCAAGAATTGCGCTACCAAATAAGTAAAGCGCGATTAATGCTATGCCCTTTGGTAATAGGACCGGAATGATTTGCTCTTCCGTTAACCCGCCAGAGATTGCGTCAATCATTTCGGCGAAGATTAATGGAATTAACGATGTGCGAATTAATACAACAATTGGCGTTGAAATGATTGTGCCGATTGCGTACCATTTGTATTTTTTGGAACTTTGCCAATAGTAGTACAGTGTGCGCTTCGCAACAGACGCGCGCTGCTTGCTATCATGTTTCTTCATTTTAATTTCCTTTTATGCTTTTATTTTAGCGCATATAAAAACGCGCCGGTTATTATAATTCGACGCGTTTTTAGAAAATTCGTTAATTAATTGCGGCAACTTTGAAAGTTTTGCCGTTTGGAAGTGTGACTTCTTCGCCAACTTTTTTACCGAAGATAGCCTTTCCAATCGGGGATTCGTTACTAATCTTTCCCTCGAGTGGATTTGCCTCAACGGCGCCAACTAGCGTATAAACGCTGGTTTTTCCGCTCGTTTCAAGAGTAACGACACTTCCCATGTCGACTTTTTGTTTCTTGCCACCTTTAATAATCTTGGCATGCAACAAAATATCTTGAATTTCTAAAATGCGTCCTTCGACAACTTTCTGTTCGCCGCGTGCCGCGGAGTAATCTTCATTCTCACTTAAATCGCCGTAAGAGCGTGCTAACGCGATCTTTTCAGCAATTTCTGGGCGACGGGCAATAAGCTGTTCGAGTTCTTTTTCGAGGTCCTTGCGGCCCTCTGCTGTAATACTGACTGTCTTAGCCATATCATCCTCCTTCCCATTAAAAAATACGGGTTGGTTGTAGTTATTTCTAAGCAAGTTTACTAATAAACTCGTCTAAGGTCAAGAGTTTTGTTTCGTCAGTTTTACGATTTTTAAGTTCTACTTTATTCTCTGCTAAAGTCTTGTCACTAATTACGACGCGATATGGAATCCCCATAAGTTCTGCGTCAGCGAATTTCTCACCAGTACGTGCACTTTTACGATCGTCGAGAATAACATCTTCTGGAGCCATATCATGCAACTTGGCGGCCATTTCTTCGCCTTTTTCGCCAATACCGACAATATAGTACCTATACGGAGCGATTTCTTCTGGCCAGATTAAACCTTTATCATCACTAAGTTTTTCTGCGATAACCCCCATAACGCGACTTGGACCAATACCATAACTTCCCATGAAGACTTTTTGGCGTTTGCCGCCTTCGTCGTTATAGCAAAGGTCGAGCGCATCCGAGAAACGATACCCCAAAGTAAAGATATTACCAACTTCGGCTGCCTTACATTGCTCAAGTTTTGACTTATCTAGACCGAGATCTGCAAGCACTTCATCGTTATATACTTCTTCGTTTACGGCGATACCTTTTTCGCGATCAAGATAGATAATATCCTCGCCAACATCACACAATGTCTGGAATTCGTCGGAATATTTACTAAAGGCGCCTCCACTTGCGAAAGTACGGAATGTATCGTTGCCAATACCAAGGCGATTAAAGATTTTCTTGTAGCTATCTGCACATTTTTCATAGAAGACATCGTGCTCTTCGCGATTTTTGCTGAAGCTATACAAATCTTTCATCATAAATTCGCGCGTACGCATAATGCCAGATTTAGCGCGAAGCTCGTTGCGGAACTTCGTTTGGAATTGATATGCATATACCGGCAAATCCTTATAGCTAGAAATGTAAGATTTCATGACGTGAGTAAGCGGCTCTTCGTGCGTTGGAGCAAGCCCAAGTTCGCCGCCAGCATTAAGCTTGGTCTTAAACCAGACGTCCATAACGTCGTCACTCCAGCGATTAGTAGCTTCCCAAACATCTTTTGGCTGAAGCGCAGTAAGGCGGAGTTCCTCGCCACCAATGGCGTTCATTTCTTCGCGAATAATCTGAATAATATTTTCCAGAGTACGCATACCAAGAGGCAAGTAATCATATACTCCAGCCATTTCTTTGTAAATATAGCCGGCACGCAAAAGGTATTTCGCACTACGACTAGCTTCATCTGCCGGTGCGGTTTTGGTGGTTTTAGTAAATGATTGACTTAGTTTCATAATTATTATCCTATCATAAAAATTCTACTTTATACAATAAAGTTTGAATTTTTTAAAGTTTATGTTCAAATCTAGTCTGGATATTCGTCCATAGAAGAGATGAGGACTTCGCGGCCACGGTTGCCACCGCCAGAATCTCCAACCACGCCCTTCTCTACCAATTCGTCGATGATTGCAGCCGCACGGCCATAGCCTACATGTAGGCGGCGCTGAAGTAATGATGTGGATATTTTGCCATCACGAAGTGCGATCTCGGCGGCCTGGCGCGTAATATCGCCACCACCAGATCCGCTAAAGTCCATACCAACGCTAGAGCCCTTACCGCCAATCGCAACAGTTTGCGATGTAACTTCTGGGTTGTAATCCGCCGGGGCTTGATGGCGCAAGAAATCCGTAACATTGCCGATTTCTTCGTCGCTAACAAATGCGCCCTGAACACGAATTGGCTTACCCATCATTTCGGTAGTAAGGAATAGCATGTCGCCAGAGCCAAGTAGCTTTTCTGCGCCACCCATGTCAAGCATGACGCGAGAGTCCGTATTGTTGTTTACGGCGAATGCAATGCGACCTGGAATGTTTGCTTTAATTAAACCGGTAACGACTTTGACTTCTGGACGCTGAGTCGCGAGAACAAGATGAATACCTGCGGCGCGACCTTTCTGAGCGATGCGCACAATGCGATTTTCAAGCTCTTTGCCTGCCATCATCATTAAGTCAGCCATCTCATCAACGATAATTACAATATATGGCATCTTGCCATTATCGTGCTTCTGTTCGTTGCCATCTTCGTCTGGAACCGCAACCGTCTCACCTTGGCGAGCTTTCTTTGCGTTGAAGTCTGCAATATTCTTTACGCGCTCGTCTTTCATGAGCGAATAGCGGCTTTCCATTTCCTTTACGGCCCATTCCATTGCGCTGAGTGCTTCATTTACATTCGTAATAATCGGCGAAAGAAGATGGGGAATAGCATCATAAGCCGCCATTTCGACCTGCTTTGGATCGATAATGATTAGCTTAAGGTCTGATGGTGAATTATGGTACAGCATCGACATGATGAGTGTATTGGTCATGACGGACTTACCCGAACCGGTAGTACCCGCAATGAGTAAGTGTGGCATCTTTGCAAGATTACCTAGAATTACATGGCCAGAAATATCTTTACCAACTGCAAAGGCAAGAGGCTTTTCTGCAACCATGTGACTCCAGTCACTAGATTTTAAAAGTTCGTGCAAGCCTACGCTTGCGGCTTTCTTGTTTGGTATTTCTACACCTACGGAACGCGTACCTGGGATTGGCGCTTCGATACGCACTTTGTCTGCGGCGAGTCGTGCGCTAAGGTCGCGATCCAACTGAGCAATTTTACTAACCTTCACCCCTGCGGGTGGAATGAGCGTATATTGCGTAATGCGTGGGCCGACATTTGCGCCTTCGACTTCAACGTTGATACCAAAATCTTCCAAGGTATTCTTGATGATTTCAGCATTATTACGAGTATCACCAGGATCGGCCGGAGAGCGGCGCTTGTTTAATAGCTCCATTGGAGGCATTTTCCAGTTTGGATCGTTGACCGCCAACATTGCCATTGGTTCTTCGACTTTTTCGACTTTATCGTTATTATCTTTAACGAGAAGCCCCTTCTTTTCTTTTTTACTATCAACGATTTCAACGTTTGAGTTGACTTTGAAGTTGCGCATCGTGCCATGTTCTTCACCATCATCTTCCGTAGCGTTAGCTTTGGCGCGGCGAATAACGCGTGCATTCTCGGAATCTTCCCCCTCTTTGGTCTTGAACATAGCGCCAATTTTGCGGAAGAGCGCAGCAGGCGTTTCGGCATACATAAATAGTGCAGTAATGATAATTAAGACTACATAAAGAAAGATGGAAACACCCTGATCAAGGTTCTTTACGACAACGCTATTTAGGCCATCGCCGATAATGCCGCCAGTAGATGCGCCAGTAGTATAACTCGGGACGCCAAATATGCCGGAAAACCAAAAGATAATTAGACATGAAGCGATCCAAACGCTCACGTCAAGACGATTGTCTGGCGCGCGAAAAATCAACACAGCGAGATACACCAAGATAATCGGCATAAGATACGTCGTATAGCCGAAAACTTTCAAGAAGAAACTATTTACGGCCTGAAGGGCGACGCCGCCACTGCCAAGCCATGCAACAATAAATAAAACTGCACAAACAATCATCAAAAACGCCATGATTTGGCGCCAAAAACCACCTGGAAGTTCGTGATTATTTACGACTTCTTGGGATTTTTTCTTTCTACCTCGCTTTTTATTTGCCATATGCAATATATTATACCATAAAAAATCTAGCCATCTTTCAGGCTAGATTCTTTATTCCTTTTTAGCGGCGGAAGCCGTACTTAATCGTATCAATAATATACGTAACTACGATACCTTCCGTGAAGGTCAAGAATACACTAACACCCGCAACACATACCGCCACGATAGCCATAGTCTTGATGAGGGCTGGCTTTACGTGGACGATAGTCTTTGCAATAAAGTGCATACCGACTGAGGCGCCAAGCATGATGAGGGTTGGCAAGAAGTTGCTTAGCCATAGGTCGCCCTGGATGGTTGGCTTACCAATCATCATGATGGAGTAGAAAATGATGCCAGCAAGATTAATAATGTAAATTACAGATATACCAAGGAATAGGTTGGCGACTTTGTGCCAAGATTCTCTCTGCGTTTCCCTGTCCGTAACCTTCTTTAGTGTGGCAATGCCGAAAATTGCAGCAGCCAACGCAATGAAGGATGCCATAAACTCAGACGGAACGCTACCGACATTAGATCCAAAGAACGCTGAAAATACTGGAATGCGGAATGCCCAGCCATCAGAAAAGCCTGCAATTGCAGAAAAGATACATGCAAAGCCAATAAAACAGGACATGGCAATTGTCCAAGTGTTTAGCTTTGCCATCATTGGCGCAGAAATTTTACCGCGCTCATACTTTACGGCAGCCTTCGCATGGCTAGCCGAGGAAGCTTGTGTTGTCATATAGACTCCGTTTATGTTAATTAACTTTATTATATATCAAAAAATATCTCCCGCGTGGGGAGATATTTTAGTTTGCCGCTATTATTAGGCTTTTTGGTCTACACCTTTCATAGATAGGCTGAGGCGTCCTTTTTCGTCAATTGCATCGAGGCGAACATTGATTTCATCGCCAACTTGCAATGCGTCAGTAACCTTCGCGAGGCGCTTGTCGCTGATTTGCGAAATATGGAGCATGCCATCGATACCTGGCAAGATGTTTACAAATGCGCCGAAATCTTTGATGGAAACGACTTTGCCTTTGTAGATTTTGCCTGGTTCTGGCTCTTCAACAAGAGACTTAATCCAGTTCAATGCTTTTTCAATCTTTTCAGCATCAGTACCAGCTACGGTAATGAGACCGTTTTCTTCGATATTGATTTCTGCGCCGGTTTCGGTAGTAATCTTGTTGATGGTTTCACCGCCCTTACCAATGACTGTACCAATCTTGTCTGGGTTAATCATGAGTTTTTCGATGCGTGGAGCATATGGGCTGAGATGATCGCGTGGTCCATCGAGTACGGAAAGCATGTGCTTCATGATAAACATACGACCATCATGAGCTTTCTTGATTGCTTCGGATAGAACACTTACTGGAAGACCATGAACCTTCATATCCATCTGGAGAGCTGTAATACCTTCTGTAGTACCGGTAACCTTGAAGTCCATATCACCAGCGAAATCTTCTGCATCCATGAGGTCAGTTAGGACATATGGTTTGTCACCATCCATCATGAGGCCCATTGCAACACCCGCTACTGGACGCTTGAGTGGGACGCCTGCATCCATCAAAGCAAGACAAGAGCTGCAGGTTGCAGCCATAGAGGTAGAACCGTTCTGAGACATGATTTCAGTTACGCTACGAATAGCGTATGGAAATTCTTCTTCGCTTGGCAAAACTGGCATCAATGCTCGTTCTGCAAGATAGCCGTGACCAATCTCGCGACGACCCGGGCTACCGAGGCGGCTAACTTCGCCGACAGTATAGCCAGGAGCATTGTAGTGATGCATGTAGCGACGAGTACCGTCGGTTACTTCCATTGTATCCACAAGCTGTGCATAGCTAAGCGGTGCCAAAGTGACAATATTCATAGCTTGAGTTACGCCACGAGTAAAGAGGCTGGAACCATGAGTACGTGGCAAAATGCCAACCTGAGAGCTGAGCGGGCGAACCTCATCAAGCTTGCGACCGTCTGGGCGAACGCCATCTTCAATAATATGCTTGCGAACATCATGCTTTACGGCTAGCTCGAAGGCTTCAGAATAATCTGCTTTGCCGTTTGCTTCATAATAAGCAGTCTTAGCGGCGAGCTTCGTTTCGTCATCCATGCTATCGGTTACACCAGCATCCTCATCGCTGATTTCGGCGATAAAATCTGCATGCATTTGTTCTTTAAGATCCTTGATCATTTGATCGCGGAGGATGGTATTCTGCGTACGGAATTCTTCGGTAAGCTTGCCATCAAACCAAGCATCAACCTTCGCCTGAGCCTCTTCGTTTGGAAGAATAAGGGTGTATTCCTTTTCTTCTACGCCAAGAGCTTCGCGGAGTTCGTTCTGGAGCTTGATAGCTGGCTGAATCATCTTGAGGCCCCATTCGAGACCGCCAATAACGACATCTTCTGGAACTTCGTTTGCGCCAGCCTCTACCATTGTGATGCCAGAATCTTTACCGGCAACAACGAGATCAAGGTCGGATGCCTCACGTTCCTCTGGGGTCAAGAATGCCTTGTATTCGCCATTAACGCGGCCAATGCGGAGACCCGCGATTGGACCGTCAAATGGGACACCAGCATTCATGAGTGCGCTAGACGCTGCAATCATTGCAATAACGTCTGGGCGGAAATTTGGATCCATAGATAGAACGGTTGCGACCACCTGGATTTCTTGGCGGTAGCCCTTCGGGAATAGCGGGCGAATTGGGCGATCAATGAGACGGCCAATCAAAACGGCGTTATCGGAAGGCTTACCTTCACGTTTGATAAATTTACTGCTACTGATTTTACCGGAAGCGTAATATTTTTCTTCGTAATCAATAGAGAGTGGGAAGAAATCTTGCATAACTGGCTTTTGGCCAACAACTACGGAGCCGAGCACCACCGTATCGCCATAAGTGACGAGTACGGAAGAAGTGGTACGGAAGCCGACGCGGTTGACTTCTAGCGTGAGCGGGCGACCACAAAAATCAGTCTCCACCTTGAAAGTTTTCTTTCCGCTGGGATTGATAATTTCCATTTTTTCCTTTCCTCGAGAAAATAATAAGCATCCTAATCGGAGGTTAGACTTCCGCCTAGGGTGTCTATCATTTTCTCGATTGTTTTACTCTCATATTTTACCATACATTGACAATTTGCGCATTTTGTGATAAAATTTGCGTTAGTGTCGACAAAAGTCGGCATGTTTTTCCCATATGGAAAGGGGTGTGATTTAATATGGGTGATTATTTACTGAAAAAAGTGGACCGTACCGTACTTAAGCTGAAGGGGGAGTTCCCGGAGAAGAAGGCGCGTCAAGCCTTCGAACGTGTGGTCGGGGATCGTCTGGTCTCCATGAGGTGTCTCTATGACGAGGGGAGTGATGAAACTACTATATTGCTCTACCCTTGCCGCGTTTACAAGATGGGCTACGACGATAGCGGAGAGAAAAAGTCTTGCGCGAACCATGTTCGCGCGATTCGTATTCTCGGCATGCTTCCCGAATATGTCGATATCGTAAAGACATATTGGGAGCCCATCCATAGTCGCGCAAAGACGGCAAGGGATCCTATGCGCTGGGTAACCATGTATCCACTCAGATCCGAAGACGACGCCACAGGAACCGTATGTACTGATCTATGCTTCGTTATAGACAATCGTTGCAAGAGGGGTTACGAGGACGAAGCACTGGACAATGCGGTAGATCAGATTCGCGAAAGCCTTCGCTTAATTGCGAGCGATATCAGGGGAGATCTGATGGTTTCCGCTAAACTGACCGAAGACGTGTCCGTGGATCTTGTTGACGAGCTGCACAGGCTCGAAGACGACGAAACTCAAAAAAGGTACACTGAACGCGGGCTTCGCTATGTTAATACCGACGAGCTCGCAACGCAGAAATAGCGTCCACTACGCACCTTGGAATGACCTGGCAGCAATGCCAGGTCTTCTTTTATTTTGTAATAACAAAAAACTGGCCCCGTTTGTGGAGCCAGTTTTTTATTATTTGCGAAGACCAAGTTTTGCAACAGTAGCTTTGTAAGCTTCGAAATCAGTGCGTTCGAGATACTTCAAAAGCTTTTTGCGCTGGCCAACCATCTGGATAAGACCGCGCTTAGCCATAAAATCATGCTTGTTAGCCTTGACATGCTCAGTAACTTCTTTGATACGATCAGTCAAAATGGCAACCTGCACCTCTGGAGAGCCGACATCCTTATCACTGCGGGCGAGCTTCTTGATCGCCTTAGCTTTGTTATCTTTTGTAATCATATTGAGCAAATTTTATCACAAAATTAGATAAGATGCAACAGTGTGCTTGCTATGTTTCCCTAGCATACGCCCTAGACACGGCGTTCCGTCGGCCCGTCTTCACGGGCGCCGGCCACCTCCTGCTCGGCAGCGGCCTGCGCAACGGTCTATTGCATATGCTAGGAAAAACTATGTGAACGAGATGATTACTATTTATTGTTCATGTATTTTACGAGAGCGGAACGGAGGTCTTTGACTGGCAAAACAAACTTATCCTTTATGGTTGCAGGCGCAATGGCATGATCGAAGCCGAGCTTCTTTGCTTCTGCAATACGGCGATCTGGCGCAATCACGCTGCGGATTTCCCCGCCAAGGCCAACCTCGCCAAATACAACAATCTTGTCATTAAGCTTGCGGCCAGCTGCAGCACTCGCAATAGCCATGCAAATCGCAAGGTCTGCCGCAGAGTCGTTCAGGCGCATCCCGCCGACCACATTAATAAAGATGTCTTTGTCCTGGAGGCTTAACTTTGTACGCTTTTCTAGGACTGCAATTAAAAGATTAAGACGATTTAAATCAAAGCCGGAAGCCGTGCGCTTTGGATAGCCGAAGCTAGTCGGATTAACGAGCGCCTGAATCTCCACTAGGAGCGGGCGTGCGCCCTCAATCGTAGCCATAATAATGCTACCGTCGGTGTTTTGGCGCTCGGAAAGTAGTGCTTCGGATGGGTTTTTCACCTCGACCAGGCCCTGGGTGGCCATCTCGAAAATAGCAACTTCTGTCGTGGAGCCAAAGCGGTTTTTTACGGCGCGAATAGTCTTAAAACCGCCATAGCGGTCGCCTTCAAAATTCAATACAACATCCACAAGATGCTCGAGCACCTTCGGACCAGCCAAAGTGCCCTCCTTTGTGACATGCCCCACAATAATCACCGCCGTGCCACTAGATTTGGCGGCGCGAATGATAAGGTTTCCACAGTTACTGACCTGGCTAACCGTGCCTGGCGCAGAGCTGATTTCGGCCATGCTCAAGGTCTGGATTGAGTCCACAACCACTAAGTCATAGCCGCCCTCTTCTATAGTTTTTGCGATGTCGTTACCAGATGAGGAGCTAGCAAAATGTAACTTGTCCGAACTGGCGCCGAGGCGTACGGCGCGAAGCTTTACTTGTCCCGCAGACTCCTCGCCAGAAACATACAAAACGCTATGGCCACTATTAGCCACGTTCGAACAAACCTGCATCAGAATCGTAGATTTTCCCATGCCAGGCTGGCCAGCCAAAAGACTGACGGAACCAAGCAAAATACCTCCACCAAGCACCGTATCAAGATCCGGAAAACCCGTAAGTAAACGCGAGCCTGCATCGGAAGGCTCTATGGTATTTATCGAAACTGCTTCAAGCTTTTTACCAGAAACCGCACCTTTCGCAAGGGCGGATTTTACCTCTGTTTCCGTAGGGGCAACTTGCTCCAGCAAGGTATTCCATTCGCCACAATTCTCGCAACGACCAGCCCACTTGGAGTAACTGGCGCCACAGTTTTGACAGACATATTTCGACTTTACCTTCACCATATCTCTAGTTTAACACGTCGTCATCTTGAGAAAAGCATAAGCATACTATTGACTTTTTAAAGCGTTTATGCTATAATGTATATATCGCTTGAGAAAGCGAGAAAGTACCTTACAAGCTAAGAATTGTTACGCATTTGGACTAGCGTCTAGAAGTCGGGAGGGCTAGACGCTAGCCCAAATAGAGGTTAGCCGGCAACAGATGTCTCAATATGTACAAAAAAATAGGAGGTACACATGAGCAAAGTTATCACTTACAACAACGGAGTCGGAACCAAACTCGCTAATTTCATCAGCGACGTGCGCAGCAACATCAGTAGTGGCCGGAATGACTACCTGGATCTTCGCGAAGCAGCGATCACGACCAAGCGCCTGGAGTATGCAGTGAAAGACCTCGCAAGAGGCGATCTGTATCAGTGCGATGCTGAAAACCTGGTCGAAAAGGCAGACGAAGCTATCAGGAACTATGACTACAGCAGCGAAATCGGAGATGCGTGGAGAATTATCCCCACCTTCACCAGATGGATTATCCTTCTGTCGTTCATCGGTCTCGAGCTTCTGGCAGTCTGCTTCGCCCTGGACAAATTCTGGTCCGTATTCTGGATCGAGAGTGACGCTCTGAGCATCCTGTTCAGTATCGGCGTATTAGCCATCGTGGCGATTCCGCTCGATCTGCTCGGGCTCTATGCCGTCATGAAGGGCTCCGTCTTCTCTATCGAAAAGCGCAAAGCGCGTCTCGAAGGATACAGGGATACCCTGCAGGACTATATCGACCGCAACTGATAAGCAAAGCAACCTCAACGTAACATTCATCAGCACCAGACCCGGTCATCGCGACCGGGTCTTTTCATTGACTTTTTTAAGCATATGTGGTATAATTAAAGTATTGCAAGTTCGCAAAGTTCCTTAAGATTCTATCCGGAGAATATGACGGAATTTTGTGGCTTTGGAGGAGGTGTTGCCATGGAAAAGAAGTTTCCATATTTTATCCTAATTGTCGTAGTCTGCTTTGCTATTTGTGGCTGCGCAAAAAAGGAAAACTCAGCGACCGCCATCACGGTTACCGCTGAAGAAACACCAGTGAGTACTACAGAAGACAAGACTGACGAATTGAAGAACATGAGTTTCAATAATTTCGAAGGTAAGACGATGGAAGACATCGCTACTGACGACGCCAAAGCGATCAGCTTCGACGAATTCTTCAATTTGGCAGGTCTAGACTATGCCATCATCGAGGACGACATAGTCGTTACCCCATTCAGCTACAATAGGGAGTCAGATTTTGCCATCCAAATACATGTGCAGTCTAACGGCATCGTGAGCGGATATACCGTAAGCAAAGGCCGTACCGCAGACAACGCATGGAAAGAAAGTAGGGACTTTGAGTCTGCTACTGATTTCATTTTCGACATGGTTCTTGGAGGCGAAAAATATCTGATTGGCGCAGACGCAATGGATGCGCTTTGGCGCGATGTACGCGTATTAACGGCTCCTGAAGATAAGGTTGAGGTCGTAAATGCAGCTGTAGATGCCGAATTGGCATCATATTACGAACTCCCTGATGATTTTATTCTTCCGGAAGAATAAAAAATACCCCCGAGGGACCGGACCCGCGGGGGTTTTCCTTTGTCTATTATTTTTCGATTACTTCGTCGATGATACCGTAATCTTTGGCTTCCTGGGCGGACATCCAGTTATCACGGTCCATATCTTTCTCGACCTGAGTGAGAGCCTTGCCAGTATTCTTTGCGAACATCTCTGCGAGGCGCTTTTTGAGATAAATGCCTTCCTTGAGGGCAATTTCCTGATCGGTAATTTTACCTTCTGTACCAGAGCTTGGCTGATGAATCATAATACGAGCATTTGGCAACGCATAGCGCTTCCCCTTTGCGCCAGAAGATAGTAACATTGCACCCATTGAGGCCTGTAAGCCAATGCCGATTGTCTGGACATCTGGTTCGATATAATTCATTGTATCGATAATCGCGAGACCATCATACACGGAACCGCCAGGCGAATTGATGTATAACTTAATATCCTTTTTTGGGTCTTCGTAAGCAAGATGTAGAAGCTGAGCAATGACGATGTTTGCCGTTTCTGGCGTAACTTGATCGCCAAGAAACACTACACGCTCCTTCAAAAGGCGCGAATAAATATCATAGGCACGCTCGCCACGATTCGTTTCTTCAACAACTGTAGGAACTAAATAATTCTTCATTTTCCTCCTTGAAGTTATTATATTTATCTAGCACTCGCAAGTCAAGAGTGCTAAGTATTATTTCTCAGATTCGGAAGTTTCCGTCTTTGTCTCGAAGCGACTATCTAGCCTACCAAAGAGTTGGCGTTCTTCTTCGAGCATTTTGTTGTACTTTTCTACCTCGATGTTATATTCGTCAATATACTTGTTGAGCGCATCGCGTTCGTCGTCGATCAACCTTCCTTTTGAGACTAAGTAGTTGTAACGGGATTGATTCCAGTTACCAAGCTCGGTCTGGCGATTATGATAATCTACTTCGCGGTTATAAGCATCAAGATTCGTGCGATAGTTTGTGCGTTTCTGCTCAAGAATTACATGCATGTCATCAAGGGCCTGCTTTGCCTTCTCGATCTTCTCTTCTTCCGCGTTCAAAACAGCGGTGTATTTTTTATAAAACTCAACTGTCGCGTCGTGATTTTTGAAGTATTTTGCGTAATGTTGCCGAAGCATCTCGGACAAGTCTTTATCATAAACGCGCTGACCAATAATGGAATGGAGCTCCGTATAGAACTGCTCTTCCGAATAGGAATCCATGTAGTCGCCAAAAACATCTTTATGGCTTTCGTAATATTTCTTCAGTTCTACATTAAGCACTTCTTTCCAGCCGTCATGCAAACGATCGTAAATCGCATGCAACGTCTCGTGCATCAAGACCGCTTCTTTGACGCCATCAAGTTCTTCGCCCTGCACGTCAAAAATATAAATACGATTATCCGCCGACGAATAACAACCGAGCGCTGAATTTGCATCCTCGTCATCAATACAGTGCTCATTGAAAATATCCGCTTGCTCTAATTCTGGCTTCGTGGCACGCATAATGTAGTCGGAACGCCACGTAAAGCCGACATTATCAATGACTTTTTCCATCTCGCTGGAAGGCTGGTAAGAACGCCCGTCAATGAAATCGTGTATTTGTTGCGAGAAGAACATGTAGACCAAGCTACAGACAATAATTATGATGCAGGCCGCAGTAATCAGCGGCGGGGTCTTTTTCTTTTGCTTTGGTTGTTGCTCTTTTGTGGTCACGCTTTAATTATAATCGTTATTCTTTGACTTTTGTTAAAACGAATTGATCTTTTTTGAAATCTACTTTTGCGATGTCGCCTTTATCGAGTTTGTTGGACAAGATATTGTCGGCGAGAATACTTTCGAGTTCATCCTCGATTTCGCGACGAAGTGGGCGTGCACCGTTTTTGACGTCGTAGCCTTTTTCGATTAGGCGCTTCTTTGCGGCGTCGGTAAGCTGAAGGCCGATGGATTTTTCTGCCAAACGTTTCTTGAGGTCTTCAATCATATTATTAAAAATGCAGTCGACGTCTTTTTCGGTCAGCGCATTGAACGTAATAATCGAGTCGAAGCGATTCACTAATTCTGGGCGCATAATTTTGCGAAGTGCTTTCATCGCGGAAGCTTCGTTGGCGGCATGTTCTGCTTCGAGCGCCTTTGCGTCCTTCTTTGTTTTAACCGAGAAGCCCATTTCGGACTCACGATACATGTCTTCTGCGCCGAGGTTACTGGTAAGAATTACAATAGAGTTATTAAACTTTACCTTTGTGCCCTGACCGTCGGTTAAAGTACCGTCCTCGAGAATCTGTAGAAGGATATTAAAGACTTCTGGATCGGCTTTTTCAATCTCATCAAACAATACAACAGAATATGGCTTGCGGCGTACTTGCTCGGTTAGTTTTCCGCCATCATCATAACCAACATAACCTGCTGGCGCACCAACAAGACGTGCGACATTGTGCTTTTCCGCAAACTCCGACATATCAATTTTGATTAGCGAATCTTCACCACCAAACACCTCGCGTGCGATAACTTTTGCGAGCTCCGTTTTGCCAACGCCAGTTGGGCCCATAAAGATAAATGAACCGATTGGGCGATGCGGATCAGCAATACCAGAACGACCGCGGCGAATCGCCTTGCTAACGGCCTTAATTGCATTGTCTTGGCCAATAATATCTTTACTGAGATGCTTTTCTAGGTTGACCAAAATCTCCTGCTCGGAACCATGCACGCGATTGACTGGGATGCCGGTTTTTAGACTGATTGCCGTGGCGAGATTTTCGGAAGTAACTGCTGGAGCTTTATCGACGTCCTTGTGAGCCTTTTCGAGCTTCTTAATTTCTTCCTCAACTTGCGCAGCACGAGTCTTATACATTGCAGCTTTTTCGTAATCTTCTTTTTCGGCAGAGGCCTCAATTTTTGATTGCAAATCAGAAAGTTCAATCTTGTATTTCTTGTATTCACTGCCGCCTTTTTTATCGAGTGAAACGCGCGCAATTGCACTTGCTTCATCAATCACATCGATGACTTTGTCTGGCATAAAGCGATCCGAAATGTAGCGCTGGGAAAGCGTGATTGCTTCTTCTAGAATCTCGTCAGAAATTACAACTTGATGATACTTTTCGTAGTGACCTTTGATGCCTTTTAGAATACGGAGCGTAATAGTTGGATTTGGCTCGTTTACGATAACAGTTTGGAAGCGACGCGCAAGCGCTTTGTCTTTTTCGATATTTTTGCGATATTCGTCTAGCGTCGTAGCGCCAATTAATTTCATTGAATTGCGGGCAAGTGCAGGCTTTAAAATATTTGCCGCATCCATACTACCTTCCGCAGAACCAGCGCCAGAAAGCAAATGTAGCTCATCGATGAATAGAATGACAGATTCGTCACCGACCGCTTCGTCGATAATGCCTTTGATGCGCTCCTCGAACTCGCCACGGAATTTCGTGCCAGCGACCACGGAACTTAGGTCGACTTGGAAGATGCGCTTACCAATCAAAGTACCAGGAACATCATTCTTAGCGATTCGCATCGCGAGACCTTCTACGATAGCAGTCTTACCAACACCGGCTTCGCCAATTAATACTGGGTTGGATTTTGTGCGACGGCAAAGAACCGTAATAGTGCGCTCTATTTCTTGCTCGCGACCAATTACAGTATCTAGTTTTCCCTCTTTTGCAAGCGTAGTGAGATCAGTACCAAACTTCGATAAGAAACGGTAGCTCTGACGCTTACCGGCCTTGCGTTTTTGCTCTTCAATCTTAGCCTCACTGGCCTGTTTTTCGACTAGGTCTTCAATGTTATTAGCAACTTGCTCGAGGTCTACATTCAACTTCGTCAAAAGTGCGCCGGCGCGGGAATTTGGCTGGCGAACGATAGCATACATCATATGCTCGGTACCAATTACACTGAGGCCATTTTCTTGAGCAAAGTTCATTGCCATGCGAAGAGTTAATACGGTGGCTTCGGAAAGAGACATCATGGCCATAGGGGCGGCCGGAACATCAACGGCAACTTTGCCTTGCGCACGCTCAAGCTGGTCAATATCAATACCCTCATCACGGAGGAGTTTAGCGCCAGTAGAAGTATCCTGAGCCATAATACCCATCAGAAGATGCTCAGTGCCCATATAACCCTGGTTGTAACGTTTGCTAAATAAATCAGCTTTCTGCAGGGCGAACCGTGCATTCTCGCTGAGATGATTCATAACTTCACTAAATTCGTCCATCATATGTTATATATTGTATGTTTTTAGCACTCGCAAGTCAAGAGTGCTAATACAAAAAATGTTGTAATTTTAACAGAATTTCTGTATTTTTTACAACACTTTTGTGGAAAAACTATTCGCCAAGAATTTCGAGGAATTTTTGCTCGTCAATTACCTCTGTTCCGTACTTTGCGGCTTTTTCTAATTTGGATTTTCCGGTATTATGGCCAGCTACTAAGTATTTAGTATTTTTTACAACACTACTGTGGAATTCCCCGCCAAGTGCTCGAATTTTCTCTGCAGCAATGTCGCGCCCCATCGAATCGAGAGTGCCAGTTACAACAAACGATAAACCATTCAAACGCCCGCCGGACGTATCTTGGTAGACTGGCTCTACGCCCAGGGTCTTCAGGTCATCGAGAAGCTTTAAGTTGTCTTCGTCGGAGAAGAACGCAAGAATAGATTCCGCAACAATCTTGCCGATACCTGGTAACTCTAATAATTCTGATTCTGTAGTATCACGGAGTGCATCCAATGTTTTATAATGCGCGGCTAAGTCAATTGCCGTCTGACTACCGATATGACGGATGCCGATTGCCGTGATAAACCTTGCTAGTGGCGGATTCTTGCTGGCCTGAATATTATCTACGAGTTTACCTGCAGATATCTCAGCAAAACGATCTAGAGATTGGACTTGGCCAGTGGTCAACGTATAGAGATCCGCGATTGAGCCAACCAGACCTGCATCCACGAGCGCGTCAACATTCTTCTCGCCGAGGCCTTCAATATTCAACGCGGGCTTACTAGCGTAATATTCAATTGAGCGCTTTAGCATTTGGTCTGCATTGCTTCCCTTCACACGGTAAACAACTTCGCCTGCAGGGCGTTCAAACTCAAGTTCTGGATATTGTTCATGGAGAGCTTTTTCGTAATCGTAAGCCTCGGAAACATTTGGACGAAGTTCGGTTAGAACGCGATTGACTTGCGGAATAATATCACCAGCCTTATAAATGACTACCGTATCGCCAATGCGAACATCAAGGCGTGCTATTTCGTCGGCATTGTGCAAAGAGGCATGCTTAACCGTTGTGCCAGCAACCTGGACTGGGTCAAAAACTGCCACCGGGGTTGCAGCGCCAGTGCGGCCAATAGAAATTACGATGTCTTTTACGACGGTAGTAGCCTCTTCTGCTGGATACTTGAATGCAATCGCGGCACGCGGAGTTTTGCCTACAATACCGAGCGCTTGATAAACCTTACGGTCATTAACTTTGATGACTGCGCCATCCGTGCCAAACGGCAAGTCTTGACGCGTCTCATTAAGTTCGTTTATAAAATCCATCGCTTCACGAAGCGTATGGTAAATATGCTGCTGGCCAGAAATGCGAAAACCAAGCTCTTTTAGACGTTCATATACGTTCGAATTTGTATCAAGATTTGGCGAGACCATATCGTAGCCCATAAACTTGAGTGGGCGCGATGCGGCAACTTTCGGGTCGAGCTGGCGAATTGAACCAGCCGCCAAGTTGCGCGGATTAGCGAATTCTGGTTTGCCCATAGCACGCTGTTTTGCGTTAAGCTCGTCGAAATCTTTCTTAAAAATAACAACTTCACCACGGACTTCGGTATGCTCTTTCTGCGGGATAGAAAGCGGAACATTCTCGATTGTGCGAACATTCATCGTAACATCTTCACCTACTCTGCCGTCGCCGCGCGTAACTGCCTGTTTTAGTAGACCGTCTTCATAAATGAGCGCCATTGCAAGGCCATCCATTTTAATATCAACAAAAAGTTCTGGATTAATAGCGCCAAGCTTTGCAATACGGTCAAGCCAATCCCGAACTTCAGCCTCGGAAAAAACATCTGCGAGCGAGATCATGCGTTCGGCATGCGTGACCTTCTGAAACTTATCCAAAGCCTGGCCAGCAACACGCTGAGTAGGAGAATCTGGCGTAATTAATTCCGGATATTGCTCTTCTAGCTGTGACAGTTCGTGCTTTAGACTATCCGCAGCGGCCTCAGACATGATTGACTCGTCGAGGACATGATAATGATAGCGATATTCGTTGATTAACTTACGGAGTTTTTCTACGCGTTCAGTAACACTAGTTGGTATCATCGAGCATCCTTCGATAGAAGAGATAGATATATGCTGTAATGTAAATTCCCGTGAAGGTTGTCATAATTTGGAGACAAAGCGACGCGAACGGAACCTCGGCGAGGAATTCGACATTTTCCTTTAATATAAGATCTAGCCACATAAGCGGCACCATTACAATCACCCAAATTACGGCTAAGAACAACAAGCCGAATAATACACGAATGATGAATTTTGTGCGGCGACCTTGCAATAAGTCAGTTGCAGCGTGAACCGCTGTCATTGGATACATTCCAGGAACGGAAGTTGCAACGAGAGCGGTAATGGATACTGGCAATAGGTATAGAGATAATAAGCCAAGCAAGCCACAGAACAACCAGAATAAGAAAGCATAAAGTGGCTGTTCGAGGAAGCCGGTCGATACCGCAGAAGAGTACACAATTACACAGAATAGAATTGGCAACGCGTGCACGAAGATTAGCGCAACAATACAAAAGCTAGACATAAGTGGCGTTAAGGCGTTAAAGAGACCATCGCGGAATTTTGGCTTATTGCCCGCCAAAAGATGGCGCAAATAATAAATCGTTACGAGCCAAGTGATTGTAAAGAAGAAGATTAGGAATACTTGCTGAACTTCAGTCATGCCGTTAGTGAGACCGCCAGTCGTGATTGTAGAAACGAGCAAGAGGCCAGATTTTGCGACGCGACCAAGCTCGCCGCCATTCTGAAGTATATCGTAGCTCTCATCGAGACTATCCTGAACCGTCTCGTAAGTTTCCTGATTCATGATGCCAACGAAGGCAATATTACAAGTTACGATGAGTGCCAGAAGTGCACCAAATAGTTTCCAGTTTTTGAATAAGATTTTGAGCGTGGATGTTGCGTGCGAAACTAGGCCAGGCACCGTAAGCGGGCGATCGTAGTCCTCGCGATAAGAGCGACGGAAAGAATGATGGAGCTTAACGCGCGCTCGCTTCTTTTCCCAAACCTTATCACGCGTATCGGTGTAAGCTTCCTTAAAGCTTTTGCGCGGCTTTTTCTCTTTTGGTTTTTTCGTTTTTTCAGTTTTTAGCTTTTTCATATCCTTCTCTTCTTTTACGGTTTTTATTGCGATTTTCGACGGTCTACTTCTTGGCATTTTCGAGCCTTTCTATTCTGGATTCTATCGGCGGATGTGTCGAGAAGAGTTTACTTATCATGGACTTTGAAAGCGGATTTGCAATATACATTGATTCCGAAGCGATATTTTGTTGATGCATCGGGCGCGCATGTGTCTCAAGTTTACGCAAGGCGCTTATCATACTGTCTGGGTTGCCGGTAAGCGTTGCTGATGACGCATCGGCAAGATACTCGCGTTGCCTCGAAATACCCATCTGCACAAGGCTAGCAACGATTGGCGATAATATCAATGTTACTAGTGCAAACAGTGCCCCTATTGGCGAATGCTCTTCTTCGTCGCGCTTGCTATAAAGTAATACGCGCATGCCGAAGTCTGACATCAAGCCAACCAGCGCCACAAGACCAAAAGTAATCATGCTGACGCGAATGTCATAATTTTTTACGTGCGACATTTCGTGCCCCATTACTGCACGGAGTTCATCGTCGTCCATCACTTCCAAAAGACCAGTTGTTGCCGCAACACAGGCACGCTTAGGATCACGGCCAGTAGCAAAGGCGTTTGGCGCATCGTCGTTGATCAAAAATACGCGTGGCATCGGAAGTTTCGCATCATCGGCAAGCTTCTCGACGATTTTGTAGTAGCGAGGATTCTCGTTTTCTTGAATCTCGCGCGCACCAGCAGACATGATAGCGATTTTGTCGGCAAAGAAGTACTGAATCAGGGCGTACCCCGCGCTAACGGCCAAAAATGCAAACATAATGGCGTAATTATCATTTAGCCAAGCGAATAGCCAACCAATAATTGTGATAAAAGCCACAAAAATAATCATTAATATAATAGTGTTGCGTTTATTCTGCGCGATCTGTTTGCGCATGGAAACTGCCATATATCTTTATTATAACTATTTTTTGAGATAATTGCACCCATAACGATAGTTGGAGCAATAATAAAAATCCCCATACTTACCATGTTTTCGGATTAATTCGCCAGATTCGCATTTTGGACACAATTTTCCATAAATATCTTTAATTTCGTCCGATATTTCGAATATAAACGGCGATGGATTTTTGCGATTTGCAATTAAAAGAGTTTCTTCCCTTGCGCGCGTAATGGCAACATAAAACAATCTGCGCTCTTCCGCAAACGCAAAGTTGTCTTCTTTTGCGAGCAAGGCGTCCAAAATCGGGTCGCACTCACGCGTTGCGGGCATTCCCATTAGGCCAGCATTCATATTTAATACAATTACAATGTCGCGCGTAATTCCCTTTGACTTGTGCATGGAGCAGTATTCTAAGTTTAGTATTTGTGCAGAATTGCGGGGATTATGCCAAATGATTTTTGTGCTTTCGCTAGCCTGATCGATTTCTATTTTAATATTTACAGCGCCCTCAATGCGCCTAATATCGTGATTGTAGCGAGAAATAATTTGTAATTCTTTATGTTTTAGTTCGTCATAACCATGCGTTTTTATTAGCTCCAACATTATTATATTTAGCGACTCCACATCACTATCGCGCGCAGTTGGCGCATTCAGAATTATCTTAATTGGCGTTGGTTTTGCCTTTTTATTGGAAACATTTTTATGGGATTGCGTAGGGTTTTTCTGGATAAAATCGCAACTCGTTTTTATTGTCGGCTGACCGAAGCGATGCGTAGTCTCAATAAAACTCCGTCGCGTTTTCAGGCCGAATGTTTTTTCAAATTCCTGAATTAAAGTTAGGTCACTGCCCGTAAAACGATAAATCGATTGTCAGTCGTCACCGACAGCAAACAACTTGCAAGCTGGGTTTTTGCGTAGGATTTCGCGCACTAATAGGTAGCGATTACGAGACAAATCCTGCACTTCATCGAGCAGAATATAACGATATCCGCGCGCACAGTCTGGCACTTCGCGCACAATACGTGCCGCCATATTAATCATGTCGGCAAAATCATATTTGCGATTTTCATCCAAATAAGTCTCATATGCTCGCCGAATTCTAAAATATATGCGCAGAAACAAATCCGCGCGCTTCTTTGCATAATTATCACCTCTGCCCATAACGCGCGAAATTACCTCATGGTCAGAATATTGGGCGTTTTTCTGCAGAGACAAAAAAGTTTGCAGCTTCGCGAATAAATCCAATTCGTCATTTACATAAATCCGATTCTCGTGGATAATTGCCGATATCTCTCGTTCCGGAAGTCGCTTTGGCGCTATGCCGTATTCTTGCAGCTTCTTTTTTAGGGTAGAAAAAATCGTATCATCGTTTCATTGGTAAGAATGCAGTTCAATATGTTTGGTCTGGTTCTTTTTGTGCACCCTACGTCGCCATTCTACTTCACGCAAGTATTCTTTTCCCTGCGGAGATGAACCATCACTATTTAGTTGCAAGAGATCTATATATACATCGCCAATAGTAAATGTTGGCTGGTATTTTGCCTTCGTGAATGGGTACTGAATTTTGTGCCGATATTTTATTTGATGTACTTGCAGCCAATTTGCAACTAACTGCTCCTCTTTCGAACGGATAAATTCCTGAGGATTATCGTTCTTTAATGAATGACGCAAATACAGATGATTAAAACTTATTCGCGCGGCAAAGCTAACGAACTCGCCCGGGCTAGCCGGCGTAGAATAATAAAACAAAATATAATCATTCAATAATCGCAAAAATTTATCGTCTTCACAGAATTCAAGGATTTTCCGATGTATAAAATCTGCAATTGCCGACCCGTCAATTAATTCTCTGGCGCCAAGTCCTGGGCTAGCGGACATTTTTAGAATACTATTGCCCAGCCCATGGAAAGTGCAGATATTTACACCTTTCACCGAACAACGTTCGATTAATTCAATTACGGTTTTCTTTGTGAATGAAATCGCAAGAATCTGTTCGGCTGGAATGCCGAGATAATTATGGATATATTCAATTTTTGCAAGCAAACTCATTGTTTTCCCCGACCCCGCCGAAGCAAGCACGAGTTGTGCATCTTCGCACGCCACAACAGATTCCACCTGCTGCTTGTCTAACGAATGGCCAGCGCATTTAAAGCCCCGCCTTTTTGCTCGATAAATAAATATATAATTATGGATTGTACGAAGAAGTTCAGCTAGTCAGGAATGACGCGTGGCTTCATTGTAGGATATGTATTTTTGCCGCATATGGTCATTATTTACTTTTCTGACACAATTAAAAGCATCAGCATTTTGCGTGCTATATAATCTAGTTATGTCTCTTTATTAGTCTTCTACAGAAATGGAGGTGGATTTATGTTAGACTATATTGTCATTGAGGCAGTCAGAGACAGTGTTGCAAAGGCGAAGGAGCTCATGGAAGGGTATGGCCTTTCGGAAGGTATCATCTTCGCCGAGGTAAAGAACATTTTAAAGCAGACGAGTCTGTTGCCGAAATTCGACGGGTTTGAATTCTGCGAGCTGGCAACTGTCGGAGCAACCACGGACGAAGATTATTGTAATTGCATCCGCGCCGGCGTTCACAAGAACCATCTCAAGATTCTCGACAACAAACCAGTTGTTCCCTTGGGCTGGGGAGACAGCTCTCTCCTGGTCGAGCAATGCGAACTCAGCTTTGACACTGAGCAATACAATTATTCCATCATAATCGGAGTAATTGGTGGCAGCAAAGAGCAAAACACGGCCGTCTTGCGCAAGGCAATGGATGACATTAAGACCTGTCAGCCACCCGCCTAAGCTTTGACCGGTGCCACGCGGCACCGGTGTTTTTTGTGCATAAAAAAGTGCCCCGACCGTGGTGTGGTCGGGGCGTGGTAGTTAAGACGCTTGGGGACTTATTCGCCTTCAGGCTCCTCTTCGTCGTCGGGATCTTCCTCGTCGTCCTCGTCGAAGTTTTCGTCGTAGCAGATGCTGGGGTCGGTCAGCGTACCGAAGAGCAGATAGATGCCGGGCTCCGCTTCTTCCATGTAATCTGAAGTGGGAGCGTTGGCCTCGATGTGGTCAATCATCTCCTGCAGCAGCGCAGGCTCATCAACCTCGGCATCTTCCTGCATATCAACGGTAACTGCAACGATGCAGTAGTAGTCGAAGTCGCTCTCGATCGTGAACATCAGCACCGGATACGCCTCATTGTCGAAGCTCCATTCATCTTCTTTCTCGGTGAACTGGTCCAGTGCGCCATGGATGCGTTCCTGCAGCTTGGCCACAATGATGGACTCGGGCTTTCCTCCGCCAGCGACCGCGTCCTGATACTCGATCGTGTCGCCGTGTACGATCTTGTCGCTCTCGACATCGTACTCCATCGTACGAACTGCCGCCACAACGACGGAGCCTTCGGGCAGCTTGTCAGCCACAATTTTGGCGAGCTCCTTCAGACCGTCACCTGTCAATGTTCCCTTTCTTGCGTCTTTGTAAAGATCACTCATTGCACGTCCTCCTTTGTGCGAATCTAGCCTCGAGCAGGCTGGTTCTAGTGGAGACCTATTTCTCCACTCGGAATTCTATAATATAATAAATGGCAAATATTTTCAATACCCACCGTGAAGAAATAAGCATTGACTTTTTCCGCTATTAGTGATATAATTGACTTATGCACAGTAATATTTCTGCATACTGGTTTATGGTCCTAGAGACTGCCTTTGTCGGCGGCCTACTTTGCATGCCACATACCAATACCGCAGAAACTGTCTAATTCTTGTAAATCTAGATAAGTTTCAAAGCGAAAGAAGCACCTTATCTAGATAAAAATCACCCCCTAAAAGTCTCTCCTTTGAAATTTATCTAGCCGTATAAAAATTACGGCTAGTAACTTAAAACTTTTTCGCAACAAAAAAGGAGGGATGTTTTATGCGAAAAAATGATCCTAAACGCAATATGCGTCTGGTGATTCTGGAGTCGGCAGCAACGGCGGGCATCCTGGCCGTGCCGATTATGACTCCGTTTTACCTCAGTATCGGGCTCAATCAAGAGCAGATTGCAATGTCACAAATGGCCTTTACGGTAGTTGCGATGTTGCTCAATTTGCCGCTTGGCTGGGTGGCGGACCGCTTCAGCCGCAAGTGGGCGAACGTAATTGGGGACGCGATGGTCGCGCTCTCGCTTTTGCTCTACTCTACGGCGCAGACTTTCTGGTTTGTCGTACTCTGCGAGATTATCTGTGGCGTGGGCTGCGCTCTTTCGCAAGGTGTAGACTCAACGCTTTTGAAACACTTCGCAGAAAAAGAAGACGAATCCGGAAAGCTTTTCAAGGATAAGTTCGGCTTGATGACTTCATGTAATCAAATTGCGTCACTGGTCGTAATGTTACTGGGCGGACCAATCGGCGCAATCGATTTCCGCTTAGCGATTGCGATCTCGGCAATTCCGCATCTGTTTGGCGCACTTTTGAGCTTCCTCATCCAGGATGACAGCGAAAAGCTCGCCAAAGAGAAAAGTCCGATTCGCGACATCTGCAATCTCGTGAAGCGCAATTTCAAGAACGGCAAGCTTCGCATCCGCATTGTGGCCTTCGCGGTAGCACGCGAGGTAACGCATGGCATCATCTGGGTGTTTACGCCTTTGATGCTGGCCGTAGGAATTCCGATTGCGGTAGTGTCGATGGGGTGGGTAATTAATTATATTGCCGCCTACTTCGGCACGAAACTGGCGAGACGTTTTGTAAGCAAGCTCACAGATTGGCAGCTCTTCATTGTGCCGATTATCCTCGTAAGTACAGCAAGTTTAACGATGTTCTTTAGCCTAAATATCTTCACGATTTGTCTGTATGCCTGCTTTGGTATCGCGCAAGGCTGGAGCGCCACGACTATGATGCCACTCATCAAAGAACACGTACGCGCAGCCGAACAAAGCTCAGTCGAATCGCTCGCGAGAGTTGTAGCGCAGCTGCTTTATATCGGAGCAGTCTGGGCGATTAATCGCGCAGCCGACATTGACGTACGCTATGCTCTGCTCGCAACCGTAGTCATCTTTGTACCACTCGCAGTCCCGATCGCAATAAAGTTGCGTAAAGATTAAGAATTCGCCCCGACCGTTATGGTTGGGGCGTTTTTCTGTGCTATAATACTCTCATGGCGCGTTGGCGGAGCAGTTACGCAGAGGTCTGCAAAACCTTTTAGACCAGTGCAACTCTGGTACGCGCCTCCATTTACATGTTGGGCGAGTGGCGGAATTGGTATACGCGGCAGACTTAAAATCTGCTTCCTTTACCGGATTATGGGTTCGAGTCCCATCTCGCCCACCAAAAAGTCGTTATTCAAACCCTGCCCAAAAAATTTTGAGTAAGATTTGAGTAACTTGTGGATAAAATCAGCGTCTGCTTCTGCAGGCGCTGATTTTGTATTCTGGCAGACTAAGTCCTTTTCGATAGGGCCAGCGATGTTTTTATATACGTCCGTAAATTCAGTAGTAACTCTGCCGTCTTCGTGTATCCAGATCTTGCTAAAGATAGCTTGGTTCATTAGCTTTTTTATCGTATCATTAGCCCGCCTGTAAGTTGATCCGCAATCCTCTAAGAGATCGAATGCCAGAGATAAGTTCTCAATAATCTCATCAAATGTCGTATTGCGAATTTTGATCTCATGCTCAATTGCCGCCAGCTGTTTGGATATTGATTGTTGCTCACGCTTCATTAGACTGAGCGGAATTGCATCATTAAAATGGGCTTCTAGAAGTTTTTCCTGACGGTGTTCAAGTTTTTCTTTTTCGCGACGCAGACTATCAAGTTCAACTTGGAATTTTGCTTTTTCCTTATCAATATATTCTTGTATTTTAGCTTCCAGCAAAATGCGTTCTTCTGGTTTAATGCTGTAGCTGTCATATATTCTTTAAACTTGGTATTCGACCTCATCGATAAGTATTGAACGCATTTTACATTTTTGACGCTCAGACTTCGTTCGATGTCGTCCAGCACAGATAAAGTACGGATAAATGTTTCCTGTATGGCTCCTCGCATGAGTAACAATCATCTTTGAACCACACTTCCTGCAATAAACCGACCCTTTCAGGAAATGAGGATGTTCCCTAGTTCTTTCACCGTTGTGGTGCGCTTGGATAATCGTTTGAACGTGATTAAAAGTGTCAAGATCAATTAGGGCTTCGTGCGCACCATCATATTCAACACCATTGTATCGGATTACTCCTGCGTAATATGGATTCTTAAGCATCTTTTCAATAGTTGCTTTCGTAACGGGTTTTGATGGTATTTTCGGGGTGGCTCTAGTTGAAAGACCCAACGCCGCCATGTACTCAGCGAGACTCATCAAAGACCAATCGCCAGTAGAATATTCTTCAAAAGCCTGTTTAACAAGCGGGGCTCGTTCAGGGTCAAGTTCCACGGTCCTCTCTTCGCGTCCTTTGTCGTCGACGCGACGAACATTTATATATCCTATCGGAGCTCGTCCGATTGTGCCGCCACCTTTAACTTTTTCGCCCATACCTTTCTTTACTTCTGTTGCGAGGTTCTGAGAGTAAAACTCAGCGATTGAACTCATAATGCCGTGCAAGAGCATGCCCGAAGGCGTGTCGTCGATGCTTTCCGATGCGGATACGAGTTGAACACCGCACTCACGCAATACGCGCATAATGTCGCTGTCATCGTCACGGTTACGTGCGAGACGATCGACCTTATGTACGATTACGTAATCCACGCGATCGGCGTTTTCCTTGACATATTCGAGCATTGCCTGAAGTTGTGGACGGTCAGCAGATTTAGCCGATGCGCCACGGTCGACAAATTCTTTGCCTACCATAGCCCCCATAGATAGAGCTTTTTTCTTGTTGGCTTCACGTTGTGCTGGGATGGAAAAACCTTCGTCATGTCCGCCACCACGTTCAGCTTGTCCGCGAGTAGATACGCGGAGATAGGATACGGCAAACTTTGGCGTCATCGAGTCCATGAGGGCCTGCGCCGTATTTGCCATTGCCTTATTGCTCATAGAGCGTACCTCCTTTCATAGGTAGTCATCGCATGATAGCTCTCTTCTCGAGAGAAAGCCAGTCATTCTGCGAAGAATTAAAGGTTTATTATCTTGTTCAGTTTTATCTTGAAAAAGCCAGTCCCAGCCGGGGCTGGCTTTAGAGTTGAGGTCACAGTTTCCTTATATGATCTACCCGATACGCGATTCCAAGACTGGAACCACAGTCCCAGGCAACGTGGATAGTACCAATATCATCAACGAAGATGACGGTACCTTGGTCGCCCGGTTTGAGTTTCGAGTATGGATCATCCATGTAGATTAATTCTACGCGAGTTCCTTTCGGATATCTGCTGCGTAAGTTTTTAATCGTTGCATGATCCGGAACATTGTTATTCCTCATTCGTTTCCACCTCCATTTCATCAGGCGTTATCCTTTCTGGCGCATGGCCGTTTTTCCAGCTACAGTTGCCAGACAGTTCCCGTAAGAGGATCTTTCTGGCCTTTTTGTATTCATCTCCAACGAATCCGAGACGAACCAGAAACAGGCGCATAGCATATTTCAGGTTCTCCTGCGGTTTTTCGGTTGGAGAAATACGCTTCTGTTCACGGGCTGCTTTGCCAAGAGCGGCGATAAGCTTGTTGTAAGCATCGGCTTCTCCGTCTGCTCCGCTGAGTGTAAACCAAGGAAAATAGACCTTTTCATCGGTCGTTTCGATCTGAAGGTCTCTCGATCCGAGAGCAGCCTTTAAGATAGTTTCCTTGGATTTGACGAGATTGCGAAGACGGGCGAGAGATTTATCATCGAACATGGAACGAGGCAGCGACACAACATAAAGCATCAAGTTGGTGCCAGTATGTTCAAAGCCGCGTTCTCTAAGTTTCAGCATAATCTGCTGGGCAATTTCTTTCGTACAGCACTCAGGGCAAATAATCGCACCGATCTGGGTGACAATGTAGTTGCCAACCTGATAGCTGAAAGTGGGAGCGCCGAGATATTTCGGTTCCCAGAGCAGAATCTCGCCGAGTGCTTTGACTAAGTCTTTACGACGTTGACCTTCCAAATCGTAGTAGATACGGATGGACGGGCCTTCATCAACAAAACCTTTCATTCTTTATCCCTCCCATCTATTTCGTGTAGTAGGATCTCTAGTGCGATTTCGGCGGCTTTGTTCGTTGGACGAACATCCCAGCCGCGATCGTAATTACAGACGATCTCATCTTTGATCTTTAGCATCACTTTCGAGATGCGCCCGTTATTGATACCGTACTTACTGGGTTCTTTATAGTGCTTGACCCAGTAGTGCACGAAGGTCGGTTCCTCCACGACATCCTTTGGGATGCCGATTACACCTTCTGTCCACATACAGGCTCCTTTCCGGTGTTTTCTCTCACAAGCGAGATCTGCACCAATGATGATACGGGGATAGTGTAGTCACCGTCATCCGCCATGAAATAGGCATTGCCATCGCAAAAGCTTATGACTTTGCCAAGTTCTCCAGCGGACAGTTCGACAGCGACTAAACCGAGTTCGTCTCGATAGGTTACTACCATAATGTTTTGCCTCCTTTCAGCTTGAACCGAGGTCGTCATCCTCGAAGCTAACGTATTCATCACTCTGATCCCGAATAGATGCAAGTACGAATCTGCAGAAATTGCGGATTCCGCCTTCGTGTCTATATGTCTGGTAAAGAGC
>JAFXZL010000008.1:0-132190 GCA_017541245.1 Candidatus Saccharimonadota bacterium
ACCTATGTTTCGGCAGTGGTTCTATATATTCCGTGGCTCCCAAGCCTTATATCTCAGACAAAAACCGTTCAAAATGGCTTCTGGATTAGCGACGCTAGCGCCGAGGGCCTGACTGGCTACTTCACTGAGACTTTACTATACGATCGCCCGGGCAGTATATCGAATTGGCTACTAGTATTATTCGTTATTGTAATCATTACGATTATTGTGTTGACCATCCGTTATCGCAAAAAGCTCTCGATGTTACTTATCCTGTCATTTGTGCCATTGTTAGTTTTAATATTGATTTCCATGCCACCATTAAAATCCATGTTTGTTTCGCGCTACATCATGTATTCGATGGTCGCCATCGCGATATTGGAAGCTGTTCTTATTGTTCTATTTGCGCGTGAAAAACTTGCAGAGAAGACCAAGAAGAAAATCGCCTTTTACCGCAGGCCAGTTGTGCAGGTCGCTACTGTAGCAGCTATTCTTATTGCTACGAGTGTTTGCGGTCTTCACTCTGTCTATGCGTACGGAAATTACAACTTTGTCACTTGCAATAAATCCACCGCCAAAGAGCTCTATGAAAGCATCGTGGCGCTCGATGGTGGCGAAAACTTGTCAATCATTTCGGCCGATCCATGGCTCTATTACGACCTCGCCGCGTATACCAGTTATCACCACGATGTGAACTTCATTGATGAGAAAACCGATTATCTTTATGGCTCACTAAAACCGCTCGAACAAAGCTACTTTGGTAAAATTGATGACCTAGACAAATTCCTCAGCGACCGCGATGCGGTTTGGTATGTTGGCAACGAGCCAGAAGAAGGCAGCCTCGATTTTCCGCGCGAAGGTTGGCACGTTGTAACCTCCGCTTCCATGCAGTTTGACGAGCGTAGCAACCGCTTCCAAATCTTGAAATTAGAGCGAGAATAGAGATATAATTACGCTAGTCGGGGCGTGGCGCAGTTGGTAGCGCGCGCGGTTCGGGACTGCGAGGTCGCCTGTTCGAGTCAGGTCGCCCCGACCATCTTTTGATAAGAATAGGGCAGTTTGCTCTATTTTTTGTTAAAATGAAATTAGTATGACGGATCGCAAAATCGTAGAAAACATCTGCATGGGCAAAATGACGGATGCCGATACGCGTAAATTCCTTCAATCTGCCCTTGAAAATACCCGTAAAAAGAGTCTTGCCGATGTATTCCCAGCGGCTTGCTACGCGGTATTAAATACTAATAATTACCGACTTTTCCAGATAGCAGAGGAAGTTATTAACCAAATCTGGGTACATCTTTCCCAGTTTTATTCTTATTGGTATTTTGAGCGTGTCGTCTACAACCTTTTCTGGCCGCGTATTAAGAGTATCCGCAACATCAAAATTCATGCTGCCGAACCAGACGGAGATGATATTTTCTGGGATTCGCTCAGCTGGATTCGATCTATTCAGTTTACGCGCCTATATAATCCAGAGTTATATCGCTACTTTGAGAGCATCTCCAAGCTCGATAATGGCATCATGAAGGAAATCCCGCGCGAGCTCAAAGGTCGTGCGCTTGATATCAAAAACAAGAAAGCCACGCCAGAAGAGCAGTTCAACAATACCCTAGCAAGCAGTGTCGTCCAGGATGCAATGGCAGAGCTTGCGTACTCTACTAATAGCGTCAGCGAGGCGCGCGTCTTGATGGACGCAATCGTCAAGAAGGACGGTCGTATTGAGATGGACGATGGTGTAATTTGCATTAATCGTCTTCTTCGCGTAAATCGCAACAAACGCGTGCGCACTTATATTTTGCGTCGCATCCGCAGCGAATATTTCTTCTTCGCAATTGGGGATGTTGCGGACTTCTTCATGTCGGCCGCGGTCGGCATCATGAGCGACACCGAGCTTCAGATTCTCAGAGAAATGGCTCCATCGCTTGCGAAACGATACCCAAATATTGATACTACCCTGAAGCTTGCGGCAGATAATCTTGCTGCTGAGAAATTCCAGAAGAAGACCATCCGTGAAAGCGAAATCGTTAAGAAAACCATCAAGCAATATTCGTACAGATATCGCCCAACATATGATATAGACCGTTTCCGCACCATGGATAAGAAGTTTTACGAAACTGCTGTTGCCGAGCTAACTGCTGGTCAAAAGCGAGGCCATTACATGTGGTATCTTTTCCCGCAAATCAAAGGCCTCGGCCGCAGTAATAATTCAGAGTATTACGGCGTAGAAGATTTGGCTGAAGCGAAGGAATATTTTGCAGATCCAGTTTTGCGTGAGCATCTCCTTAATCTTTGTGGAATCATCCTAAAATCCGATGTCAAAAACATTAAGAAAATCCTCCCAGAACCAGACAATCTTAAACTTCATTCGTGCGCGACACTATTCCGCATCGTCTCGCCGCGTCATACGGTATTCGATAAGATCCTAAAAAAATACTACAAAGGCGAGCCAGATCGCGCTACGCTCTATCTACTTTCCAAAAACGATTAATTATTGTATAATATAAAAATTACATCTCATCAAATGTACGCACTTTTTTGATTGATGAGAAATAGTTATCTCAAGGAGGTGGTAGAGATGAACTTACCCAACAAACTCACGATGCTACGCATTTTGTTGATTCCGTTTTTCGTCATAGCGCTGCTTGTACCTACTGGCATCGCCTGGCAGAAATGGGTAGCACTCGCTATTTTCGTCATTGCAAGTCTAACCGATCTTGCGGATGGCAAAATAGCCCGTAAGTACAACCTCGTGACGGATTTTGGCAAATTCATGGACCCGCTTGCAGACAAGTTGCTTGTGTGTGCTGCATTGATTTGCCTAATTGGTCTCGGTCGCATCCCGGAATGGGTTGTAATCGTAATCATATCCCGCGAGTTTATCATCAGTGGACTTCGCCTTATTGCCGCAGGCAAAGGCGTCGTAATAGCAGCAAGTAAATGGGGCAAGGTAAAGACAGTCTTTCAGATGTCCATGATCATTCTCATGCTTGCAGACATTTCGCAACTCGCAATCGTGACAGACGTCGTCATGTGGATCGCGCTCGTTCTTACGGTCGTATCTCTCGTCGATTATGTCGCGAAGAACATCAATCTCATCAGCGATGTAAAATAACAAGAAAGGAAAATCCCCGGGTCACCCGGGGATTATTGCGTTCCACCATGCGAAGTTCGCAAGGTGCATAACCATGAAACCGACAACAGTAATGATATAAAAGATGTGGCAAATCCAAACGCTCGCCGACGCGAGGTCCTTCGATTGTTTCACGAGTTCGTTTTCCTCAAGCGTCACCAAGTCGTTAACCTTCTCGACTGCTGTATTCATCGTCTCGATAATGAATAGCCAACCCAAGAACAGCGCCATGATGATGTACTCTAAGGCATTAAACCCAAAGATTATACCAATGGCGGCGCCGACGATGATTTCAAGCGGCGCTAACCTGCGAATCGTACTCGATTCTTTGAACATAATCTTTAGGCCATTGTTTGAGTCGGAAATGTTCTGGTAGATTTGGCGGAACACATTTTTCTTACTAGGTCTCTTGTATGGCAAAGTGCTCACCCCCGTTCGAAAAAAGATTCAGTGGCTAAAACCACCTCTATTAATTATGGCACAAATATCGCAAAAAGTCAATGAAGTGCGCCCTCGCCAACCCCTAGAAATAGTGTTATACTAAGTTATGGTCGCGTACTATCGCGCACAGTTATTCAGTTCATTATTTAGGAGTGTAAATGCCAGAATATAAAAACACCGCAGGCAAGAAAAAGCCACGCAAATCAAATAACGTACTCAACGCCGTTCGCGTCCTTTCGTTTTGGGTAATCGTTGCAATTTTCGTCGGCTTATTGATGGGCGGATTGAATCTAAACAAGCAAGAAGAGGTTGAGGAAAAGAGTATTACGGAAGTCCTTGCCTTGGTAAATGATGGAAAGATCGAAAAAATCACCGTTCACGGTACGGAACTTTACGTTACGCCAAAAGAAGACTCTGGTCTCAAGCCAATCATCTCTCGCAAGGAAGCGGGCAGCTCTTTGCAAGAGCAGGGTTTCGGCGAAGCCGTTCAAAACCAGCTCGTCAATATCGAGGTTGAAGAAGTCGTAGATATTTGGGGAAACATCCTTGATATCGCTATTATTGTCCTTCCAATTGTCTTCCTAGCCGGTTTCCTTATCTATATGATGCGCCAAGCCCAAAGCATGAATAATCAAAACATTGGTTTTGGCAAGGCAAAAGCTCGCCTATACGGCAACGAAAAGAACAAAGTTCTATTCTCTGATGTTGCGGGCAACGAATCTGCAAAACAAGATCTCTACGAAGTCGTAGATTTCCTTAAGAATCCAAAGAAATATGAATCTCTCGGCGCAAAGATTCCACGCGGTGTCTTGCTTGCTGGTGAGCCTGGTACAGGTAAAACTCTCATGGCTCGCGCTGTTGCTGGCGAAGCCGGCGTTCCATTCTTCTCGATTTCCGGTTCCGAATTCGCCGAAATGTTTGTCGGTGTCGGTGCATCTCGTGTTCGTGACTTATTCGGCAAAGCAAAAAAGAACGCTCCAAGCATCATCTTTATCGATGAGATTGATGCCGTAGCACACAAGCGCGATGCTCGCGGTGGTGCTGGTCGCGAGGACGAGCAAACCCTCAACCAGATTCTCGTTGAGATGGATGGTTTCGATAATGATACTGGCGTTATTGTTATGGCCGCAACCAACCGCGTAGATATGCTAGATAAAGCATTGCTTCGCCCAGGCCGCTTCGACCGCCATGTTAATGTTACTTTGCCAGAACGCAAAGATCGTATTGAGATTCTTGGAGTTCATTTCAAGAACAAGCCAGTAGCTCCAGACGTAGATTTAGACGCATTGGCTGCAAAGACCGCCGGTTCTAGCGGCGCTGACCTCGCAAACATTGCAAACGAGGCGGCCATTACTGCTGCTCGCGAAAATCACAAAACCATTACAAATGCGGATATTACTGAAGCCTTTGAGCGTGTCGCAATTGGCCCAGAGCGCAAGTCCAAAGTTATGAACGAGCAAGAGCGCAAGATTACCGCTTATCACGAAGCTGGTCATGCTATTGTTGGCCATGTTCTGCCAGATTCTGACCCAGTACACAAAGTTACAATTATCCCGCGTGGTCGCACTGGTGGCGTTACTTGGTTCTTGCCGCCAGAAGATCGCAGCTACAAGAATATCTACGAGCTCAAAGATGTTCTTGCTCGCGCTATGGGTGGCCGTGTCGCAGAGCGTATGATGTTCGGCGCAGACGGTATCACTACCGGCGCCAGCTCGGACCTACAGCACGTAGCAGAACTTGCTCGTAGCATGGTAGCAGAAGAGGGCATGGGCGCGAAGCTTCGTGATCAGGTATTCAACACCAACGAAGTCAATTTCTTTGGTGATCGCGCAAAGATTTATTCCGAGAAAACTTCCGAAGTCATCGATGCAGAAATTGAAGCCCTCAATAAGGAAGCTGGCGCGCGCGCAGAAGCCGTGTTAAAGGCTAATAAGAAATACCTTGATGCTCTCGCAAAAGCATTGCTAGACAAAGAAACCCTCGAGGAGGACGAAGTCAAAGAAATCCTCAAGGGCACCACACTTCCTACAGCCGCAAAATTACACGATTAAAAAAAGGAGCGAAAATGGCTAGACCAAAAACTCGCGAACAAATCGAATTCGAAAATCGCAAAAATATTTTCAAACTCGGCGCGCTAGTTTTTGCTGTGCTTGTCGTGATTGCGATTATTGGCTGGATTATTGAGGCGCCAAAAACTGCAAAGATTAATATTCTTGTCGCGCCTACCGACGCAAAGGTCACAGTTGGCGGTAAGAAGTTCGGCAATGGCACACACCGCATCGAGCCGGGCACTTACGATGTAGAAATCTCTCGCGACGAGTTTAATGGCTACACTGGCCAGATAACCGTAGAAGATGGCAAGACTGAGCGCCTTTATGTTTGTCTCGAAAAGACAGAAGGTAATAGCGAGTATTACGACACTCATGAAAAAGATTATCAGGCTTGTTATACGGTTCAAGAATATCTGTCCGAGAAAAAGGATAAGGAAAAGCATAGTGATCCAATCTATAGCGTCGCCCCATATCACAATTACGACAAAGGTTTCTATATTGACCCATATGCAGAAGATGATGGCACGATAAAAATCCAAATGACACTAATAACTTGTAGCGAAGAACGTGCCGAGGGGCTAAAGCAGAACGCGATGGAATGGCTCCGGGGTAAAGGAATTAAGACCGACGATTACGAATTTATTTATAAAAGTTGCGCATACGGAGACGAATAATGGCTGAAGGAAAAACGAAAAAAGAGCACGTAATTGCACGTGTAATATTCAACGTTGTACTAGTTATCTTGATTGGGCTTCTGTTGCTCTGGCGCCATCAGATTGCCGGTAAAGAATACTTTTATATAGCGTATGCACCATTTAGTGCGACGGTCCGCATTGGCGACAAGTATTACAAGAATAATGCTTACAACTATATCGAGCCAGGAGAGTACGACCTAATCGTCGAGCACGAACACTTCGAGACGGTAGTAGAGCATATCACTGTACCGAACGAATTCAATAGTTCTTATGGCGCGCTAGAATCAATCGATGACGAAGGCGACCGCATTGCGGCAGATGCACGCAAAGACTACCAACAGGTAGGCAAGGGCACTGCGTCCGAATCCTCGCCAGAACTTGGTTATGAAATTGAACAATACCTTCCGATTCAAAATTCGCTATACAAGATATCTAGTGAGCTAAAGACAGAAGAAGACCGCACGCTTTCGTATAGCATCAATATCGAAGCTGGCGATGTTTATCTCGACTCCGCAATCAAGAAGCTCTACAGCTATATAGATAAAGATCCAGCCATTTCGGCATACACGATTTATCTTCCAGGTTACCAAAATCCATTTGGTGACACCGACCGTGCGGAATTTAACGAAGATGCAATCGAATACGTCAAAAAATCATACTATCCAGTCATCAAAGATGGCGAATACAAATTTGCCGATACCGTAAGAAGTGGCCGCTACGTTGGCGTGATTATGTGTACACAGAAAGACACTGGTGGCACACAATATAAAACTTCGCGTACAGTCCTAAAGCGCGACGGTGATAGTTGGACTATTCTAAACACTCCATATCCATTAGTCACAAAAGGTATGGCGCCAGAGCTTCCTACTACATTTTTGAATCGTATAAATCTCGTAGACTGTGGCGAATAAAGTGTGGCGTGGGGTATAATAAATAAGATATGAAGCGTAGATTGCATTTTCGTTCGGTCGTTTCTTTGGCCAACTCACAACTATCAGTGAAGACTGCTGCGGTTGTCCTCGCGAGCTCAACGCTCTTGTCTGCGCTCCTAGGTATTTTCCGCGACCGCTGGCTCAACTCTATGTATTACGACACCTATCCGGCTGGTCTTGATGCATACACAGCTGCTTTTACGGTGCCAGACTTTCTATTCTTTCTAATTACATCCGGTGCGCTTGCGGTCACCTTTATTCCCGTCTTCAATCAGCGCCTTATTAGTGGCAACAAAAAATCTGCCTGGGAGCTCAGCTCCAGCTTGATTAACCTACTAGCAATCATTGCCCTTGTTTCTTCTATTCTAATGATGATTTTTGCGGACCCACTAATTAGATATATCGTAGCTCCAGGTCTTAACGAGTCCGCTATGTCGCTCGCCATCAACATGATGCGCGTGATTGCAATAAATCCGTTCTTATTCTCAATCTCTACTGTGCTGTCTAGTATGCAGCAGGCGGTAAAGCGCTTTATTTTCTACGCTATCGCGCCTGCTCTCTATAACGTTGGCATTATTGTCGGTATCCTTAGCTTTACGAATGGCATTAACATCTTCGGTTTTCAGGTATTTGAAGGCGGCATTATGGGCGTCGCAATCGGTGTTGTCTTTGGTGCATTGCTGCAGCTAGGTGCCAGTATCGCCGGTCTCGTCGGCCTCGGCTTCGACTACGAGTTCAAAATCCATTGGAAGAACCAAGGTTTCCGTTCCGTATTAAAGATGCTTCCGACGCGCTCCATCGACCAGGGTATCGATTACGTCACTGGCATCATGAATACCAACCTCGCTTCTCGCATGGGCGAGCAGTCCATCCGTGCTTTCCAGCAGGCCTCATCCTTGCGTGGTATGCCAGTCAATCTAATCGGCGTCGCGATTTCAACGGCATTCTATCCAAAACTCAGTGAAGAGGCAGGGAAGAATGACGAGGAGTCGTTCCACAACACTCTTCGTTCTGCCCTTAGCTCAATCGTCTGGATTTCATTGCCGGTCTCAATAGTTGCATTCTTTATCCGTGGTTACGTCGTATTCTTTATCAAAAACGGTGGTGATGCAAAGATTGCAAGCGTGCTTGGGGCGCTCGTTGTTGCCATCTTTACGCAGTCACTTTATCACATCGTCGCTCGCGGCTATTATGCCAAGCAGCAGCTCCGCAAGCCTTTAATTATTTCAATTGTTGCTTTTATTGTTCAAGTTGTATGCGCACTACTATTTAGCTTCTTCAACTTCGGTCCAGAAGGCCTTGCGCACGCCATGTCTATTAGCGCGCTCTTTGAAGTAGTCGTACTTTTGATCGTAGAAAACCGCGATATGAACCATCAACTTCTAAACCGCACGTTCTGGAAATCCATGGGCAAAATCTTATTTGCATCCATTGTCACTGGTATAGTTTCTTATATCATCACCAAGCTACTCCCGCTCCGCGCTACAGATATCTCGTTCTTTGCGGTATTTCCAAAGTTCTGCGTCATCGTTGGCGGCAGTGCAATTGTGTATATTGTGACTTGCTTAATCCTGGGCGTAGAAGAAGTGAAGCCTGTCGTCGACAAAATCATGGGCGCACTATTTAAAAACGTCAAATAAAAAATATCTCCCGCAATGGGAGATATTTTTTGTTGTAGCCTAATTATTTTTTAACTTCTTTGGCTTTCTTGTCAGCAGTCTTCTTGACTTCCTCGACCTTGGCCTTAACTTCTTTTTCGACTTTCTTGGCAGTCTTTTCTACTTTGTCGCCAAGTTCTTCAGCGCTATCTTTACCGCTTTTAAATAGCTTTGCGCCAGTCTCCTTAGTTTTCTTTACGGCCTTGCCGCTTGCATCCTTGATATCCTTGCGAGTTTCTTCGCCGGACTTTGGTGCCATTACGACGCCCGCAACTGCACCTGCAATTGCGCCGAGGATTGTGCCAAGGATAAACTTTCCAGTACCTTTACTTTCGCTCATTTTACATCTCCTCCTTGAAGATTATTTTTTACTTTTCTTACCATCTTTTTTATTATCGGAAGCTTCGAGATAGCTCTCGGCGAAATGTTTTACCAAGCCGCCAACAGTAGTCATATCACGAACGTTTCCGGCAATATCATCAGCTTTCTCAGCGATATCCTGGCCTTGAATCATAATCTTCTTGGCCTCTTTTGTTACGCTGATAAGTTTGATGATCAATATAATACCCACCACTAAGAAGATGAACAAAGTCACCGAAAGCATTATTACTAATATCCAAGCAGGAGTCTCCATGAACTATTTCTCCATTTTGTTAAATTCTTCGTAAGCCTGGTAGTAGTTCTTTGGGTCGCCAGTTGTGAGCCATTTGCCCTTACTCTTGACTACAAATACATCACCAGCTTTAGCAAGTTTCGTAATAGCATCGACGGTCCAGAGCTCGTTATCGAGACCAGTATTCTTTGGAATCAAATGACTAAATACTTCTGGGGTAAGGAGATAGCGACCATAAGAAGTGAGGTTGGATGGGGATTCTTCTGGGGTAGCTGGCTTCTCTACGATGTGGCTAAGAGTTTGTTTCTTCTTATCCTTCATTGCAATCATGCCATACTTGTTCCAAACTTCCTGTGGCATTTCCTGAGCGGCAATAATTGCCTTTGCCTCTGGATGCTTTTCGTAAGCTTCCATGAGGGTTGCAACGTCGCCTTTGCCAAAGATAAGGTCATCGCTATAGAGAGCAATGAAAGCTTCATCGTCATTTAGATATGGCTTTGCGGAAGCAATTGGGGAACCATTACCGTATGGGTAGCTTGGATCCTGTTCAATAACGGTAATATCTGCCATGTCGAGGACATCTTTTACAGCAGTGAAGCGATCAAGCTTGCCCTGAGATTCGAGCTGCTTATAGACCTTCTCGCATGGGTTGTTGAAGTAATCTTCGTAGATTGGCTTACCTTCGTGGGTTGCCACGATGATAATATCCTTAATACCAGCCGCGACACACTCTTCGACGACGTATTGCATGATTGGCTTTGGGCCAAGTGGGATCATCGCCTTTGGAATGGTCTTGGTAATTGGTAGGAAACGACTCGCGAATCCTGCATCTGTAATTACTGCTTTAGTCGGCATTTTGTAAGACATGTTATAAACCTCCTTCTTCTTACTGTAGCTTCTTTTTTATTAGTTCGTTAACGGTCGCTGGGTTTGCTTTGCCCTTAGATTTCTTCATAACTTGTCCCACCAAGAAGCCGATTGCTTTCATTTCGCCATTGCGAACATCGTCGGCTGCTTTTGCGCATTCTGGAGCTGTCAAGACTTCATCGATAATAGCCTCGAGAGCGCCTTCGTCGTTTTCCTGTAGTAAATTCATCTCTTTCGCTAAGGCATGCGCGGTCTTAGCGGTATTCTTCTTGTCGTACATCTCCATCAATACGGCTTTTGCGCCAGTAGAGGAGAGCTCTTTCTTTTCAACCATTTCGGACAATTCGGCAAGTTCTTCGGCTGTTGCGAGCGCGAAGTTTTTATCCTGGTTTTCTTCGGATAGAAGAACGCCAGAGAACCAGTGAGCCACGCGTGGCGCGAGCTTAATGTTCTTATCGCAAACTTCGTTGAGACGCTTAGCGAGGATAGGGTAATTGAGGATCGCCTCGCTTTCGCTATGGTCGAGGTTGAGCAGACCAAACTTAGAGCGGTATTCGTCCGGCATCATTGGCATGCTTGCTGCAACCTTATCCACATAAGACTGTTCAAGTACTACTGGCGGTACATCTGGCTCTGGCATATAACGATAATCCTGGGCCTCTTCCTTGCTGCGCTGGGAAGTAGTCTTGCCAGTAGCATCGCTCCAACCACGAGTTTCCTGTTTGACCTTGCCACCACTTTCAAGCACTTCAATTTGACGCTTGATTTCGTATTCTACGGCACGTTCAATAGAGCGGAATGAGTTGAGGTTCTTGGTTTCTGTGCGAGTACCGAGTTCTTCCGTCTTTGATACTGAAACATTGATATCGAAACGCATGTTGCCCTGGTATAGGTCACCATTCGTGACGCCAGCGTACATCATTAAGCGGTGAAGCTCTTCGCAGTATGCGCGAGCTTGTGCGGCAGAATGAATATCTGGCATGGATACGATTTCGATTAGTGGCGTACCAGCACGGTTGAGGTCCACTAGGGAATAGGTACCAAAGTGTGTTAACTTACCGGCATCTTCCTCAAGATGTGCGTGCTCGATATGAACATCAGACCCATCCGGAAGATGAATTACGCCGGCGCCAATAATTGGCTGGTACATCTGTGTAATCTGGTAGCCTTTTGGAAGATCTGGATAGTAGTAATGCTTGCGATCAAAGCGACTCGTAAGATTAATCTTACAATTCATCGCAAGGCCAGCGCGTACGCATTTTTCGATTGCTGCCTTATTTAATACTGGCAACATGCCCGGTAATGCGTAATCGATTGGGCTAACGCAGGAATTCGGCTCTTTATCTACGGCGTCGTTGTCTACGGCGCTAAACAATTTTGTCGCGGTATTGAGCTGTACGTGACATTCAATACCAATTGTCGTTTTATATTCGCTCATTATATCGCTCCTAAATCCTTTAATGCCTGTTTATAAGTCTCGAGTGCGTGGGCAGCTTGTGCGTAGGTTGGCTGAAAATCGTGTTCGTGTGCGATTTGATTGCGCATCTTGTGCGCATGCCAGACGGCATTTAACTGAGAAAACTTTTCTTTGCCAATCTTTTTTAGGCGATCACCCATTGTACGCCCTGGTACGCCCATTTCGCAGAGAGCTTTGTCTAGCAGTTTATCGCCATTAATAATTGCCATCGCATAGGATGCTTCGCTCTCTTTTTGTAATGCATTTTCGATGCGAAGAAAATCAACCTGGTAGTCTTCTTTATTGAAAGAAGGGCCGCGCTTCTTGGAAATTGAGATTGCAACAAATAGCAATACTCCCACCGCAATCACCGCAATCAAAAAGGCGATTAACGATTTGTCCATTATTTAGCCTCCGCGATGGTTTTTGCGATATTAATCAGCATCTGATCGCTCTGGCGAGGACCAATTAACTGTATGCCAATTGGCAAACCATCCTTAGAAGTCCCGGCTGGAACTGCAAGCGCAGGCAAACCAGCCATGCTCGGCGGCACGCTCATTACATCCTCCATATACATCTGGAGTGGGTCATTTGTTTTCTCGCCGAACTTGAATGCTGGAGCTGGCGCTACGGCACAGACCAATGCATCATATTTTTCAAAAGCTTCGTTGTAGGCATTAATCAAAAGCGTACGAGCTTTCTGTGCTTTCAAATAGTAGGCATCAAAGAAACCAGAGCTAAGCACGAAGTTTCCAATCATAATGCGGCGCTTGTTTTCTGGCATGAAACCTTCATCGCGGGTTTTGCTATATACGCTATCGAGGTCAGTAATCTCTGCAGCGCGATGACCGTAACGAATGCCGTCATAACGACTAAGGTTTGATGCAACCTCCGCTGGCTGAACAATGTAATAAATCGCCAAGCCATATTTCATAATCGGCATTTCGATTTCTTCAACTCCGAAGCCATTTTTCTTCATTTTTGCGGCATAGTCGCGTACGGTTTTAACTACATCTGGGTCGACGCCATCACCTAAGAAATCTTTAATAATACCAATCTTTTTCTTCTTTGGCTTCGCTTCTTCAAGCTCGCGTGTCCAGAAGTTATCAAGGGTAGTAGAATCCTTTGGATCCTTACCAGCCATGATGCGCATTACTAGGTCTACGTCCTCGGCATTCTTTGCAAAGCACCCCATTACATCGGTCGAGGAAGCCATAGCAACTACGCCATAGCGGCTAACTGTACCATAAGTAGGCTTCATGCCCCAGACGCCGTTATAGCTAGCTGGTTGGCGAATTGATCCGCCAGTATCGGAGCCGAGCGCAAACTGGACAATCCCTAGTGCTACTGCGGATGCAGAGCCACCAGAAGAACCACCTGGAACGCGGTCAAAATCTACCGCGTTGTGGGATGGGCCGAAGTAAGAGTTTTCTGTACTAGAGCCGTGCGCATAAGCATCGAGGTTAGCGCGACCAATCATGATGGCGCCTTCTGCCTCTAGTCTTGCGACTGCGGTTGATGTTATCGGTGAAGGGAAGTTATCTAGCATGCGTGCGGCAGCAGTAGTGACGCCCTCGCGACTAAGATAGTTGTCCTTCAATGCGTATGGTACGCCAGCTAGGCGACCAACTTTTTCTCCACGAGCAATTTTCTCATCGATTTCGCGTGCGCGGTCTAATGCGCGAGCTTCGTTCATCGAGATAAAGCAGTGGTAATCTTCAAATTCTTTAGCCTTTTCTAGCGCCTCGCGTACGAGGTCGACGGCCTTTGTATTCTTATCAGCAATTTTCATAGTACTTTCGGAACCTTTATCTGATTATCTTCGCTCTCGACCGTAAGCCCGAGCAAATCTTCGCGATCTGCCTCAAAATCTTCAATTACGTCTTCGCGCCAAACGTTCTGCATATCGAAACATTGATAGGTTGGCTCGACACCCTCAGTGTCCAACTCATCGAGCTGGGAAATATAACCGACGATATTGTCGAGATCTTTCATCAATGGCTCAATCTGATCTTCGCTCAGCGAAATATTTGACAAATTTGCCAAATGTAAGACATCTTCTCTAGTAATAGCCATAGATTTATTATAACAGAGAAAACAGCAGAGCGGTACTAGATATCAGACAAAGGCTCAATATCTGCACCGAGGCTACGTAGGCGGTTAGCAAAATCTTCATATCCGCGCGCAATCGAATAGACATTACGGAGGATTGACTCGCCCGGAGCGGCAAGCATCGCCAACATAATCACTACGGCTGGACGAAGCGCGGGTGGGGCCATCATTTCGGCTGGACGCCAGTTGGTTGGGCCAGTAATAAAGATGCGATGAGCATCAAGAAGCTCGACTTTTGCATTCAGATTCGTAAGCTCTGTTGAGTAAATTGCACGGTTCTCAAAAACCCAGTCATGAATCATCGTGCGGCCTTCCGCTGTTGCTGCAATCAATGAGAAGAATGGTAAGCTATCTATATTTAGGCCAGGGAACGGCATAGGATGAATCTTGTCGATTGGCGCTTTTAGATCAGACTTTAATAGTTTGACATCCACTAGACGCGAGCGGCCATTTTCCGACAGATATTCTTCGCTAAATTTCATCTTCTGTCCCATGCTGCGCAAAACTTCGAACTCAATCTCGAGGAATTCAATTGGCACGCGCTTGATTTCAATCTCGGATTTTGTGGCCACGCCGGCAGCAACGAAGCTAATCGCTTCAATCGGGTCTTCAGCTGGCGCATATTCTACGTCGCGGCTGATTTTCTTAAGCCCATGCACGGTAACATTTGTTGTGCCAACGCCATCAATTTGTATACCAAGTGTCTGAAGATAGAAGCAAACGTCTTGTACCATATAGTTCGGGCTTGCGCCGACAATCGTTGTTTTGCCAGGATAGAGCGCGGCCGCCATGATGGCGTTTTCCGTTACGGTGTCGCCACGTTCAATCAATACAATCTTTTTATCGACTGGCTTAATATTCTTTACGGTCGCACGATAGAAGCCAGATTCGCTTTTCGCGTCAACTTCAAGGCCGAATTCTTTTAGTGCATGAAGGTGCGGCTCGACAGTGCGCGAACCAAGTGAACATCCGCCGGCATAAGGTAGTCTGAACTCCTTAAAACGATGCAGTAACGGCCCCATAAACATAATGATGGAGCGCGTACGGCGTGCAGCCTCTATATTTAAGTTTTCGAGTAATAGACGTTTTGGCGGCGTAATTCTAAGATCGCGATTATTATTAATCCACTCGGTCTTTACGCCAATTGATTCTAGGACTTCAATAATGCGATAAACTTCTTCAATATGCGCCAGATGAATAAGTGTAGTTGAGCGATCGTTTAAGAGAGAAGCGCAGAGTAAACCTACGGCAGCGTTTTTTGACGTATTAACGGTCACTTCTCCGTGAAGCTTCTTGCCGCCATGGATACGATATCCGGCAGTTGCGCCATCGTTAACTGTTACAATTTGCGTGCGTAGGGCATGGCTAATCTTGCTGATTATCTCGAGAGAAGCGTTCTGTTTTCCATGCTCAATTCTATTAATTGCGGATTGGCTCGTTCCGATTTTCTTCGCGAGTTCCGACTGAGTCATATTTTGGCGGGTTCTTGCGGTAGCGATAAGCTCACCGATTTCCACCATATAATCTGCTTGCTTCTTCATAATTCAAATATATCACGAAATGCATAATTACAATAGTAATATGCATAAAACGTTGTAAAAATAACAAAAATAGTGTTAAGAGCATAAGAGGAAACGCTATATATAGCGTCTGTGCTTAAAAAATCTTAATCTGTAATCGTTGTATTATTTACATTTTTTATTGCAAAAGCACTATATATAGCGTTAACATTATTTTATCAAACGCTAAATGTAGCGTTTTGGAAGCAGAAAAACAGAAAATTGATTCAGAACGACGGAGGTTAAAAATGTTCAAGTCAATTAGAAAGCGAGACGGGAAAGTAGTCGCTTTCAAAATAGATAAAATTACAGAAGCAATCGCAAAAGCCGGGGCAGCAACCGGCGAATTTGGTCATGATCGCGCAGAAAATATTGCCGAAAAGGTAGTACGCGTCGCTCAGGAACAAATTAGCAGTCGCATTCCAACCGTAGAACAGATTCAGGACATTGTAGAGAAAGTTCTTATGGAATCTGCCTTCAAGCAGACTGCAAAAGCATATATTGAATACCGCGCTGAGCGCACTCGTGTGCGTGAGGCAAAGACCAAACTTATGCAGACTTACGACACAATTTCTCAGCTCGACGCAGAGGAAGATTCCGACGTCAAACGCGGCAATGCAAACGTCGATGGTAACTCCGCAATGGGCAAGATGCTCCAGTTTGGCGCAGAAGGTTCCAAGGAATATGCCAAGATTTGCATCCTTAAGCCAGAATTTAGCTGGGCACACGACCACGGCGATATCCACATCCACGACTTGGACTTCTTAGCAACCGGCACTCTTACTTGCTGCCAAACCGATGTTCGCAAACTCTTTGATCGCGGCTTCAATACGGGTCACGGTTTCCTACGTACTCCACAATCCATCGGTACCGCCGCCGCTCTCGCTGCGATTGTTCTTCAAGCAAACCAGAACGAACAGCATGGTGGTCAGTCCATTCCTTACTTTGATTACTGTCTAGCTCCGTCCGTCAATAAAACTTTCCAAAAATCCCTCAAAGAAAACCTCAAGAAATACGAAGAATTCACCGGTAAAGAATTAAATATTACCATCAAAGACGACATTACCTTTGGCGACGAAAAGAAACTTAAGAAAGCTAAAGTCCCAGAGAGTGTAATTAAGGCTTCTATCGATGATACCGAGCATCAGACTCTCCAGGCTATGGAAGGCTTCGTGCACAACCTCAACACTATGCACAGTCGCGCTGGTGCGCAGGTTCCATTTACTTCCATCAACTTTGGTACAGATACTAGCCCAGAAGGTCGCCTCGTTTCCAAGATGCTCCTCGAAGCAACCATGAATGGTCTCGGCCATCACGAAACGCCAATCTTCCCAATCTCCATTTTCAAGGTAAAGGAAGGTATCAACTATAATCCTGGCGATCCAAACTATGATTTGTTCAAGCGCTCTATGGAAGTCTCCGCAAAGCGCCTCTTCCCGAACTTCACCTTTATTGACGCCCCATTCAACCTTCAGTACTACAAGCCAGGTGATCCAGATACCGAAATCGCAACCATGGGCTGCCGCACGCGCGTCTTTGGCTCCTGTTTCAAGGAAACTGATGGTCACGTCGCTGGCCGCGGTAACTGTTCCTTCACTACGCTAAACCTCGTTCGTATTGGTATTAAGCACGGCATCTGCCTAGGTGAGCGCAAAGAAGCGGACTGGGATGGTTTCTATCGTGAACTCGATGAGAAGCTAAACCTTTGCGCAGAGCAGCTTCTCCAGCGCTTCGAATTCCAGGGCAATCAGAAGGTTAAGAACTTCCCATTCCTCATGGGGCAAGGCAACTGGGTTGGCAGCGAAAAGCTAGGTCCAAACGACAAGCTTCGCGATGTTATCAAACACGGTACTTTGTCCATTGGCTTTATTGGCCTTGCAGAAACTCTCGTTGCCATGACTGGCAAACATCATGGCGAATCCGCAGAGGCTCAGGAACTCGGTCTCGACATTATCGGCCACATGCGTGAGTTCTGCGACATGATGACCAAGAAGCACAAACTAAACTTCTCGCTTCTTGCTACACCGGCAGAAGGTCTCGCCGGCCGCTTTACTCGCATGGATCGTAAGGAATACGGCAAGATTAAGGGCGTAACCGACCGTGACTTCTATACCAACTCCTTCCACGTACCTGTATATTACCCAATTTCCGCATTCGACAAGATTGATATCGAAGCTCCATACCATGCACTATGTAACGCTGGTCATATTACCTACATAGAAATGGATGGTGACCCTTCTGACAATATCGAGGCCTTCGAGGCAGTTATTCGTCACATGAAAGAAGCTGGCATCGGTTATGGCTCCGTAAACCACCCAGTCGATCGCGATCCAGTTTGTGGCTTCTCCGGAATCATCGAAGGCGATGTCTGCCCAGGTTGTGGTCGCCACGAAGCAGATGGCGAGTTTGGCTTCGAACGTCTTCGCCGCATTACCGGCTACCTCGTAGGTTCCCTCGAACGCTGGAATGATGGCAAGAAAGCCGAGGAAGCTGCTCGCGTAAAGCACAATGTTTCCGTCGGCCAATACGACCAGGCTACTAAAGTTAAGCGCGAAGCTAAAAAAGCTAGCCAGAAAGCTGCTATAGGTAAAGAGTAAATGCCGGCCAAAGGAGATTTAGACCCTAGCACTGTAGCCGATCCAAACGGCAAGCGCAATCGTAAAACTAATATCCTATGTGAACCGCAAATGGATGTGCCCGAGGGGCACATCCTCCTCTCTGGGGACTTGGAGCACGATTCTATTGTCAATGGCCCAGGTCTTCGCGCGGTTCTATGGACTCAGGGTTGTCGTCAACGTTGTCCTGGTTGCCAAAATCCAGAAACCTGGACAGAAACCGAAGCCGGCGCACTCGTTACGATAGATAAGGTTAAAGAAGAATTACGCGCCCTCAAGGGGCAATCCGGCATCACCTATTGTGGCGGTGAACCGCTTTTGCAGGCAAAAGCCTTGCTCGAGATTACGAAGTTCTGCCACGAGGAACTCGGTTGGAATGTTTGGTCATTTACTGGCCTAATCTACGAGCAGATTCCGCGCGATTCTGACGCCTGGAAGCTCGTCGAACAGCTCGATGCCTTAATTGATGGCCCATTCATTATGTCTCAGCGTGACTTAACGCTAAAATTCCGCGGTTCTCGCAACCAACGCATCTTACACCTAGATCACGGAAAAATCGTTTCACAAGAATAACACTATCTTATAATTATATCATACTATGCGTAAAAAATCAAGCTTAAACAAAAAGCAGCTTTATTCTGAGTTGCTCTTAAAATCTGCCGCCGCATCTCTTATGATTGGCCTCGGCGACTACGTATTACTAAAGCTCGGCAACCCGCTTGGCCCATTCCTATTTGCATTTGGCCTACTTGGCGTCTGCGTGATGGGTGCTAATCTATTCACTGGGAAGTGCGGTTTCCTAATAGAGGATAAAATCAAACCTCTTCATCTCTTGCTAATATTGTTCGGCAATCTCGTGGCGGGCTATTTGTTTGGCCTCATGTTTAGTGTATGCGATGCCGATATCGTAACGGCCGCTCAGGCCAAAGTTGCCAGCTGGGACTTCTCTTGGGCGTTCTTTATTAAGTCGATTCTCTGTGGCGTCATCATGTATCTGGCCGTCGCCATTTACCGAAAAGGCTCAAAACTCGGCATTCTATTTGGGATTCCGCTTTTTATCCTATGCGGCTTTCAACACTGCATCGCAAACATCATTACTCTCGGCGTTGCTCACGCTTTTAGTTGGACGATTCTTATATGTATCGCAGGAAACTTTATCGGTTCGCTTGCGGTTTGGTATCTGTTGCGATCACAAAAATAGTTACGCTACTTATTATTTTTGGTAGTAACTGGTATTATATAAGCATAAAAGGAATGAAAAAACAGAATAGTTCGTTTTTTGGAATAATCGCTCTAGTTGTAGCTAGTATATTTTTGGCGCTAATCGTTCCGAACCATTCCGCCAGCGCTATCGGCTACAAAAACTGGCCGGAAGAATATCGAAGCTCGTGGAGGATTAAGACGTTGAAATCGTCAGAGCTACAATTAATCACGAAGTATTATCCGAGCTCGAGTGGAAATAGTTCCAAGTGCCCAGGTCGCAAGAATGGCGTGGGTACAAACTGCTACCCAACTACTTATTATGGTCAAGGCGGCACCGTTACAAAAAACTATCTTGCGTTTTCAGTATTCAAGGGCGATGGCGCTAATAACTACATCTATTTTGCTGAGCGAAAGTCTCCATATAAGATAAAAAAGGTCGTCAGTGGCAACTGGGGGCATATGAATTCGTTCTACTACAGCTGGGATTCAAACGCATTTAAGGTTGATGGCACGAAGAAATGCTATAGCGGCATAAACGGCGAAAAAATTAACTGTAGAAGTGAAGGTGCGAAATCTTGGGGCGGCATGGGGCATGGCTTAACGTGGCAGGGGCGTGCTCAGTACAATGGTTATGTTGCGCTCGCAGCCTGGGACTGCCACTGTACCAAGTTCGGCCAGAGTTGGTCGTATCGCGAAAACGAGAACGCGGTCTTTATCTATAAGACAAACAGTCAAAGCATCTATAAAACGCTGCACATACCAAAAACGCTCGTCAATGGCGAGATAGAGGATATTTCATTCGACAAAAATGGTGATCTATATATTTTCTATAACGGTCACAACCCATATACGTTGACTTGGTACAAAGTGGACGCAGCTTTAATTTCTAAAGATCTAAGCAACAATAACGGCGGCAACAATGGCGGAAATAATGGTGGCAATAATGGGGGTAATAACGGCGGCAACAACGGTAATAATGGTAATAACGGGAATAACGGCGGTAATAATGGCGGCGGTAATGGCAATGACGTCACGAAAGATCAGGAGAACCGTGCATGTACCACGCTATTACCTCAGGAATGGTGCAATGAGACCGATGGCAAAGGCATAATGAATATAATTAAGCTCGTAATAGGAATAATGACGATGGGCATTACTGCTTTGTCTAGTATTGGTATTATTTGGTCTGCCGTTCTAATCATAACGGCACGCGACAATGAGGCTCAGGTTGTTGCTGCTAAGAATCGTATTTATAACATCATAGTTGGATTAGTTGCGTGGGGCTTATTGGCGGTCTTCGTCAATCTGCTATTGCCTGGCAGCGACTCTTCGATAACGGGGCTGTTTTAGCGAGGTAGAATATGGACGATTATGAAAGTAAATTTCGCCAAAAGATGAAGCAGGGTTCGTCGTCAAACTCTCACGAACAATCAGAATCGAAAAAACTATTATTGCCCATTCTTCTGTTTGTCTTGGCTATAGTTATCGTAGTTGCTATCTATGTGCTATCTTTTAGCTTTGCCGAAAAAACAGCGACAATCGACCTGGGCTGCAGCGGGGAATGGCGAGTTGCAGAAATTGATGAGAATATTATTACGGTTGAAAAATCTGATTATAACGAAACTAGCAAATGTCAGACTTTTACTATTAAGGGCGTAAGCAAGGACTTCACGGTAATCAAATTTATCCGCGGCAAAAGTGATAAGACTGGCGAGATGCGCTTCTTTAATGTAAGCGTGGAAGATACAAGAATCGAAATAAGCGAAATTGGCGATGATGGAGCGGGCGCGCATAGATATGATGAATACATAGACATGGGCGTCTATGACGGAGAAGAACACCAAGGCCAAGACGACGGGTATTGATAAATTACAATAATGAAGAGAGGGCACTCGGCATTAAAACGAATCGTCGGCTTGACGTCGGCGGTAATGGTAGTTGCATTACTCGTATTCGCTGGGCTCAGTTTCTTTAGGCCGTCATATTCAAAAACTCAGACGGGTTTAGTGGAGCATAACGACGCTATAAAGCCAGACGAAGATTACGTGGTAAGCATAGTCGGCGACATTTCACTAGCCGATAACTGGGAAGTAATGCCATGGTATGATCGTCGTGGCAAGGGCGTAAATGGGATTTTGTCCGACGAGGTACTCAAGGTTATGCGCGAGAGCAATTTCATGGTTGCCAACAGCGAATTTACCGTAAGTAATCGTGGCGCAAAGACGCCAGGAAAGTACTATACCTTCCGTGCCAAGCCTGAACGGTTATCAATTTATGGTGATATGGGCGTTGATTTGGTTACTCTCGCAAACAATCACGTCTATGATTTTGGTCCGCTCGCCTTTGGCGACATGCTTGATAGTTTTGACGCTATTAAGATGCCGTATGTTGGCGCCGGTAGGAATCTGAGCGAAGCCAAGAAGCCGTATTATTTAACTCTGCCGAACGGCTATCGCGTCGCGTTTGTTAATGCTACGCGTGCTGAAAAATGGGGCATTGATACGCCTGGCGCAACGGCTACTTCTGGTGGTGTCTTGTTATGCTACGACACCGCTGAATTTATAGATACTATCAAAACAGCCAAAGCGAATAGCGACTACGTAATTGCTATTATCCACTGGGGCACGGAAGAGTCTCACCGCTTGGAGCAGGTCCAGAAAACTACCGCCAAAGATTACCTCAGTGCCGGCGCTGACATAATTGTTGGCGGCCATGCGCATACTCTGCAGGGCATCGATTATAACGATGGGAAACCAATCGTCTACAATCTTGGCGATTTCATTTTCAACGACGAGACTGAGGACACCGGAATATTGCAAATCAAGTTTCTTGCAGAAGGCGGGACGAAATTCTATTTCTTGCCAGGCCAACAAAAGAATGTGTTCACGAATCTGCTTTCTGGTGGCGAGAGAACTAAAAAAATTAACGAGATTTTATCATGGGATGGATCGAACGCAAAAATCCTTGATGACGGAGAAATAACGGCGAGATAGTTCGATGACGGCCCGTCGAAAAAATATGATACCATATAAGCATAAGTATTTATAAAAAATGGTCAGTCGATCATATGAAGCGATTTAAGCGTTAATAAGAAAGGATATATGAGGAAAATCTGGATAATTATAGCCGCCGGCATATTCTCATTGCTACTATCCTCGCAATACGTTGTCTTTGCAAAAGATGCATGTAGTGAGGCTGGTTTTAATGACCCCGTTATTTGCGGTACGCAAAATAGCGACGAAGAATATGCGCTAATCGATAATGTGGCAAATGTGCTAAATACTATTTTCGGCGTCGTTGGCATACTATGTGTGATATTCGTCATCTCTGGCGGCATCCAATATTCTACCTCTCAGGGTGATCCGGGCAAAATCGCAAAGGGCAAAACCGCTATCTTGTATTCGATATGTGGGCTTGTGATAACCCTATCCGCTTTTGCTATTACTAATACTATTATCGTATCTCTTGGCGGCGACGAGAATTATGTAGCTTCCGACGACTCCGATAGAAGTAAGGTTAAGGGAATCTTAGCCATCTCGGAGACTAGCTTATTGGCGGGGCAAATCATTCAAATTCACGCCGACGTATATCCAGATTATGCGACTAACCATCATCTAACTTACAGTATTGACGACCCGAATGTGGCATCCATTGATAGTAGCGGCGTTTTGAAGGCAAAACGAGAAGGAAAGGCTACAGTCATCATTTCTTCTGACGATGGCCCAACGAAGAACATTGCGGTTACCGTCAAAAAGCCTATTCCGGTTACAGCCATCAAGCTTGGCGCGAAAAAGGTTAAACTCAAGAAAAACAAGACAAAATACGTTTCTGCGGCCGCAATACCAAGTAATGCATCCGACAAAACCTTAATTTGGGCAAGCAAAAACCCAAAGGTAGCCACCGTTACGCAAGATGGTATGATTAGGGCCATCACTTCCGGCGAAGAAACAATCGTAACTGTTACCGCTAGGAACCAAACAGTCTTCTCGTTTAGCGATTTACCAAACGAGACGTCCGTATCTTCGTACGGCCTTAAAGCTGCCGGCTATGGTGACGATCCGGTCGTGGCCGAAATAAAGGTAATCGTCGAGAACGAATTCTATGCATGTACGGACTCCACTGCCAACAAGAAGTTCTCTGGCGATTTAGGATTTAGGAAAATCACACAGGATATTATCGATAAGCATGCACATGATTTCGATTATAGAACTCATGATAGTAAGATTAGCTCTGCTGGAGGTTACACTAGATACGTAAAGAACCTCGGCGGCTTATTCAATATGTTTGCTGGCCGCGATGCCAAGATCAAAGTAAAAAGCGCTTGCGACTTCCAGGCAGCGGCAGAGTATGCGTTTGGTCTCTGGGCTGTATGGGGTGTAGATTACGATAACGGTACCACATATCACGATTGGGGAGATGAAACTTCCGATGAATCAGACGCCTATTATAGGGGTTCTGGTAGCCGTTATGCGGGTGCGGGTTTTGCGTCCAACGATATCGATACAAATATGTCGGAAGGCCCATTCCGCACGAACTGTAACTATTCTTCGGACGCTATGATTCGTAAGACTGACCTCTACTTCGAAGAAAATTTCTCGTCGCGTTACCTACGCACCGCCGATTTGTCTAAAGTCGGCAAAATTAGGAGAGTTAGCGACCTACAGGTGGGCGATATGGTTCACTTTTTCCGAGATGGAGTTGTTTGGAGGCACGTCGCGCTAGTTGGGGAAGTTTATAGTGATTATGTGGTTCTGTATGATGGTGGCGGTCGCTTCATTAGTACAAAGCAATACAAGAAGAAAGTGCCACGCTATGGTTCTATGATAAATGGAACGACTTATGGCAGCTATGACGATTGGTATGCGGTAAGATTATGGAATATTGATCAAAGTAGGGTTTTGGAGGGCCTCAAATAATGCAAAACGAACCAAAAAAGAGTATAAAAAAGCCAATTATAATCACGGCGATTATTATCGCAGTTATGCTAATCGCGGCGGGCGTAGCAGTAATGCTTATACCGCGTCATGAGGATGTACAAAATCCTGGCGAAGACGATGAGCAGACAATGACGGTGGAGATGTATAAGAAGAAGTTCACCGAAGAGATGAAAATGTATGAAGATCTCTGCGGCCAAGAGCTAGACTGGAATTCATTAGAATCGAAGGTTAAGAAGATTAACTCCAGTGCGACCCTAACAAAGATAGATGACTATGTAGGGCAAATTAATATTGGATCCAATAAAAAGAATGAGTATATTAGATTCGATATCGTCAGAGAAGAAGTAGATTCTCCTGACACTGCTATCAACTTTGTCTATTACTATTATCTAGATGACGAACACGTCTCCTTCGTTATGAAAACCGGCGAATCGAAATATCAGAGCTATAATGGTGCCGTAACGAATGAATTTGAGTCGCTAGACGAAGCGTTAGCCGACAATATGCTGGTGCATACGGACAAATAGAACCCAACCGAAAACGCCATCGTTCAAGTGATGGCGTTTTTTGTATTTGCTCATTTATAGTGTTTTTGCTTAAAATGATAATAAGGACAACTACGGAAGGAAGAGAGGTTAAATGGCTCTATATAAAAAACTATTATTGGTATGTGCACTGATTTTTCTTTTCCTTCCTATATCTCAAAACGTCTTTGCGTCCGAGATATGCGACGATACTGGGTTTGATGACACGCTAGTTTGTGGCAAGGCGAATAGCGACGAAGAAGGCGAGTCTGATGCTGTATACGACTTGATGTATGTCTATGAAGATGGCGAAGAGAGCATGTATATCAAGAAATCCGGCGAAGACACATACCAGCATTACAATGGCGCAGTTACGTCTGATTTCTCATCAAAAGAAGAGGCCATCTCCAATCATTTAGGCTCCATACAGTAATCAAATTATTCTTCTCCTATCGAGACTATAAAAACAAAAAATCGATAAATCTAAAGATGGTGGGCCCTAGTTCGCAAAGTTAGAACCATAATTCAGGCCGATATTCTTAATAGTGTAAAAATGATATTAAAAATGTAAATAATACAACAATTTTATTATGAAATAATTCAAGAAAAATAATAGACCAAAAATGGCACTTTTGCACATGTTTTCCACAGGTGTACCGTTAACGCTTAACAGATATAAAATGCTCATGCTTGTAAAATATGGCATATGCATTATAACAGGGGTAAATATAAGCATTACCCCTATAGGAAGTGTTGCAGTTAAACCAAAAACATGCTACGATTATAGTGACTCTGAGGTGTGTATAATCAGAGTCGCGTCTTAAGTATTTAAAAGGCGCCTGCAGAGGGAGTTAAGCAAGTAGTGTGGAGGTAACATGAAATGGCTTATTCTTTTCGCAGGCGCCTTTTCTTATATAAAACGGACGCGATTCTCAATCTCGGAGATCATATAAAAATAGCGTATCCGTTCACGGCTAAATGATCCGAATACGCTAACAATCTGTATACCTCGTTTTTGCTCGGTATGCGTCTTATATTATATCAAAAGCAGATTCCGAGCAAACTCGAGCGTTATGGATGTTATTAATAAACACTAACGTGGAGAAAAAGGAGGAAAATGCCACGATTTCTTAAGGAGGAGTCCTTTAAATACTCAAAATACTTAAAAGGTGCGGAATTAGTCGGACCAGAAGGCTTTCCAAGGATTCAGCCGACGCAGTCAATCCCGCAAAACGTAATATCTTTTAATGAATGGCGCGATAAGCGCTATCCTGAAGGGTATTGGGTCGACCATTTTATTGATGATTATCGCTTCAATTGTGTCTATAGCAACTGCGGTAGATATCTAAACCACTACCGCAAAGCGGATGGCGTAATCGGCACCGATTTCTCGGCGTACCGTGACATGCCGGCCTACCGCAGAAAAGAGAGCGTAGGTAAGAATCGAGAGATTGATTATTTCTTGCAACAGAACGGCATCGATGTAATTCCGGTCGTATCTTACGCTTATCCGCGTGACTTCGAGTGGTGTTTGGATGGCTTGCCGCCGAATTCGTCTGTCGCCATATCGACAAATGGCTCCATGCAAAACTTCGTAAGTCACGAAATGTTCATTGAAGGAGCAATCGAAGTCCAAAAGCGCCTCAATCCGTCACATCTTGTAATTGCTGGCGGTCCAGTACCTGAGCTCGATGCGCTCTTCGACAACATTGTCTACTACCCAAACTTCTCACAACGCTTGAGTATGAGGAGGCGCAAAAATGGGTAGTACGGGCGCTTTTCTGGAAACGGGCGGATTTAAATGGCAGGGTTGGGAGGATACTGGCGAAAAACTCTGCGGCCTAAAGATATTAAAAAAGACAACTTCTCATCCTAACGAGAGGCAATCGCTGCCATATCTTAGTAATACTCCTGGAACCGCCTATGTCCAATTGGACGAGGATGGTAATTTCAGGCAAATGATTCAATACGGGGAAGACCGCAGACCAGAATTTGAATTGGACTACGGTCCGGACAATAATGTTGAATCTTTGCATATTCATCGATGGGTTAACGGTAAACGCCAAAAGGCGGAAGTGATTGCCTCGAAAGAAGAAGGCATAGTTAACCAGGCGTTATATAATAAATTTAAGAAGTTTTTGAAAGGAATCGACTTATGAATCCACAAGATGGCAAGCAGGATCCCATGAGCGATTATCTCGAAGCGCTTGGCGTTAATCGGGAAATCGAGTTCATCTACAAGGATGTCGGCTATCGTTTCGAGCCAAACTACGAGAAAGACGGCTACGATATCTGGAAATACGCGGATGGCTTTAAAACTGGCGGCGGCGAAGTTATTGCCTTTGCTACCACGCCAGAGGAAGCATTGTCTGCAAAGTGTTTCGATGGCAAGAGTTTTGCCGAAATCGAAAACGAAGCAACCCACAAATTCATCATCTAGTAAGAAGCCGGCCCAGCGCCGGCTTTTGTGTCGTCATTATTAGTTCAAACGCTGTTTTTGTGCAAAATAAAAAATCCACCCCTGTTTCGCTTTGACATAATGCACAAATTATGGGTGGGTTAGAGTAAGCTAACCGTGGTGGATCTTACTGGGCTCGAACCAGTGACCTTACGAATGTGAATCGTACGCTCTAGCCAACTGAGCTAAAGATCCATGCAAGAATTATATCACGCCAGAGCGGGGAAATCGCGGTAAATCCTCACTGGCACTATTGCATTTACAAGACGCTTATGCTATAAATAAGGCATATATTAACGGGCGAAAGCCCAAAAATAAAAAGGTCAAAATAAAAAATGAAGGTCAAGAGAGCAATAAGTATGTTTCTTGCTGGCGCACTTTGCGTTTTATCGGTCATAATACCGTCACCAAACGCAAAAGCGGCAGACATAACAATATCAAAGCCAACAACAACGGATGATAACACTGTCGTTCCGATTAGAAGGAAAATCAAAAATCTTAGTGTTGGCACGACGGTAAATGCTATATTTACTTACGAAATTATCCCAAGTAATGAAAACCCAGCAGGCGCACTAAATGAGCCGACATCGGTACAGATCTCGTTTAATGATGTACAGGCAGCACAAGAGCCGGATAGCCCAATGGTAACGGCTGAAGCTTATGGCGTCGTGGACTTTGACGGCGTAACATATACCACTCCTGGCGATTATTTCTATAACATTATTGAGTCTGAAAGCAGCAATCCTAACTATGCAGTAGACGATGCTTCCTCTTACAACTTAATGGTTTCCATCCGCAATGAAATGGAAACTATTGACGGCGTAGAGTATGCGACTGGTAATTTAACGGCAACCGTTCTCCAGACGGTCGAGAACGTGAACACCGGCGAAAAGGACGTAGAAGCGCTATTTGGCACACAGGAGGCAACGCGTGTTATGTTCCATATCATGACGGGCGTTGGCGGCAATGCGGGTGACTTGGACAACTGTTTTAAGTATAAGTTGGATATTATGGAATCTGCCGGCCTCACGAATGGCGCCATCCTCGACATTGCTTACGACGACGCAGGCGTAAGCCGCTGTGATGCTACTCCAGAAGTAGTAACAGTGGGCAATACTGCGTATATTTATCTAAAGCATCACCAGCAGGCATTTATCGGATACGATCAGTATTCGGAAATGTTCGAGCTTCCTATTGGGACAAAATATCGCGTCACTAACGAAGGTGACGATGAATATGCCGTCTCTCTAAACAAGCAATACGGCGGTAGTGGTGAAATCATCAACTTTGAGGAAGGCGATACCCGCACCTCCGGCATTATCGAAATTACTACCGCTACCAGTGATCAGGGCGTTGCGTTCAGTCACACTAAGACTATGGGTGTCCTTACTGGCGTATCCCTCAAATCTCTCCCATACATCATAGGGGGCATTATTTCCGCAGTGGGTATTTACTTGGCCACAAGAGGCTTCATCAATGTGAAGGCTAAAAGGAACTAATATGAAAGCAGGCAAATTATTAACTTTGACATTTGGCGCAGTATTAGCTGTTTCTAGCATTATTACGCCATACGCCGGCGCCATCACCTTTGGTGAAGACCTCGACTTTGTAGACGAACACGGCGTTCCATTTAGTACGGTAATCGGTGGCACTACTAAAGTATCGTTCAAGCGCATCATTGAGGGTCTTTCGGGCTCAGAGAATGTCAACGTAGACTTTGTTTACTCTATTACTCCTGGCGCCAACAACCCAGCGGGCTCAACGGATGCACCATTCTCTGCAGCAATTGAGTTCAATAATGTCGCTCCGACTTACGATGCTGCAAGCGGCCAGACTGTCGCAGTTGCTACTGGCGAAATCGATTTTGCCGGTACGTACTACGAACGCCCAGGCGATTATGAATACATTATTCGTGAGGTTTCAACCTCGAACGATGCCTATGAGCTAGATAGCAATAGCTATACTGCAGTCGTCTCCATCCGTAACTTTGATGACGGTACTGGCGTCTATATCCCAGGCGGTAAAGATTCTCTCCAGGGTACTGTCGTTCAAGGCATGATCAATAACCTAACTGGCGAAAAGGAAGACGACCCAACTTTCGGTAGTAACATTACCGAAAAAGGTATGGTAGAACTATACTCTGCAGAGAATGGTAACGCTGCTGATTCAGAAATCTGCTTCGAGTATACCCTCAACATTCCATCCCAGCCTGGCGTTACTACTAATGATATGACCTTCAATATCGGCTATCAAACAGCCAATGACTCCAATGGCGATCCAATCGATTATTGCGACGGCAATCCAACCACCGCAAATGTTGGCGCAAACACAAAGATTTATCTCAAGCACTGGCAGACTGCATTTATCGGTCAGGTCGCTAATGGCGCTAACCAGCTTCCTGTTGGTATGAAGTACACTATTACTCAGGCAGCCGTAGATGGCTATCAGACTTCTTGGACCGGTAGCAATGGCCTAGGCGAACTAGCAGTACATAACAGCCTAACTACTGGCGAGCAAACTGTAGCTGCGGGTCGCAACGAAATCAGCTTCGCCAACTCCAAGAACGCCGCCGTCTTCACTGGCTTAGTCCTCGGCGCTCTACCATATGTCATCGCTGGCATCATCGCTGGTATCGGTGTGGCAGTAGTAATCCTTATTAAGAAGCACTAAAAGGAACTATTAGAATAATGAAGGCAATCGTTGATGAAAAACGCGCTTGGTTATATCTTTGCGCAAAAATCGTCGCGATTGTCTTCATTTTGTGGTTATTATTCGGTGTATTTTTTGGCATCCGTCGCTATGTAGGGATTTCGATGGCCCCGTACGTAGCAGACGGAGATTTACTTTTTTATACGCGCCTAGATCATGACTATAAATCAGATGACGTCGTGCTCTACAAAAAAGATGGGAAAACCTATCTTGCGCGTATTATTGCGCTGCCAAACGAGACTGTCCGTGCGAGTAAGGATGGTTTCCTCTATGTAAACAACGAGCAGGCAACAGACGATTCGGTTTGTAACGACGATATTGAGATTAACAATATCAATATGTCGTTCAGCAAACAGCCATTTGGCTATTTCTTACTGAACGACAATACCGATGATGCTGAAGATTCGCGCACCTTCGGCCGTGTCGAAGAGGGCGAAATTTATGGCAAAGTTATAACGATTATTCGCACGAGGAGGCCATAACCATGAACAAAGCTTCTAGTTATCGCACCTCTGCGAAAATTCGTTCAATATTGGAAGTGACGGTTAATGCGCTTGCATTTTCTATCTTCATTTTTATAGCACTTATTTGTATCTACGGCATTTTTGATATGCATCAGGTCGAAACCAGCAGCGTTCTAGACGCCGACCTAAAATCTCTCACCCCAGATAAAACTGATGACAGTATGCTATCAATCGATGAGCTCCAAAAGATTAACCCGGAAATACAGGGGTGGCTTACAATTGATGGCACAAACATTGATTTTCCAGTAGTTCATACCACCAACAACTCCAAATATCTCTCAAGAAATTATAGAAACGAGTATTCTGTCACTGGCGCAGCTTTTTTGGACTATCAGAACGCTCCGTTTACGGACGATTATTCTGTAATTTACGGTCACCGCGCCACCAGAAAAGTTATGTTCTCCGAAATCACCTCCTATAAGGAACAGGAATACTTCGATGCTCACCGCATTGGCACACTCTATACGGCCGACGAAGTCTATGACCTCAAGGCAATTGGCTTTGCCATCATTAATGCCACCTCTTGGCATTATTATGATATTAACCGCGTCAAGAACGGCCACAACAATGACATTATTAGCTACATGAAGACCGATGGGCATATCGTCGCTACGGACGAATATAAAACAGACAAGCTCCTTCTTTTATCTACTTGTGATAAAGATTCGAAACACTATCGCAACATTCTCCTCTTGTCTATGACTGTTCGTGGGTCGACAGGCAACTGATAAGATGTTAAAATATAACTAATGAATCCGAATGTAGACCTAGAGGCGCTCGAGCAGGAGCGTCAAGAGATAACAGACTTCTTAAGCCAGCCAAATGCCTATGCTGACACTAATTTTGCCGCCAAAAACCGTCGCCTACAAGAGCTAGAGGAGTTAATTACCCTCGGCAAGAAGCGCATCCAACTTCAAAACGACATCAAAGAGGCGGAAAACGACCCAGAACTTGCCGAAATGAAGCCAGATCTCGAAAAAGAGCTTTCCGAAACAGAGAAGAGGCTCACGGAGATGCTTATCCCACGTGACCCAAACGACGACAAGCCGGCAATTATTGAAATTCGCGCCGGTGCTGGTGGCGACGAAGCAAGTTTATTTGCTGGCGACCTTTATCGCATGTATCTCCGCTACGCCGAAACGCACGGCCTCAAGACGGAACTTCAGTCCGAATCGATTAACGACGCTGGTGGTTACAAAGAGGTAATCTTCCGCGTATCTGGTGACCAGCCTTATGGCAAGTTAAAGTTTGAAGGTGGCGTTCATCGCGTTCAGCGCATCCCGGTCACCGAGTCTCAGGGGCGTATCCATACCAGCACGGCAACTGTAGCCGTCCTCCCAGAGGCAGAAGAGCAAGATCTCGAGATTAATCCAGAAGACCTTCGCATCGATATCTATCGTTCCGGTGGTCATGGCGGTCAGGGCGTCAACACTACTGACTCTGCTGTTCGCATCACGCATTTGCCAACTGGCCTTGTTGTTGCCATGCAGGACGAACGCTCTCAGCAGCAAAACCGCATCAAGGCGATGACGGTCCTTCGCAGCCGCCTCTTGGAGCGCAAAATTGCCGAAGATCGCGCCAACGCATCCGATGCGCGTAAATCTCTCATTGGCACAGGAGACCGCTCCGAGAAAATACGTACCTATAACTTCCCACAGGACCGTATTACTGATCATCGCATTCACTACAACCGTAGTAATATTTCCGCCGCAATGAACGGCGACATCGAAGATATAATTGAGGCACTTCAAGCTCATGAACGTGAGCTCTTGGCTTAAAGAATCTCCTATCGACCATCTGGATAGCGAGCTTATTGTTGCTTTTGCGCTCAACAAAGACCGCACTTTCGTGCATGCCCATCCAGAATACGTTTTTACAGAGGTAGAATTCGCCAAAATCCAAGATTTAACCACCCGTCGAGTAGCGGGGGAGCCTTTGGCATACATTCTTGGGTCCAAGGAGTTTTATGGTCGTAATTTCCGCGTTACCAAGGATACACTTATTCCGCGCCCAGAGACGGAGGCGCTAATAAATCTTATAAAAACCTTAAAGGTACAGAAAATTCTAGACGTGGGAACAGGGAGCGGCTGTATTGCCGTTACTCTTGCGCTAGAAATGCCGGAAACAGAGGTAGATGCCATAGATATCTCATCAGAAGCCCTAGATATTGCTCGGGAAAATGCCGAAAAACTTGGCGCAAACGTTAATTTTTATCAATCTGACCTCTTAGGGAACGCAGGGAAGTATGATGCTATTGTTGCAAATCTCCCCTATGTAGATAAAAACTGGGACTGGCTTAGCCCAGAGCTAGATTACGAACCGGATACTGCTCTCTATGCCGAAGACGAAGGCCTATATCTAATAAAGAAGCTCATCGACCAGGCTCCGTCGCACTTAAATCATGATGGCTACCTTATTTTGGAGGCGGATCGCAGCCAGCATCAAAAAATCGCCAGTTATGCCAGCGATTATTTCGATATCCTATCTAATCCTAACGACCAGACCTTGGCGTTATGCCTGCGCCTCCGGTAAACTTCTTCGGTCCACCCTCGAAAGTCCTTACGCCGCCCGCGAATCTATCTACCTGTGCGGCACGATACTCGGCCTGCGCCATTCTATTATCTCTTAATTCTGCGGCCGACATTCGGCCAAAACCTCGGGTTTTTGATACTTCTTTTGCGCCACTTACCCCTTTAGCGGCACGGTCGTATTTACAGATACCGCCAGCATTAAGCTTAGAATTCATCTCTTGTCGCGTAAGATAAACATCGTCTCCACCTGCATCATGGATAGCTTTTTGCGCATCGGCAAGGGCTTTTTCTTCTACGGACATCGCTTTTGGCATAAAATTCCTCTGTTGTGCGACCGATGCCTGCCTGTATGCCTGAATATTTTGGCGATTTTTTTCTAGCTCTTTACGATCTTCGAAACTCTGGTTCGCACCTTGCGCGACCCCTAGATACCCGGCGTTTTGTGCGTCTGCGTAGCCAGTACTATGTACTACATCCGCAGAGGTGGTTTTAGTGATTCTTTGGATAAGCTTAGAATTCAGTGCCATATGGCCTCATTATAACACCTATATAACCCCTGTTCAAAGTGTTTATGTATAACATATTTTGCGCTAATGGTAAATTATATCAAAATGGTATTGACAAAAATCAAAATCTTTGATATAATAAGTCCAGCTAATTGCAAGACTGCGAAAGGCCTCAGCAAGAAGCGCGAGTTTAACAAATCAGATCATTACTGCGTATAATCAATGTACGCAGTAGGAAGAAGGTTGGAAACAACCCCGGTTATTTATCGTTCCCACCGGTCAAAAAGGGGCGTTCATATAAATAGTGTCAGTTTTAACGGCTGCGCGGGCCAAATCCAGAAGTCCTATCGCGCTAGGCAACAATTATATGAAAGGGCCCCATAAAGATAGATGGGGTAATGGTGAAAAATCATGGCTAAGAACAAAACTCTTCAGCAGCTCATGGATGAACAGAAGGCTTTCTCTGCCGCAGTCGGCGGTCGTGTCAACAAGCACACCGACAGGAAGACTCAGGAGACCAAGACCTTCGTCGCTGCCACTGGCGGTCGTGTCAACAGGCACACCGACAAGAAGACCCAGGAGACCAAGACCTTCGTCGCTGCCACTGGCGGTCGTGTCAACAAGCACACCACCAAGGAGGCAGAAGCTACGCGCAAGCGCAGCGATGACAACCATGCTGAAACCCGCCGCCACAGCGATGACAACCATGCTGAAACCCGCCGCTGGATCGCAGCTCTCGAAGAGCGCGTGACTCCCGGTCAGGTTATCATCGGTATCATCCTCGGCATCATCGCGGGTATCAGCCTCTGGTTGGCTGAACACGACGTTATCGTAAAGCCGACTGCGTTCGACGCGGTTGGCAATGCGACGGCTTATGGTACGGACACCTACATGGTGGCTCTGTTGGCTATCGTGCTGGCGGTATTCGTCTTCTTCACGGTCACCTGGCTGATCGGAGTAATCCGCAAAGCTTTGAACCGCTAATCTGTGCCGTCATATCAGAAAGGAAGGTGATAATATGACGAACAAGGCATTCAGAAGGGGCGCGCTGATTTCCGCAGCGCTGCTCATTCTCGCAATCTGTGTTTGCGTGCCGTCTGTCCGCTCTAACATCGTTCACCTGGCTTATGCGGCACAGGATCGAGTTGTTAGGTACTTCAACAATGAGGTACAGGACGACGGCATCGACAGCAACAACTACAACTTCGGTTACGACCGCAAGGCCGCAGCCGAAAAGGATGTAGCTGACGGAAAGGCCAACTCCGTTCAGGAGTGGGTTGCAACCAACGACGGTAAGGGAGACTTCTTCTACTCCATCAGTGTTGACCCTGCGTTTTGCGCTGCGGTTGCACTCCATATGGATGAGAGTCTGGAGCTCCCTGAAACTATACTCGTTGACGAGCAGAACGTGCTTATCGGTCAGCGTGCCGATCAGGCTCATCTGCATTTCCTTAAGGACCAGAAGTACTGGGATAGGGCCGTTGAGCTCATTACCAAGTATCTGACCAGCGGGGGAATTCGCATCGAGCATCTGAACACGTACACCTCTGCTATGTATATGTGGTACAACGGGCTTGAGGGCAACAAGCCTTCTGTTATCGTTCGTAACACTACAAATGCAGGCGGAGACATGATAGTATTCGACCTCGGTAAGGTCGGAGTGGTCAAGTTTAGACTTCAGTGCGGCTATCAGCCCGTTGATGTTTCTTACTGGCCTACTCCCGACAAGCCACCGGTTCCGGACAATCCGGAACCCGAAGAACCCGAACCCGAAGAGCCTACTCCTGGCACTGAACCGAAGGACCGCGATGCGGGACCTCAGGTACAGGGTGCAGGTCAGCCCGGTTCCGAGGACTTCACTGGTGGTCAGAACCACGACAACGACACTACTCAGACCAGCGAGCCGCAGAGCCCGAGTTCCTACACTCCGCCTGCTCCTCCGAAGAACGAGGGGTCGTCTGATCGTCCGGCCGAAAACAAGCCCAGCGGTGGTCAGAATAATTCCCACAACAATGGGAATACTGAAAACCACGGCGGGCAAAACTACGAGGTAACTGCAGGTGATGGTCAGAATCATTCCAATCTTGACACAGTTCAGGAGGAACAGCACGACCATAACACTGTGGAAACTCCCGTCAAAGATGACGGCGTCAACCAGGGCGACCCGGATCCTGACGACGTCGAATGACGAACCACCTTCTTCCGCGCGGGTAAAACCCGAGCACCTTAAAGGAGAGCTAATCCCCACAAGGGGTGAAGTAATCTCGGGGAGGGGCGATATTTGCCCCTCCCAACTTCCTTGTATTATACTTAGTAATGATCTGGTTTGTAGACGATTAACAATGCGGCTAGAGAGAGATTAAACAAACATTCTTAGAATTAATAACTAAGAAAGGAATTTATAATCCATGAATAAAATCGCTAAGACTAGCCTTGGCATCGCAGCCGTTGCTGCTATTGCTGGCGCTGGTGCCTACATGGCCTTCGCATGGGGTCCATCTCGTACTACATATACGATGGATAAGCCAGCTGACCACGTAGTCTTCAACTCTATTACTGACAACAATAAAGAGGTCGGTGATGAGCGCTATTTCGTAAGTGCTTCTGAATACACCGGCGACGCTTCCAAGAATTATTGGAGCGACAAAACTCAGGTTGAGAACGGTAAGGAATATGTTGTTCGTATGTATGTACACAACAACGCAGCTTCCAACCTCAACTTAACCGCTGAGAACGTACGTGCATACGTCGTTCTTCCAACTGACACTGCTACTTCTATTACTGTAAGTGGTAAGGTCTACTCCTCAAATGCAAACCCAACCACTGTTTGGGATGAAACAACTTTTACCTCTAAGAATGGTGAAAAGTTCAATCTCGCTTATGTAGATGGTACTGCAAAGTATTACAACACCAAAGATGGCAAACTCCGCACTTTCAACCTAAATGCTTCCAACCTTTTGACTAACAAGGGTGAACTCCTTGGTTATGACAAAATGGATGGTAAGATCCCTGGTTGTAGCCAATACTCTGGTTATTTAACTTTCCATGTAAAAGCTCAATTTGCTGAAAAACCAGCAATTGAAGTTTCCAAGGAAGTTAAGATTCTTGGCTCTGACACCTGGAGCGAAGAAGTTAAAGCAAAATCTGGCGACACTGTTCGCTATCGCATTCACGTAAAGAACTCTGGTAATACTACCCTCAAGAACATCGTTGTACGCGATATTCTTCCTACTGGCCTAACTTATGTTAAGGGCAGCACCACTATCGTTAACACCGCACATCCAAAGGGCGTAGCCCTCAGCGATGGCATCGTTACCGATAAGGGTATTAACCTCGGTGATTATGCAGCTGGCGCAGGTGCTTGGTTGTACTTCAACGCAACTGTAGACAGCTCCGTAAGTGAAAAATGTACTAACACTCTTCTCCGCAACATCATTCAAGCTTCCGCTGGCACCACTACTGGTACCAAGGAAGATACCGCTGACGTTCTCGTCGACGGTAAGACCTGTACTGAAGGTTTCAAGATCGACAAGATGGTCAAGCTCACAAGCGAAACCGAATGGCATGAAACCGTAAAAGCAGAAGGTGGTTCTAAAGTTGACTACCGCATCCGCTTTACCAATACTGGTAACGTTGCTTTGAACAATGTTGTTATTACTGATACTCTTCCAGAACACATGAGCTATCTAACCGGTAGCACCAAGCTTGATGGTAAGGCTGTCTCTGATGGCGTTATCTCCAAGAGTGGTCTCAATATCGGTAGCGTAGCTGCTGGTAAGACTGTTTCCTTAACTTTCCAGGTACTCGTATCTGAAACTCTTAAGGGCAAATGTGAAGATTCTACCCTCACCAACACTGTTAAGGGTACTTACAACAAAGATGAAAAGACCGCAAAGACTGACACCGCAGTCGTAAAGATTGATGGCAAGGTTTGTGAAGAAGACAAGCCAGGTTTCAAGATCGACAAGATGGTTCAGCTTGACGGTGGCAAAGAATGGTCTGAGACCGTTACTGCCAAGGCCGGCGACAAAGTTCGCTTCCGCATTCAATTCAAGAACACCGGTAACACCACCCTCAAGAACGTAATCGTTCGCGATAATCTTCCAGAAGGTATGACTTATGTAAAGGGCAGCACTGTTCTCTACAACAAGGCAAACACCAATGGTAAGACTCTTGCAGACGGCATCGTATCCAAGAGTGGCATCAATATCGGTAGCTACGACAAGGGCACTGAAGCAACTATTTACTTCTATGCAACTGTTAACAGCTCCTTGAAAGACAATTGTGAAGATACAACTCTCACTAACGTAGTAGATGGTTGGTACAACAACGATACCAAGACCACTGAGTCTGATACCGCTGATACCAAGGTCGAAGGTAAAGTCTGTGAAGACGAACCTGAAGAACCAACCCCAACCCCAGAATTACCAAAGACTGGTCCAGTCTCCGTAATCAGTGGTCTAGTTGGCGCAGCAAGCGTCGCAACCGCTGCAGGTTACTACATTATCAGCCGCAAAAAATAAGTTGACCGCCTAGTATAGAGCTTCCCAAAGCTTTAAGCGAGACGGGAAACAAATAAAAAAGACTTCGGAGCAATCCGAAGTCTTTTTTTGTTGTACTTTTGTAATATGCTTATGCTATCATATAAAGTATGAACGAGGGTGATAATTTTGGTACAGCGAATGGTGGCGCTGCACCACAGGGCAATAACACAAACAATCAATCTTTTGATCCACCGAAAGAAACAGTATCAAGTACCCCTAGCTCAGAAGAATCTGGAGAAATACCTACCGTTTCTACTGCAGGAGTCTCAAATAGCAGTAAATATTTTGGCGCACGTGGGCGACGTAGTTCACGCAGTCAACATCCAGATCAGCAGGTAAATTTTGCTGCTGCACAAAACATTGCATCAAACCCTAACACCCCTCAATTCTTTAGCGAAGCCGTAATGGCAGATAATCCATACCCAACTGAAACACCAAGAAAAAGCAAAACACCTCTATTCATAGGAATTGCGGCAGCCGTCGTCTTGTTGGTCGTCGTTATAGTAATAGCTGTTATCCCGAAAGGTGATGGCGGTGGCGCTGGCGGCGATGGCAAAGAAACCGCTATGGAGGCCACGTTTAATAGCCAAGATGTCACCAATATCAATAAGATGGAATCGCTCTATAGGCAAATGATTAGGGAAGAAATCCGCGGTAGCGACTTTGCTGCGCAGGATTTTCACGAGCAAATCGAAAAAGGTACTACCTCCTATAGAAATGTTCTCAACGCCATCAAGAATAATGAAAAACAGCTCAAAAAAGAAGACAAAGATGCCGATATTGATGGCGTAATCGCAAAGATGGAAAAGAACGTCGGGATTTTTGAGGAAAACTACAAGCAGTACGATGCATTCTACAAGGCATTGGAAAATGAAAAAGAAGATACAATCAGCGAAATTAGCGACGAGTCTATCAAGAAGCTAGCTAAGAGCTACTATAATCACTACGTTTCATATCAAAAAACTCGTAAGGAATTTCGAAGTGCAGGCTGTAAAGGTGCTGAAACCGAGTTGAGCACTAGTGAGCGGCAAATTTGTGACGCCTATGAGGATCGACTAGACGAAGACGAAACGGCTATGAAAAACTCCACGTTAATGAAGAAACTATTCATTGGCGATGACGAAGGGACGATTAGCGATAATTATGTAAAAGATTCGATAACCGAAATCTATCTAAAAATAAGAAATAGCGGAGTCAAGAATGAAGACGAAAATAAAGAAAATTCTTAAGGTTATTAGGCCGCTACTACTTTCTGCGGTAATTGTGGCTAGCTCTATTGCTATTCCGATTAACGAGGCGCATGCGGCTACCATCCCTAATGGTATTGGCTCTGCGGAAATCAACAAAATCCATAATGATCTAGGCGAAGAGGCCTGGGCTCAGCTCACCTGGCACATTCTTAAGAAATGTGTAAAAGGTAGCTATGAAGAGCGTGATACCGCCTTTAAGCCTAGCGAAATTCTTACAGATGACGACTTCTTTGACTATGCACGTGATGTTCGCGGTGTCGTTGAGGTGTCAACAGGCTATTATCTCGAGAACAAAGTCCAGGGAAATGGCGGTGATGATGGTGCCATTTATTGTCGCCAGGGCAATAATAAAATTCTAACCATCGCGGCCGATGCAGCGGGCATCGATTATCGCCAGATTCTTTGCAGCAATAACTCGCCTGGCATTATGCGCAACCGCAATAGGACAAGTGAATGTAATCCTTCTTCGACTGCTGACGAATATGAGTTCAGCCCTAGCTACGATAGCCACCTGTCGTCATTGTGGAATACAATAAAAGGCCAAAAAGGCTGGGCGACTTCGTGGGGAGACATAGGTAACTATGGCGGCGTTAATGGTTACGTGCTGTATGGTTACGAAGCTGGATATAGGTGCGGTTCGAGCGCTGGTACATATCAGACCGAAAGCGAGAAACCAAGCGGTTACTATATTAATCCTGCATTAAAGAATGTCGGCCAGGATGCGGGCAAATCGTATGAGTACTTTACCGCAGATAATGATATTGAGAACGAATTCGTTAATCGCAGTGACATTTCAAACTGTTCGGATCTTATTTCCCGCGCGAATTCAGATACGATTATTACCGCGTTTGTCGAAAAAGTCCTAGTTACTTTCAATGACCGCTGCATGAACTTCTATCAGGGTGAAATTGATGCGAATGGTGACAAAATTTCCGACGAAGCAAAAGACCAATTTAATGGGCTAAAGAACGCGAATCAAGGTACTTATCCATTCTTGGAAGACAAAGATGATCCAAAGGATCCTACGGATACCGAGGATAAGCAGTGTGTGACCATAGAAGGCATTCTCCATCCAGAGCAGACAGACGATGATTCGTTTGCCGACGACTCTGCTGCCGACAACGAAACCAATGAGCCAAACTGTTACACCAAAGCAGGTTCTCTTGGTTGGATTCTATGTCCACTCATCGATAGCTTGGGTACCTTCATTCTAGAGAAATATGAGCAATGGATTGTCCCGGCTTTGCAGATGGACGTAGCGCTATTTAGTGACAGCTCTGACAGTGGCACTTTCCAGGCCTGGCAAATATTCCGAGATATTGCCAACGTCTTGTTCGTGATATTGTTCCTCTTCGTTATCTTCTCGCAGCTCACTGGCATTGGTATTGATAACTATGGCATTAAGAAGATCTTGCCAAAACTTATCGTTGGCGCAGTCCTCATCAACTTGTCATACATAATCTGCCAGCTTTCGATTGATATCTTCAACATTATGGGACGCGGTATTGGTTCGCTCTTCAAGGGTATCTCGGACCAGTTGGGCACAATTAGCTCACTTCAGGTAGATAACGTTACTGCACCAAGTAGTGCATGGGAAAGCTTTACTAGCTCAACCTGGTCTAACGTTCTCATCATTATCGTAGGCGCTCTTGGTGTTGCCGCAGTGCTATCTCAGGGTCTAGCAATCATAGTGCCGGTATTGCTACTATTCATTAGTATTGCATTCTCAGTATTTACGCTTGTTGCAATTCTTGGTATTCGCCAAGCTGCAGCAGTACTTCTCGTTGCGGTTTCGCCACTAGCATTTGCATGTTATATGTTGCCGAACACGAAGCCAATATTTGACAAGTGGTTCAATTTCTTCAAGGGTTTGCTCATGGCATTCCCAGTATGTAGCGCATTAATCTATGGCGGTGATATGGCCGGCAAGATTCTCTTAACCGCCGCAGGTCAAAACACGTGGGTAATTATCTCCGCTGCCGTAGTAAGCGTAGCCCCAATCTTCTTCATTCCGAAGGTGATTACCGGCTCTCTTGGTGCCTTGAGTGGTGCTGTCGCTAAATTTGGCGGTGGCCTCGGTCGTCGCGCACAGGGTAGCCTAGCCCATAGTGGTTTCGCAATGGATATGAATCGCCGTGCGCAGATGCAAAGAGCTGGTATCAAGTTCGATAAGAATGGTAACGCAAAATACACAGCACGTGGTCGTTTGCAAAACCTTACGCATCGCACGACTGGTAGTAAGCAACGCCTTACTATGGCACGCAAGCAGGCTGCCATGGCGCAAGCGCAGATGGGTGGTGCTGGCCTGATGATGGGTGCAGGTGGTCTCCAGCGCATGAGCAATATGCAGAAGGCTGCTCAGGCTGGCCAGGCAGAACAGGACGTTAAGGATATCGAAGCATCAATCGGCTTAACCGATGAGATTAATAATAATGATGCTCTTAGCGATGGCCTCTATAATGCCATGATGAGTGGTGACTCCAGCCGCATGAAGGCGTATCAGAATATTCTATACGGTAAAGGCGAAGATGGTCGTGATGCGGCGCGCAAAGCAGTAGAAAAAGCTCAAAGTGATGGTGCGGGTAAGGGCATCATCCAAGATTATGGTTCGAATGCTATGAACAATTGGGCCAAAGATCTCAAATCTAATGCTCGTTCAGACTTTGAATTCGCAAAGGCTGCTGCATCTGGCGATACCAGCAAGAGTATCAGTTCGTATCGTGCCATCGAGAAGGCGAACAAGTATACCGCCGAGAGTATGGCTACGATGGACGACTCTCAGGTCAAGTCTATGATCCAGGACATCAACAGCGGTGCTGCAACAGAAGAGCAAAAGCAGTACGCCCAGCAGGCTGCCTATGAGGCTCTCCATAACGACAACATCAGTCTAAAGGGTGAACGCCGCAAAGATCTTGAAGCTATTGCTGCTGGCTATACTCCTTCGTCCGATGCCGCATCTGGCGGTAGCGGCCCAGCGCCATCCGGTGACAACGGCGGCGGTAGCGGCCCAGCGCCATCCGGTGGCAATGGTGGCGGTAGTAACGGCGGCGGCAGCAATGGTGGTGGCAGCAACGGCGGCGGTAGCGGCCCAGCGCCATCCGGTGGCAATGGTGGCGGAAGCCATAGCGGCGGAAGTAACGGCGGCGGTGGTGGTGCACCGAGCAGTGGTGGTTCTAATCCGCCAGCAAAGCCTGTCGTGGCACAAGTTGACGGGAAAGCTGGTACTGTTAATATTCGCCAAGGTGATCGCCCGGGTGAATACCAGACCGATTCCGGCATTATCCTTAGTGGGAGTACTGTAGATAATATTAATCGCAGTAATTCCAACGGCGGAGGTGGCGATGATGACGGCTCATCACATGGAGGCATAATAATAGCCCACTAAAAAATCCCCCCCGAAAGGGGGATTTTTGTTGTCTGTGATTACCTATTATTTCTTCATTGCCGCTTGCAACACGTGTTCAAAAAGCATCGAGACGGTAAGCGGTCCGACTCCGCCAATCTTTGGTGTTATCGTTAGATCATCACGCTCACGTACTGCTTCGTCCAAATCGCCCTTAATTACGCCTCCTTCCGAAGCGGTGCCAGCATCTACAACTACGCCACCATACTTAATCATCTCAGTTTTTATGAGCCCTGGAACGCCAGTAGCCGTAACAACGACATCATAATCTGCGAGTGTATTTAAATCGTCTCCTTTGTGAAACACGGTTACATCATAATTGCTTTCTGTCCACATTTTTTCGAGCGGAGCGCCAACTAGTTTTCCGCGCCCCACAATCGCAAGCTTTTTCTCCTGCAAGTCTACGCCATAACTAGTAAGCAACCAATGAATTGCCATGGCGGTAGCGGTATCAGCTTCGCCGCGTAGGCCATCCACGTCTTTTTCGAAAGGAATCAAATCCAAGATATCCATACTGCAGACCTTTAACGGCAATTGTACGATGATGCCAGTCACGTTTTCGTCTTCTGCGGCTGCGCGTAGTTTTTCTTCTGCGTCGGCAGCAGAAACCTTAATCACTTCTACGCCAACGCCAATATCGTCGCCGTACTGTTGTTTCAGTGACATATACTTTGCAATAACTGGCGAATCATTATCGTAAAAGATTGCTAGTTTTGGAAAGATTTTTCTAGCTCGTAGTTGGCGAACCTGCTTTGCCTGACGCTCTTTTACGTAGCCGGCAAGCTCTTGTCCATTTAATACTTTCATTCTTCTCCTAGTTCCATTGGCTCCTGTTCGAGCTTAAAACCGTATTTCTCGTAAACCGCATCAATCACTGCCTGGCGAGCTTTTGCAAGGTCGGCATAGCTTTTTGCGGATTCGTTAATAAGCACAAGTGAGGCCTTGTCGGAGACGCGCATGCCGTAGAATTCTTTGCCCTTGAGGCCAGCGTGTTCGATTAGCCATCCACTCGGAATCTTCCCACCATCCCAGACTGGAATTCCTTTTTCCTCGGCTGCAGGAATCTCGTCTTCGGAAATATATACATTCTTGAAGAATGAACCGGCAGATGCGAATTCGGCAGGATCCGGTAATTTACCGGCACGCACAGCGGCCACGCCATCGCGTATTACTTGTGGATTAAACTCGGTAATATTATTTTCGTCAAAATACGCCTGGAGGGAAGTGTAGAACGGTGGCTTGAGCCAATTCTTGTGTAAGTTTACCGTTACGCTCGTAATAAAGTAGCGACCAACGCCATCGCCAGTATTAAAGATACTATGACGATAACCTAGGTCAAGTTCGTCTGCCATCATGTGCTTAAAACAGTTATCACGGCAGTCATATACGCAAACAGAATGCAGTGTTTGGGCAATTTCTTGTCCGTATGCGCCGACATTTTGTACTGGCGCGGCGCCAACTGTGCCAGGAATCTTGCTGAGTGCTTCGATGCCGCACCAGCCATAGAAATCACCATTCCACAGTTTTACGCTATATTCGACCAAATCATCGAGCAATTCGCCGCTTTTTGCGCAAAGACGAATTGTATCTTTGTCGCTATCTATTACGTAGATACCCTTCAGTTTATTGACGAAAATTACTCCATCGAAACCTCCATCGCGGCCGATTACATTGCTGCCACCGCCAAGAATATAAGTTTTTAATTTTTTCTCACGCGCAAAACGATAAGCCTCTGCAAGGTCCTTATCTTCCTCTATCTCGATGACATACCTAGCGGCGCCACCAAGCCTCATGGTTGTTAGTTCTGATATTGGTACATTTTCGCGTATTTTCATATATCAATTATACCATGGGGCGCATATTTTTAAGTGATAGAATATAGATAAGTGCGCCCGTAGCTCAGTGGATAGAGCACTGGTTTCCGGTACCAGGTGTCACAGGTTCGACTCCTGCCGGGCGTACCATTTTTTTGTGACGAAAAAGCCCCGCATGCTGCGGGGCAACTATAGTTACGTCGGTAGTTGATTATCCGTGCAGGTTGCTGAAGGCGTCGCCGAAGATGAAATGATATATTTTGTCCAACTTATCGATTTCGTCGTCGGGAATGCCATCGATGCCCATCAGCCAAAATGGCTCATAGCGGGCCAGATCCTCGACTATTGAAACGTGTGCCTTGGACAGAGCTTCAATTGTTTCGGGTTTCAGCATCGTTAGTCTGGTAACGCTATCCGTACCATCAATACGGAACAGTACCTGCTTGTCACTCTCGGAAATCTGGTACATAGTACACCTCCGCTTAAAGAACAAAACGTCTGTGGCAACTAAGATATAGCCTGCCTCCTCATCAGGTTTGTTAGATTATGCCACTATATTAATTGGCTGTCAAGAAAAGCTCTAGTAGAGCGTGATATAATACAAGCATGCACCCGTAGCTCAGTGGATTAGAGCACCTGTCTTCGGAACAGGGGGTCGTGGGTTCGAATCCCTCCGGGTGTACCATTTTGATTTAAACAGACCTACCAAGGTCTTTTTGAATACCTCCATAAACTAGAAGAATAAAAATCAGTAAGATATAATAAAAGCGATGTCTAAGAAAAAATACCGCATTAATGACACTTTCGGTGATGGCTATACCGAGTATGACCAGGAAACAGGCGAAAAAGAGCATTTCATTAAGCATGTAGGCTCTTTTTCTGAAGGCTATTACGGTAATAAAGGCAGTGTGCGCGAAGTTGATAGACTGACTGGAATGCGAACCATAAAGGATAAAAAAGGAAAGTCGGAAGTATTTTCAAAAGGTATCTTAACCGATGATTATCATGGATCTGAAGGCACGCATATTTCCAAGCGTACATACGATGACGGATTTTCGGTTTCCAAAAAAGGCGGCAAGACTGAGCATTTTTATAAGAAAAATGGTATTCTTACAACTACCTACGAAAGCAATAAAGGTAATTCATATACAACTTTTAATGACGAAGTAAAACAGAAAGAAAAAAAGAAAGAAGCGAAAAATGCGGCACGGAAAGTCGAAAAAGAGCAACTCGAGCTCGAGGCGGCTTATCGCGATGCCATGCGTGCCCCAATTTTTAGTTTAGCTATCGATATCTTGATACTACTGTATGCATTTTTGGCGTTAATGGTAGATGCAATCCCAAAACACGATATCGTTTGTCACGCCCTCTTAATCATTGGTATTTTGCAGTTTTCCTGTGTTTGCGGTATTGAAGAAGTTGATGTCTCAACGTATTTATTGAATATGGGGCGCCTGTTTATCCCACATTTTTTCTTTCATTTATTTGGCATCGTCGGGGCGCGCGACGAGACGTTCTACACATATCACGCCATTGGCCCGACATTCACAATTATTATTGTGACTTATGTAACTGGGATCATATTATATATTCTTTGCCGAAACGGGGTCTTTACATTTCTTAAAGAAAAACTCTTCCGAAAGAAGAAACGAGGAGAAAAACCATCTAAAGGCAAGCGCTCTTCTTAATAATGGTCGAAACGCCAGACATCGGAATCCATCTATACAGTGTGATGGTTGATTAGTAAAAAACAGTGCGCTTGCGTGGTATAATTCACCTCATGAAAATAGAGATATTGCCAATCAAAACGCGCATCGTCCACCCACCAAAAGACGAAATCTGGGACATTATTGATGCTTTAGACGTGAAAGACGGCGATATAGTTTTTATTACGTCAAAAATCGTCTCAATTCATCAGGGGCACACCGTGCATAAGGCTAATGCCGAAAAGGAAGATCTTATTCGTCAGGAAGCTGACCGCATGATGACATATCATAATCCAACTGGCGATTATAGCGTTAATCTCACTGTTGCTCATGGCGTATTAATCCCGGCTGCCGGTATTGATGAGAGTAATGCGGACAATCATTATATTTTATGGCCACGCAACATCGATGAGTTTTGTCGTGAAGTCAGAGAGCGTCTTATGAAGAAGCATAAACTCAAAAAGCTTGGCATCGTTGTTACTGATTCTCATACAACACCACTTCGTTGGGGTGTGACTGGCCTTACGATTGGACTTGCTGGCGTTGAGCCACTTATGGACATCCGCGGTAAACAAGATCTGTTTGGTCGCGAGATGCACCTAACACAGGTTGATATGATAGATCCTCTCGCCGCTATGGCTGTGAATGTGATGGGCGAGAATGATGAATGTACGCCAATCGTAATAATGCGTGGCGATCTCAAGATTGAATATTCCAGCACTGCTTCTATGGAAAACTTCAAGATTGATCCAGATTACGATCTCTATCGTCCACTTCTTGATGCGCTTCCAGAGGTTCAGCACTAATAACTGGCCATCTACAAAGTCCTAGCTTTGATATAATAAAGCTAATGAATATTCTCGAGACGGAAAACCTCACAAAGGCTTATGGCAAAGGTGGCAATAAAGTCATTGCCGTTGACGATGTAACGCTAAAAATCAAACAGGGCGAGTTCGTTGCTATTATCGGCGCATCTGGCTCGGGAAAATCTACGCTATTGCATCTACTGGGTGGCGTTGATCGCCCAACTTCTGGCCGAGTTATCATTGACGGCGAGGACATTTTTAAGCATTCCGATGACGAAATTGCAATTTTTCGTAGGCGCGAAATCGGCATTATTTATCAGTTCTATAACCTCATCCCATCCCTCAATGTCGTAGATAATATTACATTACCACTTAGGCTCGATCATCAAAAAGTCAACGAAGAACATCTAGCACAAGTTCTAAAAATGCTAAAACTGACGCGCGTAAAAGACCATCTTCCGAATCAACTTTCTGGCGGCCAACAACAACGCGTAGCAATTGGCCGAGCGCTAATTTCCAACCCAGCCATTATTCTTGCCGACGAGCCAACCGGAAACCTAGATTCAAACAATTCAAAAGAAGTTGTTGGTCTACTGAAGAAGGCTAGCAAGGACTTCCAGAAGACTGTTGTTTTGATCACTCATGATATAAAAATCGCTGCCGAGGCGGACCGCGTAATTACGTTCGAAGATGGCAAAATCGTCAAGGATAAAAGGAGCAAATAACTATGAATATCATTGCTCAACTTACGACGAATAGTATTAAGGAAAATAAGAAGCGCACAATTGTTACGATTATTGGCGTCGCTCTTTCTTGCGCTCTTATGATTGCGGTGGGCGGCATGTTTGCCAGTTTTCAGCAGATGATGAAAGATATTGCTATTTCGCGCTATGGCGACTATCACGATATGTACGTAAACGTACCGGAAGATGCGCTACATTGCTTTAGTGACGAGATGGGCGTAAAGAGCATTAGTTACGGCGAAATCGAGGCGGATATCGAAGAATATTTTGACGCCTCTATGATAAAGAAGACTGATAACTATGATGTCGATGCTGAGTATAGCGTCATTATGGTTTATTACAAAAACCCACAAGAATATCAAGAAATCCGCGACCGTATTGTTGGCAATATCCAAAAAGAAACAGGTTACAAAGTTAGAGTAATTACAAACTCGGAGCTATTACGTTACGAAGGTGTTATGGGGGACACGACTTTGACGACTGTTCTTAGCTTGGCCGGCATCGTGGTGGCGATTATTGTATTTACGAGTATTTTCGTGATACGCAATTCATTCAGTATATCCGCCAGTGAGCGTACGCGCGAGTTTGGCATGTTGCGTAGTATTGGTGCCACCGGTTTCCAAATCCGTTCCGCAATGTATTTTGAAGCATTAATAATTGCAATCGCTGGTATTATCCTGGGGACGATTATTGGCGTCATTGCGATTCTATGCCTAGTTCAAATCATAAATGCGCTCGCTTCGGAAATATTCCTAGTTGGCGACATGAGTGGCATTCGTGTTGTCATTCCATTTTGGATATTTGCTATTGTATATATTCTTACTTTTGTCGTGGTATTTTTGTCGTGTCGCTCGTCTGCGCGCAGAGCAGCGAAGATCCCGCCGATTGAGGCTCTTCGCGGCATTTATGATACGAAGATAAAAAACAAGAAGCTAAAGAGCTCAAAGCTTATCCAAAAATACTTTGGCATTGGTGGAGTTATCGCCGATAAGAACCTACGACGCAGTAGCAGAAAATATCGCACTACGGTAATCTCACTCGTCGTGAGTATTGCTACTTTTGTTGGTCTCGCCAGTTTTCTTAATTACGGCAAACGCGCAGTCGAGATGGAGTATGGTAGTGTCTCGTATGACATTCAGGCCGTCACAACCGGCGAAAAGAATGTTTCGGATATTTCAGCACTGCCAGATATTAATAAGTTAGTAGTTGCTCGCCTAATTGCTACTGACGACATTGGCATTTACGTTCTGGATAAAAAATCTTTTGCAGAATTTGCAAAACAAGTTGGCATAAAATCGGATGACAAAAATACGGTAATTCTAAATGACTACACCGACGAGCAGTACGGCAGTCAGCATACGATAAAGCGCACCACTGATTTCAAATCTGGAGATACCGTAAAAATAAACGTAATACATGCAGATAATGAAACGTATGATCCTGACGAAAAAGTTACTTACGACATTACTATTACCAAGATGACCGATAAATGGCCGGAAGTATTCAATAACTATTACGCGCCAATGTATGTTGTCTCGGAAGATTATTCAGGTATAAAAGAGTTCGACCAAACTTTTCAGCGCAAAAACTATCAGCTATTTATTAACTCAAAAAAATCTAACGACATTGAAGAGAAAATCCAAAACATTTTTGACAAAAACCGCCCTGACGACGGTAGCTACTATGGCGATTTAGTGAATAACGTTGCCCAAACTCGCCGCATTATGAACAATCTGCTTCTACTAATATCAATTTTCCTGTATGGCTTCATTGTCGTCATAACGTTAATTGGAGTGACTAACATTTTTAACACAATCACAACGAATATCATGTTGCGCTCAAAGGAATTCGCGATGCTAAAATCCGTCGGCATGACGCAAAAAGAATTTAACGGCATGATTCGCCTGGAAAGTGCACTCTACTCGCTAAAGTCATTACTAATCGGTTTGCCAATCGGTATCGCAATTTCATTTGCAATATATAAGGCGCTCGCGAATAGCGTAGATTTTGGCTACGTATTTCCGTGGCAGGCCACATTGGTCGCAATCGCGGCAGTAGTATTGCTCGTCTCGATCATCATGAATTATTCGGTTAAGCAAGTTTCAAAACAGAACATTATCGAGACCATCCGTAACGACAATATTTAAGGAAAGAAGTATAATAAAAGCATGAACATTTTGGAAATTAGCCATCTTATCAAAACTTACGGTAAAGGCGACAATCTTGTAAAAGCCGTAGATGACGTTTCTCTTTCTGTGCCGGAAGGGCAGTTCCTTGCCATCGTTGGCGCCTCTGGTTCTGGCAAATCCACATTACTTCATATGATTGGCGGGGTAGATAATCCTACTAAGGGCGACATCATAATTGATGGCGAAAATATTTCCAAATACAATTCCGACAAACTCGCAGTTTTTCGTCGCGAAAAAGTTGGCATTATTTACCAGTTCTATAATCTCATTCCAGTTCTGAATGTTTCCGAAAATATCACGCTCCCGTGCGATCTTGGCAATAAAAAAATCGACGAAGAATATTTGAAAGATTTAATCGAAACGCTTGGCCTTTCCGATCGCGTTAAAAACCTACCAAATCAGCTTTCTGGTGGTCAGCAACAACGTGTTGCAATCGGTCGCGCTTTATTTAATCGCCCGAAGATTATCCTAGCCGACGAGCCAACAGGCAACCTGGATAAAAAGTCCAGTGACGAAATCGTTTCGTTACTTAAGACCGCAAACAAGAAATATAATCAAACTGTAATTCTCGTCACGCATGACGCAAATATTGCGGCACAGGCCGATCGTATTATTACTTTCGAAGATGGCAAAATAATTTCCGACAAACTGCAGCACGAAGCGCCGGCGCCTACTCCTGCTCCAGCCTCAGCTCCAACTCCTGCTCCCGCCGCGAAGCCAACCGATGCTGAAGAAATCGCCGAACTAGAAGAAATAGAACGCGAAGTTGAGGCCGAGAATGAAAGTTCTAACGCGGCTTAACCTCGTCAATTTCAAACAAAACCGTGTCCGTACCGCCGTAACAATTGTAGGCGTTGCGCTTTCTATTACTTTAATTTTGACGGTCATTGGTGTCGCTACGAGTATTTGGTATTCGGTTGTCGAAGATGCGCGTAGTAGATATGGCGATTATCACATAATGTACGAAGACGTTCCGGGTGACAAAATTGAATTACTCGAACAATCAAAGTACTACAACGTAATGTATTATTCCGAGCATGTCAGCGAAATTATTGATGAAGAGGGCGTAAAGCATCTATATTGGATCGGTCCATATCCAAAAGAAAGTTACAAGGTTGTAGAACAAAAGGATATTGTTCGCGACGAAGAACATGTATATAACGTGTTTCTAAAATATAAAGATTTTGATAGTACGGAAAACGACGAGAGGATGCAGACCCGCGCCTTGGGTGATGCCGGCTGCGACATGGTAACCGTTCGCGTAAATATAGATTTGCAAATTTTTGAAGGTGATCTTGGCAAGACCGGAAGAATTTTATTTATGTCTCTGAGTACGCTAGCTATCGGCACCATGGCTGTCATTGCGGCATTCATTATCAGGAACTCATTCAGCATCTCGATTACAGAGCGCGTACGCCAATTTGGTATGCTTTCGAGCGTTGGTGCTCGTCCGCGCCAAATCCGTCGCATGGTCTACCAGGAAGCACTATTGATTGGTCTAGCCGCGCTCCCGTTCGGCTTACTTCTTGGTGCGTTGTTGACCTTGGGCGTAGTGCTAATCGTCAATAATCTTCTTGTTGATATCATGACGATTATTGGTTCAAAAATGTTATTCTTCATCCCGTGGCAAGCCATTGTCATTTGTTTTGTTGTCGGCCTAATTATTGTATTCTTATCCGCCGCTTCGCCGGCAATTGTTGCTAGTCGCTATAGTCCAATCTATGCGCTTCGCAGTAACCAAGACGTAAAAATCAAAGCTCGTAAAGTCCGCACGTCCAAACTAACTCGCAAAATTTGGGGCATGGGTGGTGTAATTGCGCGTAAGAATCTCAAGCGAAGTCGCCAAAAATATCGCACAACGGTAATATCGATCGTCTTAAGCGTAGTAGCGCTAATTAGTGTTGTTTCGTTCATGGATTACAATCACAAAATCATTGATTTCTTCATCAGTTTTACCGGCGCAAACGTTATAGTTGAGGGCGGCGATGATGGATTATATGAAGACTTGGTAAAAAAGTTTGATCTCAAAGAATATGCAACCTATAGCCGTCTACCGATTATTCATGATGACAACGAAGGTCCTATCGATAGTAAAAAATCTGTCCAGACCGTAGTCGTATCCCGCGATGAATTTGCGCGTTTCGCTAAAAATGCTGGAGAGAAGAACGCGGATCTCTCTCACGCAGCAATTCTTTTCGATACTATTACTGCATATGCGAGCGACGGAAGTCCAAGAATCGGCAGAGCCACATCGCTAAAAGCCGGAGACAAGTTGAATCTTAAAACGGTCAAATATGTCGAAAAGAAGAAGCTCGTAAAAGATGCCATAAAGGACGGTGATGTTATCATTGATGACTTTTACAACGACGACACCGAAACCACCGAAGAAGAACTCGAAGAAATAGTAGAGAATCAATATATAACCGTTTACGTTCCAGAAGAGAAGGTGGAAGAAATAGAAATCACTACAATCTCCGAGGATGCCACTCCGCTTGGACACCATAAGAGTAGTTATGTACTTCCGACTCTATACATATCCGAAGACTATTATCATATGGATAATATTTTCCTACCGGATGAATCCGGCGAAATGTATATCGCCGACGAGAATAAGAGCGATAAAATCGAGCAGTATCTAGCCCTAGAATCTACCCGCGACGAATATGGCGATTACTATTTCGAAAATATGGAGAAAACAACACGCGTACTAAAGAATATTATTCTTCTTGCCGAAATCCTCACCTATGGATTCATTATTATCGTGTCATTGATCGGCGTGACGAATATCTTTAATACCATCACGACCAACGTAGCCTTGCGCGCGAAAGAATTTGCTATTCTAAAATCCGTCGGCATGACTAATAAGGAGTTTAACCGCATGATTCGCCTCGAAAGTATTATGTATTCTACGCGCGCCTTGATGATTGGTATCCCGATTGGCCTATTAGTTTCGTATGGTATTTCACAATTATTTGACGCTGCGGCAACGGACTTCGGCTGGATCTTCCCGTGGAACGCAGTAATTATCTCGATTACATCCGTCGGAATACTCGTTGCGGCAATCATGCGCTATTCGGTCCGCGCAATAAAGAAACAAAATATCATCGAAACTATCCGCAAAGAAAGCTTCTAATAAATACTTGATTAATTAGCTAATTCGTTACGAATCATTTCGGTGGTGATGTGGATCTTCTCGCCACTATCTGTTTCGCCACTAAGGACATTCTTGGCGACGATATTTTCTACGGTCTTTTGTACGATACGACGCATTGGGCGAGCGCCGAGCTTTGGATCATAGCCTGCATCAACAAGTAGCTTCTTGCCGCCCTCATCAACTGTGACGCTAATCTTCTGCGGTTCTAGAGTCTTGTTTACGCCCTTCAATATCAAATCAATAATCTGAATCAAAGCCTCTTTCGAAAGTGGTTCAAAGGCACATATTTCATCGAAGCGGTTCAAAAATTCTGGCTTGAATGCGCCGGTTTTAATGAGTTCATTTGTGAGTTCATCTTTGACTTCGGTCATCGAAAGACCCTGATCGATATAGTCACGAATCTTATCTGCGCCCGCGTTACTCGTTGCGATTACGATTGTATCGCGGAAGCTAACTTCGCGGTTCTTAATATCGCGCAGAATGCCTTCATCGAGCAGCTGGAGCAGGGTAGTTAGCACTTGCGGATGCGCCTTTTCAATTTCGTCTAGAAGCACAACAGCAAATGGATGTTTCATTACTTGCGAGGTCAGGCTTAGCTCGTCCGTTGCGCCATCGGCAATTAAGCGCGAAACATCATCGGCAGATACGAACTCGTTCAAATCGATGCGAATCATCGTACCTTCGCCATGGAAGTATACTTCACTCAGCGCCTTAGCGAGCTCGGTTTTGCCTACGCCGGTAGGACCTAAGAAGAGGAATGTACCAATTGGGCGATTCTCATTACGTACGCCTGCCGCAGCGCGACGTAGAGCGTCGCCCACGGCCTTTACGGCGCCTTCTTGGTCAATCATGCGCTCATGGATTAATTCTTCCATGTTGAGCAACCGTGACTTATCTTCCTCGTTTTGTGTCGACTGCATTTTTACGCCATAGGTCTTTTCAATCGCGGATTGAACGGATTTTTCCGTTACGAAGCGATCAGATTCGGCGTGTCCTGCGGCAGATTCAAGCAAGTTTAATGCGCGTCCAGGCATTACTAAGTCATGCACGTAGCGCTCAGACAAGCGATATGCCTCCGTCAAAGCCCAGTGTGTATAAATAACATTGTGCTGATATTCAAGTTCCGGCACGTGATCCTGCATAATCTTGATAGTTTCTTCTTTGCTAGCCTCTGCTACCATAATCTTGTTCAGAGCATTCGCAAGAGCGCTATTCTTTGCGGAAATCTCCAAGAATCTTTGCTCGTCCAAAGTAAGAATCATGCGAAGCTTGCCGCCCTCAAGAATCGGCAAGAGCACGTTTGCAATATCCACCGAACCAACGCCCTCTTCAAAGAATAACTGCGCATTATCGAGCCAAATAATCACATTCTTTGCCATGTAGGCCTCGGCCAAAATGTTGCGTACGAGACGTTCGATTTCGCCGCGCTCACCAGCAGAACCAATTAAGGCTGCCGCATCAAGCTTAAAGATTTGGCGGAACTTCAAACGAGAAGAAATCTTGCTATCCGCATTCAAAATCTTGTCCGCAAACGCCGTCACGATCGTAGAGCGACCGCTACCGTCTGGACCAATCAAAGCTACGTTTTGGCGGCCGCCACTCGAGAATGTCTGTACCATTTTGTCGACAATTTCATCATGCGCCGCAAGGTGAACTTGTTCCTTAATCATGCCCTCGCGTGAGCGGGAAATATTAATTGCGAAATTCTGCAAAAGTGGCGTGTAGCCAAACATTAAATCGCGACCCATGCCACCGGTGTGGCGAGGCTTCTTCATACTTTTTACTAGACCGTGCAGGTAGTTATACCAAGTAATGCCGCCATACAGGTCATCAATCGAAAGCTTCATGCGCTTCAAGATATCTTCATGATTTGGATGACATTCAATAATCGCGAGGCTAATCATGCCGCCAGCAATCTGCTCGGCATCGGTCTTTTGCATAATCTCACGCGCTTTCTCGTAAATCGGCGTTGGATCTTCTGGTAAATCTGCTGCTAGGATCTCGAGCAGGGATGGAGTAATTGCGTAACGAAGTGCCAAGAAACTACCGCTCTGCGTCTTGCAGGCGACGGTTGCAAGCTTGCGTGAATTTGGCTTTCTACCCATCGCAACAAGTAAGTCGCGCGACAAAATATTATTAATATCGTCGGCCTTACCAGTAGCAGGGCGGAGTAATTCGTACTTGTGCCAAGCGAGGAACATCGCAAGCATCACTGCTAGGCCAAATAATAGCCACCACAGCGACGTATGCAATGCGAATCTCAAATATACCGCAGCTGCAACTAATGCTACGACGGTAATTTTCATCATCGTGCGGATAAACCAATGCTCAAAAATCTTGCCTAGACGAGCCTCTTTTGCGCGGAGCGAGTTGTAGTTGTAATTATTGTTCATACGACCCCCACAATTGCGCAGAATACCGCGACGATTGGTATTAATGGTATGAATGGCCACGCGAATGCAAGGATTGCGCCTAGGCCAGCCTCCACGGTAATCGCTAGAATGCCAAAGATTAGAATGCCAAGACGTACTACTGCGCCAATTGTGCGCGAAAGTAGTTTATCGAAGAATGCGCTGATTTGCTTCTGAATGGAAGCATTGTCATCGGAGTAGGCGGAAATCTGCCTAAATGGGTAGAAAAGTGTTCTTAATAATAAGCCTAGAGAGAAGAAGTCGGCTAGACTTCGAATCTTATCGAGTAGTCCTTGCGCAAAGCCCATCCAACCGCGCGTGTACCACCACTGTAAAAAACCTACAACTAACATAAGCCTATTATACGCTAAAACTTGCCAAAATACGACGCTTATGCTAATCTATAGGCAAAAGTCAAATAAGGATACAAAAATGGAAAAACAAAAGAGCATTCACTTCGCCATCATTGGCGTACTAGCCTTTGCGCTATTATTTATGTCAGTCGGTTTTGCTACCTACTCGCAGGTACTAGACCTTAACGGCGCCAATTATTCTAGCGAAAAACAATATTTTGTCTCTCTCGATGCTGATAGCTATCAGTTAGGTGAGGGCAGCGTTAAAGCCGAATCTATTACTATTAGTGATGATCGCTTCGATGTCTCAGTCCACTTTGATAAAGCGGGCGAATATTATCTCGCCTCCCTAGATGTCATCAACACCGGTGATTACAATGCAATCCTAGACACGATTCGCATGCCAAGCTTTGAGGGTTCAGAAGAAGATTACATCAAATATGCCGTCACCTTCGATAATGACCAGGTCTTTACTGGCAGCGAAAGCGAAATCGCCGCCGCTATCAACCATAATGTCGGTAGCAACGTCAAAAACATCATGATCAAAATCAGCTACGAGCCAGAAGAAGGCTTCGTCCAGCCAGAAGGCGGCATCGACGTCTCTACATTTGCTGAATTTGAATTCGTTCAGGCAGTCTAATATATTAACGGGGCTCCACGTAGTATCCGCGTGGAGCCAGCTTTTCTTGTCATGCAAATCAAGCGTAGTCAAAAAACTATCATTGTCACATTAATCGCCTTTTTGGCGATGTTTTTGATTTTTGAACTATTCTTGTCTCGCGCAGAAATGATTGTGCGATTAATCTATTGGTTAATCGCAATTATCGCATTAGAAATCTTTACTTTATCAACAATCGGCTTCAAAACTGACAAAAGTATCCTGCGTTTTTCCACAACAAGACTAGTGGTGCTGCACTTTTTGCTGATTGGCATCCTACTATTTGTCGTTGGGAGCTTTGTCGGCATGCACAAAGTCGAATTCTCCTGGATTTCGATTCCAATTTTTGGTTTTATTATCGCAATCGAGCTATTTCGGTACACTTTACTAGCTAATCATCGCGAAAGATGGGAATTAATCGCGGCATTTATCGCGCTATCGACACTCATTAGCTTCACTACTGTTGTAGATTTTACAACATTTATGCAAAGCTCCACACCAATCGTTGTAATAATTACAACATTATGCGGAATTCTCGCTACAGAACTAATTTGCACCTATTTTTCACTCCGAATTAGCCTAATTCCGGCCATTATTTACCACGTAATCATCGTTATGGCACCGTTAATTATCCCGTATCAGCCGCAACTCGGCGGGGCATTATCTCTAATTTTCACTATCGCAACGCCGTTACTATGTTTTATCTTAGTTTTACACCACGAAAAATACTCCGAGCGCCATATCAAAAAAGCTAGACGCTTCAGTATTAGCTTCCTTACTATTCCGATCATCGTTATTTTGGCTGCCTATGCAGTCATCATTTCCGGCATTACGCCGTACCGTATGATTGCTATCGCGTCTAACTCTATGAAGCCGACCATCTCACGTGGCGATGCGCTAATCTATCGCTCGGACGTAGATATCAAGACCGACGACATCATCGTCTTTAAACGCGGCAACGAAATAATTGCGCATCGCGTCACGGAAGTCGTCAAACAGCGCAGCGGTACATATTATCGCACCAAGGGCGATAACGCGGGTAACGCCGATCTTTATCTTGTTGATCCAGAAAGTGTCCTTGGCCGCGTCGAAATCGTGAATTATTACGTCGGATATCCTACAATATTATTAAACGAAGCATTCAGTCGGGAGGAATAAATGCAGAAGAAGCAGGAAGAACAAAAAACAAACTACCCACAAATCATTTTCCGTATTTGCACGATTGCGGTTTTTGCCGTTACGAGTGCATATTTGGTTCTTTCTGGTTTTGCGACGCAGCAAGAAGTCCACTTTGGCTACAAAGAGGGCGGCGATATCGATTATTCCGTGAAGCTCAAAGAGGGCAATTTTCTTGAGGAGACCGAATTAAAATCTGGCGATACGTATTTGGCTGGTCTAGTTGAACAAATCCCTGCTTACTACAAATACCAGGCCAACTTTACTGCGCCGGTTTCTGGTGACTATTCTTACCAGTTTATTGCAACTATCGGTGCCGAACGTGATAATGGCGAGAAGTACTGGACCAAGACTTACAATCTAACCGAAGAAAAACAGGCCAGTATAGATAATAGCCAAAAACTTGTCATTACGGAGCATGTAGATATCGATTATGCGCAATATGCTAAATATCTCGAGGCTTTTCGTGAAGAATACGGTCTTGCCGCCAAAGGCTCACTAAAAGTTTCTATGTTAATCTCTGGCGATTTTACGACCGAGATCATGGATCGCCCGGCCCTGCTTGACTCCGAGATTAGCCTTGCCATTCCACTCGCCGAAGAGTCTATCGATATTATTATCGAGACCAATACCGATAATAACGGCAAAATCTATACAAAATACATCAGCGTCGAAACTGGCGAGCATCGCTTCTGCCGCCTCGCCGGCCTACTGTTGGCCGTCGGCACCATTTATCTCATCGTCAAGATGATCGTTGATACTATTGTTGCGCGCCGTACGCATCGCTATGAATTCACGGTAAGCAAACTTCGTGAAGAATACGATAATATTATCGTCGACATCGACAAAGCGCCAAAAATTAAAGGCCTCAATGTCTCCACGGTGAAAGATTTTGATGAGCTTCTAGATGTTTACAATACCGTCAAAATGCCAATCAACTTTTACGAAGAAGACGGCGAGAGTCACTTCCTCCTTGTGAGTGAAAAACTTGCCTGGCAGTACGTGCTAAGGGAAGATGATTTTATTGAGAATCCAGCCAAAACTAAACCAAAAACCAAGAAGAAAACTAAGCAGACGCGCCGTCGTGCACGCAAGTGATTTTATACAGCAAATAAGCCCGGTATCTTTTTACCGGCTTTTTGTTTGGAATCTCAAAACCATGCGAAATCACGAATAAATCTTTGCCGATGCGATTCGCCTGTTTTTGCACGGCGGTAATCATATTGGAAATGTCGCGGTCGTCGCCAAAGATATAAACTACGGTTGTTTTGGCGGGAAAATCAATCTTAAAAAGATTACCCATTTTTATTTGTATATCGTGGTTGCGCAGGAATCGTAACTTTGTAAATAGCACCAAAAATGGATTTAGCTCTACACCGAAACCGCGTGCGCCAAACTCATTTGCGACTTTTAACACCACGCCATCGCCGGAGCCAAGGTCTACCAATAAATCCTTTTTGCCAAGTGGATAGAGCTTCTTGAATGCCTTACGCAGTTCAGAAACCTTTGATGGCACATATGGCGCACCCGTCAGCGCGGTGAACGCAAAAATAAACACCACCGCTAGGATTATCCATTTCGCAATCTCCCAAGTCATCGCGTAATAAAGAATGCAATTAGCGTCATCACGGCTGCCACGCCAAGTAGAATCGGAATAATCTTTGTGAGGCGCTTTTCATCTTCGGCGATGCGGCGTCGTTCTGTGCCGATATCGGATTTATGGCCAATCAAAACATCGCTCGTCTCGGACAAAGTTTTTAGATCGTCATTATAAACGCTCTTGCCAGAGTTGGCGTCGTAGCGGTCGTATTTTTTCGGGATAATCTTGTTGTAGCTTTTGCTTGTACGTGCGCCGCCGAGGAAAATCGCAAAGATAAAACCAAGGAACAGAATCAAAAGCGGGAAGAAGTAGAAATGCTGATTATAGAAATCGTGCAGCTGCGGAATAAAGATGCTCGCAAATACCACGATAATCGCCGGCAATAGCCCAAGCGCAAAGCCAATCTTCATAATAATTAGCTCTTTTTGCTTCACAATACGATCCATCTTTGTTGGGGCATTATTAATCTTCTGGCTAATAAAGTCGTAGACCTCCGTCATGCGCGGATCTTTACTACTGATGCTGGACTCTACCTCAAGCCTATCTTCGCGGATATTCATCGTGATGTTGTTGCTAATATGCTCAACTTCGTGGCTGCCTTCGGCTTTGATGCCGTAGTTCACGGAGCAGTAAACATGCACCCACTTAATCATGTAAGCCTGATTTTTGAATACGGTCAAAAAGCTCTGAAAATCATCGTAAGTCACCTGGCGATTATCATAATAATCAATCATCCAGCGCACGTGGTCGGAATAATTCCACATCGTCCACTTTTGATATTCGTAGCTTAGCTTCTCGTTTTCCGCCTTTTCTTCCGCATTAATCTTGCGACACTTCTCGACTTCTTCATTTACCTTATTAAAAATCTCAATCAGGTCGTCTTTGGTGATGATTTTGTTTTCGCTATGAATTGGTACTCCGTACATTTACATACCTTTCTTTGAGAATATCGTAACCGAAGCAGGGAAGGAATTCAGGCGTTCTTCTATCTGGGTTTCAATAATATTCATATTCTGATCATCCATATTCGCCGTATATAAGAAGTAGGACTTCGATGGTTCGAAACGAATCGTATACTCATGCTGATGCTCGTCGCGACTATCGTATTTGCCAACATAATGGCTCAAATTTAGGCTAATCTGCAAATAATCGAGCTCCAAAATCATCCCGCCAAGTAGGGCAGATTGAAAACTAGCATAGTCCTTGAAGTCCGTATGCTGGCCGCCGCCATAAATCGTTACATCGCAGTGTGCACTGTAACTCTTGCGGAACTGGTACTCACGGTATTCTAGCTTTAAACGTTCATTGCGCTGTTCCTCTTCGGCCTGTGTCTTCTGGAAAGATGCATAAATGCCGAAGCAGTATTTTACGAGGTCATCTACGTATTCGCGGACAGCCAAAAGGTTAGTATGATCATGATTATTTTTGATTGTTGCGGGAGAAGTATTTTCCATCTTATGTTTATTTTACCGCAATCTCTTGCTAAAATCCAAAAACTTTGGTATAATAATTCAAGATTTCATCCAAAGGTGAGTCATGGGCCGGTAGCTCAGCTGGTTAGAGCACGAGCCTCTTAAGCTTGGTGTCGTGGGTTCGAGTCCCACCCGGCTCACCATGAAGAATTTGAAAAGACCCGCAAGGGTTCTTTTTTAATTCTTCATTGCCGGGCTCGGATGTGACGAGGAATCACGCGGGTTCGCCCAATGCCCGGTTTCCGGCAGGAAACGACGGCGCATTGTTTATGCCCCGCCCGGGTTCATAGATCCAAAAGAATACGACACTATGCGAGGATTGCTGCAATTAATTATTTGAGAAGTGTGCGTACCTTGTAGTTTCATAAAAGGTCTTCATAGAGGATAAGGAGTAAGAATATTTAAGGTGCGGAGTGGGAGAAACATTATTTTTTTACGTTAAAAATTTTAATTGCGGTACTTGCTATTTTGGGCTCAAAGAAGAATAATGGTTCGCCACGATAGCGATGATATCTTTTTAGGGCCTCGACTGAAGAAATATTTCTTTTTACTAGGGATAATACTTTGTTGCAATTATCGGCAAAAATAATGCCGTCGATTTTGGTACTTTCTAGAAAAAGCTTTTCTATTTCAGGAAAGAATATCGGGAATGCTGGTTCCGATCCTTGTTTTGGTCTATTGCGACATATAAAGTAAGTTCCTAGCGGCGTCATGTCTTCTGCGATGAACCAAATTGATATATCCTTAGAGCTAATATTTAATTCGGATGCGATATGTTTCTTATATTCTTCGACCCTTGCGTAATGTTCTGTGAATGTTTTTATGAAGCTGCTTTTATAATATTCTTCGTTCGCCTTCGAACTCATGCTTCGAAAAGAACTTACGACGTCTTGATGTTCGAATTTTTCTCGGATTTCGGCATCTATTGACTGTTTTATGCTGTGCTGCTCTTTGCTACTTTGGCTTCCTTTTCTCCCGTGTCTATGAGCGTCATATTCGAAATGCTCAATACCGTATATGGCATTTTCGTTTGTAGAATATATGTCAGGTCGTTCGAAAGGATGCCAATTACGAAGAATTTCATGACATTCGTCTTGGCTGACACCAAATAAATCTACACTAAAAGCAAGATTGTCTCCATTTTTAAAAAGATAGTGTTCTAGAATCTTTTTTACCTCGTTAGCCATTAGGCGGCGACCCCCATATAATCTTTAGCTAGGGATTCGAAAGCTTTAAGTATTTGCTCGTCAGATATTTTCTCTTCGTGAAATTCTTTTTTGTATTTCTCGAACTCCGCCTGAGACTCTTCGTGATACTTTTTATTAATTGTGTCCATGTACATCATTTGCTGGTATTTCTTAAAATCAAGGTTATGAATCTCTAATAAAGCTACTAGCTTTAGCTCTTGCATTGCATATGTCTTGAGCGCGACCTCGTCACTTATTTTTGTCTTTTTGTGAGAAAAATGTAAAATAACAAAGTGTAAAAACCATTTTACATGATATAAAGTCATCGACATAAGCGTTCGTAGGAATTCTTTATATTCCACTCCGTCCATTACGGTATAGAGAATTACATTTAGGTTAGCATGTGCACTTTTGCATAGAATATCGTATGATCCTTGGAGTGTATTTTTAATATCATTTGGCTTTATTTCTTCTGTTATATTTGGATCATTATTGTAAAGGAATTCGCTGAATCGTTTTTGTAGTTGGGATGGTTTTGTGTAAGTGCGACTAAGTTGCTTGCCGGTCTTTGTCATTTTGATAAACTCGTTGAAAACATTTTCGTCTTCTTCGATCATCGTAGCCATAATATAGTATTCCATTCCTGATCTAAGCAACGTATATGAATCTACAAAGTTAAAAGAAGTGAGATTTTTTTCTGCATTTCTTATTGTGGATAAGGATTGTTTCAGTAAAATTAGTGTTTCCTTGTGTTTTAGCTTTTTCTCATCGATAGCTAATAAGCAATCTTCGCACTCTTTATCTAGAACGTCTAAAAATAAGACCTTCTGTCGTTCTGTAATTTTTTTAATATCTGCGGCTACATTCTCTTTTAATATGCTAGACGTCATTTTATAAGTTCTCAATCATATTTATTAGTCTCGGCAACATGAATCATAAAGTATGGGCTCATACTGTGCTTTGAAGCTTCAGAAAGCGAGGCTCCCGAAGAGAGGACCGAACATTTTGACATAATATCGCTGTTGGCGTTTTCGAATTTCGTAACCTTAAACCACGTTCCGATTCGGTCGGCTTTGTCGGCGTAATATGACGGGAACTCTGACGGCTTTGGTGTATTTTTACTAATCTCTTCCACGTATACCCAGTATCGCTCTGGATACCCACTATGTATAAGTAGGAACTTCGGCTCTTTGTTCGCCATAATCATCTCTGCGGCTTTTTTGGAGACAGCTGTGCCCATTTTTCCGTACCAGACGTAGCCTTTCTCGCGAATTATTGTTTCGTGCGCTTCAATAGTTCCACATTCGGGTGCGAAATTATTAGTGAAGCGTAGCGAGATTGTGTCCATTAGTCGCTAACCTTAATCTGCCCATTCATTAACATTGGCAGTAGCCAGTCGCGGAGAGAAGCAAGCTTTTCGTTCTCGCTTTGTACTGCATCTATTTCTGCTAATATCGTATTAAATGTTTCATATAATTCCATTGCCCTAGGACTTGTAAGAACAGAGATACCGCCAACATCACCCTTAGTGATAAACTTCACTATTGAGCCATTTGAGCCTTTCGTGAACAACTCAGTTTTATTTTTCGCCTCAATAAAAGTGATTCCGTAAAACTCATCGCCTGGTTGCAAAACGTAGGTTCGCTGATACGCATTAAAATTGCCATCATAATGCTTTACGTTAAAGTTTCCATTGCCTGCTATAAGAATAGATTTTCCACTAAAACAAGGTGTGTTACATCGCAATGGTTCGTCTGCGCAAGTGAAAAACTTGTAGTCGCCGTCTGGTACAGAGAAGTTGGCATCTTCTTTACCAGTTTTCACTTCACATAATTCGTCAACTCTCTTCACGCTCCACCCTTTCGGGATTTCTCGCTTGAGTTTTTCATCGTAAACCATCTCTCCGCCAGAAGATTTGTATGGGCGACCGTTCTCGTCAGGAAAATCAAACTGCATAAACCAATAATCATAAATCTCACGCATGAGTTTTTCCGAGGTTTCGATAATCTTGTTGTTGGTTGAGATTTTCTCGTCAATGGCTTCTAGGACATCGACTATCTTGCTTTGCTCAGCTTTTTCGTGATATTCAACCTGAAGTGGCTCAATAAAGTTTCGATTGAGTGTTGGTACGCCAGAGGAGTTTGCGTAGTCTTCAAGATTCAAATTTTGTAACAAGTAATAGCAGTATTTTGGGTTATTACCATGAAAGTTCGTCACGAAAAGAGTAGTGTTATGTGGCCAGACCGCACAATCGTAATATTGTGGACGTCCTACAGTACCACTTCTACCGATCAAAAGCGCAGGTGCCTCGCATTTTGCTATATCGTGCCAACCTATTATTTCACTTGAACCGACTACGGGAATATTACCTTTGTGCATTTGTCCATGCGTTAAATCGTAGCCTCTTTGAAAGGAAACGATGTTGCCCAATTTTTCCTGTATCATTTTTTATCTCCTAGAAAATCGAGAGCGAGACTTGCAAGGCTTATACTCTGGAGAGCATAGTTCTTTTCGATATCATGCGCCTCTTGGTGTGAGTAAACATTTCTAAAGAACTGGACGGACATATGAAGATACTTTATGGCGTCGTATAAATCACCATTGATTGAGCCCTGTTCGTATTTGCACCCTAATACTTTATTGCAGTTTTGTTTACTAAAAGCCTCTGTTGCTTTTTCCGAGCCAAGCTTATCGTTTAGCATTTTTCTTACTATTTTGTAGGATTCTTCAACGGCATGATAATAATCAGCTGTGTTCAAATAACGCTTTATGTGACCATAAAGAGCCTTGTTTATCTTGACGCTGATTATGTTCTGATTAATTTCATACTCCATGATTGAATTATGGGAAACATACTTACTGTAGTTCTTGCTAAACGAAGCGTCATCGTGGCAGTCTATGCCGTCAGCTGTAATCCTTGCAGTGACATCGCCGCTCATTCTTCTTTGGATTACTTCAATAAGTCCTTTATCCTCTAGGTATCGTGCTTCAGCAGCTACCATGTTGCGATCTTCAAATTTATAATCTAGCGTGCAGACATAAGACGGATTATTCTTATAGAAGAAGTCTAAGAGGTCATATCTTATATCGATGCTATTTTTCATAATTTAGCTTCCCGAGATTTTCCTTGATTTTACGACCGAGTCCGTCTGATTCTGTAAACAGGCTATCTAGTTCGTTCTGATAATCAGTAATGCGACTCTTGAATTCGTCTTCCGTAATGTCGACATGCTGAATCTTTATTTCAAAGTATTGTCCTGCGGAGAGCGAGTAATTCTTCTGCTTAACTTCTTCGATCTTTGGATGCACAGAGAAGTCTTCTATGCCTTCGTCGCTACTAAATGCCTCGACGATCTGCCTTTCTTCTTCTGGCGAGAGAATGGTGCGCTGATTTTTACCCTCTTTAATCTTCTCGCCAAGCTTAGAAGCGTCAACGAGCGTGATTTTATCGCCGCCATCTTTGTCGATGAACACTACTGAAACATTTGTGCCAGTAGTCGCGAAGATGTTTGATGGCATAGACACAACACCTTTTAGCCAATGCCTTTCAACCAATCTTTCGCGGATAGCTTTTTCAATACTGCTCTGCGCAGTAATAAAGCCCGTCGGTACGACTACGGCAGCTTTACCATGCTCACCTAGCGAGTGCATAATATGCTGAATAAAGAGTAGGTAAATCGCCATCGACTCTTTCTTTTTATTCGGAATAGTCGGTACGCCTGCGAAGAATCTCTCGGCATTAGCCTCACTATTCGCTATTTCATTACGATATTCAGAGAAGTCTAGCTTGAAAGGCGGGTTGCTCACGATGTAGTCAAAACCCTCGTTTTTGACGATATTTTGGTGAGCTGGATGAGTAACCGTATTACCCTCAACTACGTGGGAGATTGAGTGGGCAAGGTTGTTCAGAATGAGGTTTAAGCGGAGTAAGTTTGAGGACTTCTGGGAAATATCCTGCGAGTAAATGCTACAATTTTCCGAGCCAATCTTATGGGCGATACTCATAAGGAGTGTACCTGACCCCGCACTTGGGTCGAGAATCTTTACGTTTTCTGGCTTCTCGTCTCCGACTAGGATGTCTGCCATAATACGAGCAACTGAACGAGGGGTGTAATACTCAGCATAAACACCGCCACCGTTTGCGTTGTAGTCCTTAATCATATATTCAAAGATGGTGGAGAAGAAGTCGAAGCCTTGGTCAAAAGCCATCGAGAAATCTAGCTTTTCGTTGGCGAGTAGGTTGATAACTGCACGAGCAAGAGAATTACGTTTGCTACTATCGCTTACAGAGTTAAATAGTTCGTTGTCGAACAGGAGAACATCAGTACCCTCGTCAGTATGGACGGAAAATGTACCTGTGTTCATAACGGCGATGTCGTGGAGTGTATCATTAAATAGTTTATGGAACTCGCTCTCGTTTTGACGGTTAAACAGAGTCGTGATGAGGTGTTCTGGCTTGAGTTTTGCTGAGCCACCGCCGAGCCTTGCGAGCATGAGGTTGTAATCGTTTTCACTCATAGACTCTAGAGCTTCGGTAATATTGGAAGCGTCTGCTAGCTCCGGCTTTACTTTGACGACATCGTGTAAGAACTTGTCGTTTAGGAACTTGTAGAGAAAGCTCTGTGTAATAACCTTATATTCGTTACCATCGCCACCAAGACCTGCGCTGTTACAGCGCGCCTTTAGGTTATCGATTAATTCCTTGATTTTTTGGGTATAATTTAACTCCATAATTACTCCTCGCCTTTGTATTCTTTGATATATTCATCAAATATCTGGTCTGTCGCATATTCTAGCGCAGGATAACTGATGTCGGTGTGAACTTTATCAAACGATGTTAGGACAGATTGTTGGACTTGACCCTTAAAGTAGCCCTCAGAATTGAGAATGCCTGAGTTCTTGAGGATTTGTTCGTCTAGGTTCTTGGTTGCATTGTCTAAGATGTTGAAGCGGGCGACTGGATCGCCGATATTCCCGCCAGAATAGACGCTCAATCTTTTATCGACACGAGCCGCCTTTTGGTTGCCATGGTATTTGTCGGCAAGCATATTGTTCTTGCGGTTTAGCTCTGTAATCTTCTTCAAAATGTCTTCGAACTGGCGATTAAACTCGTTCTGCTTCTCGCCGTTAAAGTCTAGCTCTTGCTGGGCGATGTTTTGCTTACGCATTACCTCTAGGAATGCTTCGTATAGAGACAAATAGACAGGGTCTTTCGGGTCCCAGTTTTCGCCAAATGCTTTGCGAGTTTTGCCTACTAATACTTGACAGTCCTCGGCGGCGAGCTTGAGTTCTTCTTCACGAATCTTCTCGAAGTTAAACATCACGTCCTCAATCGCGGTATTCACGAGTTCGGACATATCCGCACTATCAGTTAGAGCTTTCTGCATATTTAGTAATGCAATCCTGTCGCTGACGATATTAAGAGCCTTGCCGAGCTGCTTGAAATCGAGTTCTTTTAAGAGGTCTTCGTGACCAAATAGGCGGATTAGGTTGGAGAGTTCGCGAGAGGATTCCAATGCTCTGCGTAGGTCATTCAAGGTTTCGCGGTCTTGAATTTGCGACACCTGACTACTTAAGGTTTCGAGGTTGTCTAGCGTATAGTCGAAGACGGCTTCCTTTACGCGTCTGATTTCGTCTTCAATCTCTTTACGGCTCATAAAGATTGAACCGAAGATATTATTCGGGTCATCATCTAAGCCCTCGCCATACTCGCCCTTAAGTTCTTCGAGGTAGGCTTGGTTAGTAACATCAAATTCGTGTTGAATGTTCGCAAAATCTACTACATAACCCATGCGGAAGTTCTTGTATGGACGGTTGACGCGAGTAAGTGTCTGGAGCAGATTATGTGCTTTAATCACTCTACCGAGATAGAGTTTCTTAAGGCGTGGACAGTCAAAACCTGTTAGGAGCATATTAAACACGAACAGGATATCAATCTTGCCATCTTTAAAGTCACGAATCTGGTTCTTACGAGATTCTTTGTCGCCCTCTTCATTAGTGATTAGGGCTGCCTTAAGTTTGTCGCCATACTTAGCATTAAACTGATTAAAGAGTTCGCGAGCTTGGTTCGGTTTACCCTCTGCCTCGATAGCGGAGTTACATACTACCATCGCGCCAATAGTGTCATCGCCATATTGGATTCGACTCTTGGTAAAGTCTTCGATGATAAAATCGAGCATTCCTGCAACATATTTAGGGTGAGCATAGATAAGTCGTTTATCTACATCGCCGAGTTGGACTTGAATGTTTTTATAGATGCCGTCCATTTGTTCGCGATAGGTGGTTTCAATTTCTTCGCGCAGTAGTTTTAGAGTGTAGCCATCGCGGATTGACTCGTTGTAGTAGTATTTATGGATGTAGTCGCCGAAAATCTCCCTGGTGCTATGCTGACTTAGTTTCTTGCCATCCTCTGACTCGCGAATAATAAGAGGCGTGCCAGTAAGAGCAATCTTGACCGAGTCTTTATCCGAGCCATAGAGGTTGGCAAGGAAAGAGCCTTTAGGATTGTAAGAGCGATGGGCTTCATCTAGGAAGAAGACGCGCTGTACTTTGATGTCATAACCGCTATTATCAAATGCGGTCGTATCGTCCTTAAACTTCTGGATGTTTACTACGCAAATTTCGCTCTGCCCAGAGGTAGTTGCGGTATTATTAGCGAACTCTTTATTAAGTTCTTCGCGACTATTGACGGTGCGGACTTTAAGGCCGCGCTTACTAAACTCGCTTGCCGCCTGAATTGCGAGGTCGATACGGTCTACGATGAAGTAAAACTTAGGAATAATACCTTTCTTTGCGTAATAATCGGTGAGTGTTCCGACACTAAAGTATGCGAGAGCTGTCTTACCTGAACCCTGAGTGTGCCAGATAATACCACGTTTTTTACCCTCGTCGAGCCTCTTCATAATTGCTTTAGAAGCGAACAGTTGAGGATAACGCATAATATGTTTTTGAATTTCGGTGTCGCCAGTCTTCTCGTCAACTTCATCTACGTAAACAAGTCCGTATTTAAGGATAAACTCTAGGCGAGGCTTCGAGAGTAGGCTAGTAATAATGCGGTTAGTAGGAGTTTCTGGGTTTTTGTTGGTCCTATACTCAGGGCTATTTTTAATGATGACGTGGTTATTGTCTTTTAGGATAAAGTCTTCAACTGTCTCGTCGATCTCTTTAACTTCTTCTATGACTTCGGATTTCTTCTGTTCATAGAAGTGGTTGTAGCGGAGCTTATCCTTACCACCGGTCGTATAATAAGCGCCAATTAGGTGGTTTACGTCACCATCTTCGTACTCCATATTATTGGAGAATATATAGAGTTGGAATTCATTAAAGAATCGGCGGAACTTACGGTTAGCAAGACGTTTGCTCATACGATCGCGTTCCGCCTTAATACCTTCGCGATTATTTGGCTTCTTAACCTCAATAAAGCCTAGAGGTATGCCGTTTACAAAAATAACAACGTCTGGACGGAACTCATCCTCTCCATTTTTACAGGTCAATTCAGTAGCAACATGGAAGACGTTGTTGCTGAAGTTTTCGAGGTCGATGAGTTTTATTTCGCTATTTATGCCTTTAAGCCTCTTGAAGAATTCGCGTCCGAGGTCGTCGTAGTCTAGCTCTAGTTTAATGTCTTGAAGAAGTCGCTCCACCTGTGAACCGTCTTGTATCTGAGGGTTAAGCCTCAGGATTTGCTCAGTAAATATATCTTTTAAGATATTCGTTTCGGGGTCAGCCTGCGCTCGAACGTCGGAGCGCGAAATATACTCATAGCCGAGCCTCGTAAGGTGAACTAAGGCCGGGATTTTAACGCGCGAATCTTCACTAAAAATAGATGTCATTATATGCCTTCTCCGTACTGTTCTCTTATCTATATTATATCGTATTATCTAGCGTGTAGATTCGGTCAATTATATAGTTTTCTCGATAATCTCCTTCAGCCTCTCTTTATCGTCTATCTCATCCACCAAATACATCTTTTTCGCACCTTCATATGGTAAGGCTTCGCTCATCCCAAAGCCACTATTCCCAGGCGTAATCTTCACTAGCAAACGATCATCATAAATGCCGCCAAACAGCACGCCGTCCGCATAGAGTAAAAACTCACCCATCATCGGCCGGCAAGTAATCTCCGGCACCAATGATAGCTGCTCCAAAATATAATCTCGATATTCTTTCGTGCTCGCCATTATGCACAATTCTTCTTATGTGCTTTCAATTTCTTCATCGCCCAATCATAGTGTGATGATAAGCAACTCACGAAATACGATCCCAAAACTGAGCCGCCTACCCATGGATACATACCTTTGGTAAATAGTTGTTTCTCGCTTAAGCTCTCAGCCAATTTCATAACATCCGCATGCGACTTCTCAAACATTTTGCGCGCATCAGCGAGCGACGTCTTCTGATACTTCTCCCAATATTTCACATTCATGTCGCCATAAGTCTTCCACGTGTATGGCTCGGGCAAGAACGGCGCATTACCGCCTTTGTTTAAATTTGTATCTACAAATGCTAATAGCATGCGGTGCCATTCATATAAATGCACCCAAATATCACGTAGATTCTTGTCGCGTCCCCAGTGGCGTTCTTTCTTCGATGGATCGCCGGAGAAATCGAATTCGGTGTTCATTTCTTTCTCACTCATTCCGTCGGCCATTTCGATTAGCTTGGCGTAGTATTCCTCGCCTGCTTTTAGTAAATCCTGTTTGTTGCGCGGTCTTGGCATAATAAGTCCTTGTTTACTACTTTAATTATATCATCGGGTGCAAGTCTACCGTTGACATTGTGTTTTACCCTGCCTATGCGGGGTATATTTTGTTATAATATCTATATAGGGCGTCCATCTAGGATGCCGCCCTAATTTGGGTTTAGTATCTCGTCTTACGACGAGATACTTTTTTACGCTTCGTCTTCCATCGAAGTCCTAGCGTAATCTCCACATACCACACCGAGATGCGGATGCGCACATTACTCCTTTCTCGGAGACTCTAGCAGAGCCTAGAATGTTGTTCATTAAGCCCCCGCGAGGCGGGTTCGATTGATTGCGTAATGGGCTAAACCATTGGAGCCCAACCAAAAAAATACTGCCAAAATAGCACAAATAAAAGCACGAGCCCGTTACTAATCCGTCAGCAAGTAACTTTTCTTTACTAGCTCCATTACCGCCTCGTCCGGCAACGTTCCATTAAGAGCAATCGTAATCCAATGCTGTTTATTCATGTGATAAGCGGGGAAGACTCCTGGCGTATTTTCTGCAAAATCCAGCGCCTGACCGTTGTCAAATTTTAGGTTAATGATGTCGACTTTTTCGCTAGAATTCATCCCCAAGCTTTTACCAGAAACGTCGCCGACCAACGCAAACCACTTCTTATTATTGCTATGCCGAAAAATACAATAAGTCGGATAGCGTTCCGGCCACAAAAACTCCGGCTCCGCGCCATATTCTTCCCGAATCTGCGCAATAATAAGGTTAACCTGTGATTCTTCCATTAAATAGATTATAGCAACGACTTAAAGCCTCTCAAAAGCTTCTTGAAGCCTTTTGCAGAATCAACACTTTCCTCACGAGGTTTCTTTACGATGAATTGATCCAAAGTCGCAAGCAGGGCAGGCAGCAAAATCAAAATAATCAAAGTAGCGCAGAGGGTGCCAAGCGAAATCGCCTGGCAGACTGCTGCCGCAATTGCAGTTGCCAGATTGCCGACGATTGCTGTAACGATTATCAAGATCGAAGCGGAAGTCAGAATCGCATTAATTGAACGATTGTACGTATTGATTAAGGCGTCGCGTATACTCATCTTGAAATAGCTACGATTTTCAACATAGTACGACGTGAAGAGAATTGCGTAATCAATCGTTGCGCCCATCAAAATCGACTGCACGATAATTAGCGCAATAAAGTAAATGCTCGATCCAGTTAACGATAGATATGCCATTACGATATAAACCGCACATTGAATCACAAGTACTAGCAGCATTGATACGAAGAATGATTTAAATGTGCAGACTACCACCGCAAAGATAGCCAACATGGTCAAAATCGTGATGAAATTCATTTCGTCACTAAATGTCTGCGACATTTCATAGGCCATCGCAGAATCGCCGACCATATAGTAATCTAGCTTGTTACGCGGTCCAAGCGCATTTTTCAAATCGCTAATCAATGCAAAAGTCTTTTCTCCTTCTTCTGGCAAATTTGTTTCTATCAATGCACGATAGTGGTGTGGTCCGACTAGCAGAGCTTTGGCATTATCGACCGTCTTGCGGCCGTCGGCAATCTTTATGCGCAGCTCGTCGTCAATGCGCTGCGCAAATCGGCTATCTGGCACGATTTTGTCGGACAAGAAATTAATAAATTGTTCAACCGTCAAAGTCCAGTTTTTATCGTAGTCGTACAGTGAACCATGATAGAGATAGGCCAGGAATAGCTGATTTTTATCCAAATTTCCCGCAAGTGGCAAAATCGCCCGATAAAGCGCCTCGTAGTTGTAGGTATTTCCATTTGCGGCTGCACGCATCAGAGTCGCAATTGTTCTCAACTGTGTCTGCTCATTTTCACTTAATCTATTGGCATAGTTTGGATTTGGCAAAATTTTCTCATCGATGAAATTAATTAAAGTTTTGAGCGACAACATCACGTTCGTGTTTTCGTAACGATAGTTGTATAGCGCGTAAACTAGCTTTATTTTCTCTGCATCCAATGCAAAACTCTGCGCCAAGCTGCTGTACGAATACTTTGTGCCTTGGTTATTCATAATATACTGCGCTAGGCCCAACTGTTTTATGGTACTATCCGGCAGTGCACTCTTTAGCTTTTCGTCGTTCTGGTGATTTAGCAAAAAGTTTACGAGTTCGCGTGGCGATACTTTGGTGATGCTAGCGTTTGTCTCTGCTTGGTAAAGCTTGTAGACATTTTTTAGTTTCGCGAGTTTGTCACTTAGATCAATCTTTTGGCGCACGCTATTAATTTCGCCACTAATCTTCTTTGCAGTTTCTAGAATTTTTGTCTTATCTTCCTCGTTTAAGGTAGAAAAAACTTCTGGATAGGTCGTCTCCAAGCTATCGAGCCAACTCGTAGCGGTAACCAAAGCATTATCAACTTTCGTCGCCGCGTTCGCAATATCGGCGTAAGTGTATTCTTTTGTCAGGACTTTTTCCGCCTCGCCAACTTTCGAAACTAGCTCTGCGCGTATTGAGGTAATTTGTGGCGCCAAGGCTTCCCGTGTTTCACTCGGCAATTCTGCTACAGCCTTGTCAAACATGGCTGGCGTATTCTTCAGCTCGGAAATCTTATTTTTTGCATCAGCAAACTGCATCTTTAGCTGGGACACCTCATCTGCCGATAAGCCCATTTCGTCAATTACGTTTTGGTTCGATAAGGCAAAGTCTACTAGCTCCTCGATCGATGCCGAAGCCGTAGGAGCATTATTTGTAGTGTAGCCATAATAGACCAGTAGTTGTTCTAGAGTCTTTTGATCGATACCGAAGATGCTTGAAAGTTCTGCTGCGGTCTTTGGCGTATCGGTTACATTTTTATTGCTAAAAGTCCTTAGCTTTGCCAAGTCTGCGCGTTGATTTTGCGTAACCATATTTGCGTACTTGGAATCCGTCAAAATATCATTTGTGACAAACTGCGAGAATTCATACAAAGTTAGCTTAGTTGGGACATTTTGCTCAGATAAATATAAAACATAAACATCGTCTAGCTTATTGCTATCTACCCCAAGAACATTCGCAATGTCTTGTTTTGTACGTAGGCGATTAACTTTTGATTGGTTGGTAAAGTTAGAAAAACGATCAACTTTTGAGACCATCTCTCCGGAAATGTCGCCTGCAAATGCCTTGTTTGGGAAGACTTCTTTTTGGAGGAAATTCACTAAGTCATCTAGCGAAATTTCGTGCGCGTCAACATTCTTATAGTAGTGATAATAAATAGCTTTAATTAAATAATCTTCTGTTTCAACTTTTTCCGAACTCAAGCTATTAATCTTTTCAACTAATTCGTCATACTTTTCAGGTTCATTAATTGTGTTTCCATAGCAGAGTACGCGACTCGTATCTTTGCGCTTGTCGAAATCTTTGCAGACTTTCGTTACATCCTCGTCCATCTTTGCGTCGTAAACCAGGGCCATTTGATTGGTCTCACTAAATACGTCCTTGATGCGGTTATTCTGTTCGGCCGTAAAATTAATACCGGTGCTACCTTTAAGAATAATGCTACCAACAAATATGACTAAGAATAGCGGCATTGCGATTTTGCGCAAATCGTAACTACGCTTGCCGAACCAATCCATCTTAAGAGTCAAAGTTTTCTTTTTAGATTTTTCGATCACCTTGTCAAACATCAATAGCAATGCTGGAAGAGAAGTAAAGATCGAAACCAAGCTCAAAATGACACCTTTGCTCAACACGAGACCCATGTCGCGGCCAATTGTGAAGCTCATGGCGATTAATACTATTAGGCCAACCACTGTCGTGACGGAGCTTGACGAAATTGCGCCAAACGAATAACGCATAGCGTGACGCATAGCAGTTTTCTTGTCCGGATGGTCCGGTTTGGCTTTCTCTTGGCGATAACGCGTCGATAACATAATGGCATAATCCATCGAAAGAGCCATTTGTAGAATTGCCGAAATTGCATCCGTAATATGTGAGACGCTCGGAAAGATGATGTTCGTCCCTTTGTTTGCGACTACCGCTAGTAATATCGCAAATAGAAATAGCCAAGGCTCCACCCATGATTTGCTCATCAAAAGCAAAATTACCATCGCGCAGGCAATCGCCAAAACGGTGACGTGCATCTTCATCACTTCGCCGTTAAAATTGAAAACTTGACCGGCTTCGTTTACTTCGAAGCGATCTTTGTAATTGTTGTGAATCGTATTATAAACACGGTTCGCAATATCGGAATCTGCCGGCGCATCGATGTTAATTTTGTAGCGCGTATACTGATCGCGATTGTATGTATCGCTACTATCATAATCTACTGAACCTACACCCTCGATTGACTCGATTTCTTCTTTTATCTTTATCTTTTCGTCTTCCGGTACATCGGTCAGCATCATCTCGTAAGAACTAGTCGAATCGTAATTAAACTCGTCATTCATTATGCCTAGGCCAAGTGACGTCTCGGACTCGGCTGGCATGTATGAATAAATATCCTTGTTAATTTTTACATGCGTAGACAAGACCCCGCAAATTGCTACGAGCACCAAAAATACGCCAAAAATTACATAACAATGGTCAACAATGAAATCTGTTATTTTATGCATATTTGTTAATTATATATACCTAGGAATAATCAAAGAAGAACACAGTTATTGCACTGTGTCTAAAATTGAACACTATATTGACATTTTGTATGAAGTATGGCATAATCAAAGAATGATTAAGACTTCTTATCATAGGGCAACCGAGAAAACTCGTCGCAAAATCCGCAAAGCCTTCGCAGACTTATTGGCAGAGCGCGGCTCGGTCAAAAATATTACTGTTACCGATTTATCCGAGCGAGCCGAGATTACACGCGGCACCTTTTATAATTACTACAACAATATTTATGAAGTCGGAGCCGAGCTGCAGGCAGAGATCGAAAAGGAACTTTTTGCCGAGCGTCGCGAATTTAATTCTACCGACGATATAGAACAGTATGTAGATCAGATTTTTGCCTTTCTCAAGCAACAAGAAAGTGTCTATCGCCAATTATTGGCTAGCGATGCGCCGATGGCCTTCATGGATCAGCTCGAAAGTGGTATGACGCAGCGCGTGCTCTCAATTATGCATGAAAAAGAAATCGATGATAGGAACGTAGAATTCGAACTTCTAATTCTTGCGAGTGGCACTTTTGCTATTGTGCGCAAATATTACCGCAATGAGGTTTCCGTCACGCTCGATGATATTCGTGCTTATCTTAGCAATAAGCTACGAGTATTATTCGAGCAATACGTCAAATAACTTGCTTATTCGTTTTCGGACTCTTCGCAAAGCTTCTGGAATTCAGCGATTTTTTCTTCACTAGGTTCTGCGTATTCCAAATCGTCCAAAGATTTGCCGTAACGATCCTCGGCGTCCGCATTGAAATACATAAAAGTCGTGAGTGCTAGTACGTCGGTCGCATCCATCGATGCTTTCTCTTCGGCCATATTCTTGTGTGGCGCTTCTGGCTCATATAGATAGACATTTACTGCACCATCGTCATAAACCAAAGCTTTTGCTGCGCCCATGCCGTCGTTATAAAAACACATAAAAGCGCTCGCGTGCTTATTCATTGTCCAGTCAAAAATAGTGCCATTTTGATCGTTCATATAATATACCTTGCCGCGTTCTTCCAAATCTTCTGGTTTTACGTTAGGCAAGTGCTTTGCGATTGCGTCTTTGATAATTGTGATGATATGTTCTTTTGGATTCATGTTTTTATTATAATAAATATTGATATTATGTAGGACAGTCGCGTATAAGTTAAAATAAAAACTTCTGCGGGTATTATATAATACCCATATGAAACTATTACTCCACACCTGCTGCGCTCCGTGTAGTGTCTACTGTATTAAATCTCTCCGCAAGGAAGGCATTGAACCTACTTTGTATTGGTACAATCCGAACATCCACCCATACGCAGAGTATAAAGCGCGCCGCGATTGTTTGCGCGAGTATGCCAAACTCGTAAACGTGGAGTTACTAGAAGATGATGCCTATGGCCTCGATGAATTCGTCTGTAATACCCACGACAAAATCTCTACGCGCTGCCAAGAGTATTGCTACCCAAAGCGCCTTCGCCAAGCTTTCGAATTTGCCAAGAGTGAGGGCTTTGACGCTATCACGACAACTTTGCTTTATAGCATTTATCAAAAACACGATTTCATTAAAGATCTAATGACGAGCCTTTCGGCCGAGTATGGTATCGAATTTGTCTATCGCGATTTTCGTGAGGGGTGGCAAGAAGGGCAGGATGAGGCGCGTCGTATTGGCTTGTACATGCAAAAATACTGCGGTTGCGTCTTCTCGGAAGAAGAATCTGGCATCGGCCGCGAAATTGGCCGCAAAATGAAGAAAGCCGGCATCTCGCCAACCAATGCCAACGTGCGCAAGTTTATTGAAGAAAATAAGGTTGATGGCCTCATTCGGCCCGAGAAGCTAAAAGCGATTGAAATAGGAGAAGATGATGGACGATAAAGTACTCGCTGGTACCTCGAATAGTGTAGTAGATTTTTGCGGCAGAGAATGGCGCTTTGATTGTATGGGCTGCGCGGTAGTTGGTGGCGTTATCGACCTTCCTGGCGGCAAAGCCTACGAAAGCGATTCGGTAGTTCTCGCAACCGATCCGGCAATTCCAATCCCCGGTTTCTTAATCGTCAATTCCAAGAGGCATATAAAATCTTTCGCCGACCTTACCGAGGCCGAGCGCCATGAGATGGTTGACGTAGTCGCCGCCGCAGAAAAGGCTCTGCGCGAACTCGGTATTGCGCAAGAATTTACCATTGTCCAAGAAGAGCGCTCGCCGCATTTTCATATCTGGATTTTCCCATATAGTGGCTGGATGGAAGAGCGCTTTGGCAAAGGCGTGACGCATCTTCGTGCAATCCTAGACTACGCAAAAGAAAACTCAACCACAGAAATCGTCCAAGAAACAATCGACGCCGTCAAAAAAGTCAAAACCTATTTCGACGAACATGGAATAAATGCATAAAAAATCTCCCCACCAGGGGGAGTTTTTTATTTACCGTCGCGCAAGTTGAAGTGTTTGCGCTTTTCGCTGTGCTTGTGATTGTTGTTGCGATTAAGTTTTGCTTTTGCGACAACTTTTTTAACTTTTCTTGCCATGATATCTGTTATTCTACAGTATATTTGCCATTATTGCAATTTGCGGTCATCTTTACCTGCCCACCAGAACGGTAGTAGTTAAAGTAGTATGTAGCAGTGTAGTTTGGAATCGTGCCGCAGGTGAGCCTTGTTATATTGGCAACTTTGCCCGAATCCGGTTCGTCGGTATAGGCATCAATTTCGACATTAAAGTTGTAGGTATGCTCGTAGCCATGAACGAAATTTAGATAGTTGGCGTGGTTAATATTGCTCATGTAGAGCGAATTGCTGACCTGCTCGTCGTTATCGGCAATGCTGGTGTCGCTTGTAGGAAAGAGCATTAAGTTTGCGGAAGACAAAATATTTCTTACGTCATCGGCATAATAGGAATAAAGATAGCCATCATGGGCTTCGGTAATCTCGTCGTTCTCGTCGAACTTGCCATACGCAAAAACGTCGTGGCCTATCACCTTAGTACAGGTAAATAGTGCGGTGGTATATCCTGCCATTTCGCTGTTTGCCCTATCTTTAAAAACGCAAGTATCATTGTATGAATTGCTGAGGTAGTTTTCTAGTGCGGCATCTACTGGGGTCTTTTCTGGCCTATCTTCGACGGCGTCATCTTCGTCGTCATATTCTTCTTCGTCGATCATAGCGATAAAATCCTCGAAAGTCATGTTGTTTTCGGTGAGCCACGACGAGAAGCTTGTATAGACCTGCCAGCCGATAAGGGCAATAATAGCGAGAATTAAGATTGGTTTTAGCACCTTTAGCGGATTGTCTGGTTCCGGCATCTTCGGTGCAGTTGGATTATTATTAATAATTGGATTCATTAATAATATTTTAGCATAAGAAAAAAGAGTCTCACGCGGAGACTCTTTTGTAATCTAGATAGATTATTTGTCGGCCTTTTCTGCCTTCTTGGCAGCTTCTTTTTGTGCCTTTGCGACCTTGTTGCCGAGTTGGCTCTTGAGAGCTGCTGCCTTCTTGGCGCGAGCCTTGAAGCGGTCAACGCGACCTTCGGTATCGATAATCTTTTCTTCGCCAGTGAAGAATGGGTGGGAAGCGCTAGAAATCTGCATCTTTACGAGTGGATACTCGTTTCCATCCGTCCACTTGATGGTTTCGTCCGACTTTGCAGTAGAGCGGGTCAAAAAGGAAAACTTAGCCTGCTCATCGGCGAACACTACAAAGCGGTAGTCTTTAGGTTGGATTGATGTTTTCATAATTACAGCCAATTATATCAGATAAAACACCAAAAGTAAAGTGAGCACATGTGCTAAAATAAGTTTAAGTAAATAAGGATAAGCATGAACCCTGAAGATAGTATGCCTAATGCGGCCTCGGAGACTGTAGAGCAAACTACGGCCGTCGAGAAACAGATGGGCGCCGAAGAGGCTGCCGCCGAAGCTGCTACGCCAAAGCCAGAGGTGGACAACTCAATTCTGGCCGAGCCGACAACAGAAACACCAATCGAAAACGAACCAAAACCTCTTTCTGAGATTGCTGCTGGTCCAGCAAAAGTCGATCCTACGGTCCTCAAAGCGGAGGATGTGCTGGTTGCATCAGATACGACGCCGAAACCGGCCAAGAAGTCGAACAAAACGCCAATTTTTATTGCAATTGCATTAGTTGCACTAGCTTTGGTTGGCCTTGGAGTCTGGGCGCTCGCCTCCTTCCTTGGCAAAGATAACGGAGGCGCTGTAGCTAATCCAGAACGCACCGCCTTCTTCCTAGAAAACCAAAAAGGCGACGGCACTTTTGCGTTGTTTGACGACACGGGCGCAAAGTTGACGGACTTTATCTATTCCGACAAATATTCCTTCAACGATGACGGTTACGCAATTATTCGAGAAAACAACAAAGGCGTCGCTATTCTCGCCAATAACGGCAAGCTTGCGGTCCCTTATGACACGTATTCCGAGATTGCGCCAGCAGGCGTATTCTTCATCGCCACTGGGGAGAATGGAGCTAAAACCCTAATCAAGGGTAGTGGTGAAAAAATCTCCGACATCGACGACTGCTACATCCTGAATGGCGCCATTTTTGTCACTCTTGGTAATGACACTAGTGCATATACGATCAAGGGTGAAAGTCTTGGCAAGCTCAATAAAAACGAGAAACCAAAGAGTAAAAAGGTAGTTAACGGTGTTACTGCTCTTAACGCGGATGATCATCTTTATATCATCGATGCCGACACTGGCGATATCGTACTTAAGCTAGAGCAAAAAGAAGCCTACGATATCTATGACGCGAATAATGCGCTCACTACATTCTCGTTGCAGAACGTCCGCACAGAGAAACTTGATACCGTGATTATTAATGGAAAATTCCTCAAATGGGACTACAAGAACAATCATTATCCTTTTGTTCCTAGTGACGGTGAATATATTTATTACGACGATTACGACACTGAAGATTATTGGCTCATGGGTGCCGACGGCAAGAAGGTCAAAATGAACAAAATCGCCGGCTATGTTGTCTACTTCGACTCCGAGCACTATGCTTATGCTCCATACGATACCAAGGTTATGCACGTAGTTGTTAATGGCGAGGAAAAGACCCTGGGAAAAATTTATAGTCTCTCACTTCATGACGGGAATTATCTCGTGGCATACGACGGCGCGCCAACCGAAATCTACGACAAGGATTTCAAGCTTATTCGTAAATTCCCAAAGAACTCTTATGGTATCTCTGGCCCAGACAAAAACGGTAACTACCTTCTCGACAAAGGTACAATCGTCAACAAGAAGAATGAAATCATAGAACTTCCAAAGGAGGCTGGATACGTAACCATCACTACTCTTGAAAGCGGCGATTATCTTCTCGAGGACTACAGCAAGAAAATGGGCATTATCGACGCGAAGGGTAACGAGAAGCTTGAGTTTGGCAAATATTCTGAAATAAAAATCGAGCATGGTGCCATTGCTGCAAAGAACGAAAAAGGCAAGTTCGTCCTCTTCAATAAGGATTACAGTATTGCTCTGGGCGACTGCGACACAATCAACATTAGGGACGGCTACGTCGAGGTTACTAAAGACGAGAAACTCGGATACTATACATATACTGGCCAGTTAATCTACGAAGGTTAGAGCCAACAAAAATCTCCTCCAACTGGAGGAGATTTTTTAATCTCTTTTATATAGCTTTTTGGTTATATCTTCGAGCTCCTGCGTGCCATTTTCGAGCTGGTAATAGTGGCGCACATAAAACAGGGTAGTAATCAGGAAAATCAACGTTACAGCACCAATGCCACCGATAATGAAATTGGCTGCATCGGACTTCGGCAAAAAGATTGTAAGCGCAAGGAATAAGACAAAGAAAATCATCAAGAACAGAGCAAAGAACATCGTTACGATTAGATGAATAAAGCGCTCGTGTTGAAACTGTTGCGTCATGGTTTTATGGTATTCAATCAACTCTGCGCTTGGATGTTTAGATTCTTTTTTGATGTATTCAATATAATTGCGAAGTTTCTTATCCATAAGCATATTGTACTACATCTTGGCAAGGAAAAAGCCCGACCTTGCGGTCGGGCGGTGTGTTGGAAACCTCCTTTTGTGCTTACTTCGCGGGCTTGGCGTGATCAGGGGCGTGGCCGGCAGGATCGGCTGCGGCAGGCTTATCGGAGCCATTGGGCTTCTCTTTGCCGTTAGGCTTGCCTGTGGTGACCGGCTTGGGCTTCACGTAGCAGCCCTTGACTTTATCTTCGAGATCCTTGATGATGATCAGGTTCTCTTTGATGTCTGCGCGGCACGATACGATATCGGCCCTCACTGCCCAGTACTTTGCCCACTTGCGGTAGCGGTCCTCACTGAACCACTTTGCCCAGAAGGCGGCTCTGAATCTTGTACGCTTCAGGGCGATCAGGTCTTCCAGCTCAAGCTCCAGCTCTCTCTGGCAGAGCAGTGCCTTGCCGAGCGCATCGCGCAGTTCGGGATAGTTTCCTTTAACTTTCTTCGTTTCATCCATTAAAAAACACCTCCTTGTGTTTCCCCACCAATAATGGTGTCGAAAAAGACTTACCCGCACCTCAGGTATATTTGCGAGTACATAATATATTATAGCACACTTTGCAACAAAAATCAAGATTCGGCTTATGTTTCGGAAGGGCCTTACAGATAAAATGTTGTAAAATATACATAAACACTAGATATAGCGTAAAAATGTTATTGACAACGCTATATATAGCGCTTATCATTAAATCAGAACTGCGATAAAAACGTAAAATACAATCAGAAAGAAGGAAATAGTGTTATGAAAAACATCATTTATTTTGACGCCAGCGACGCACAGAAGTTTGACTTCGACCGCTTCAAGCAATCTCTGAATTCCTACGCAAAGGTTTCCGACGAAGATATCAAGGTTGCACTCAAGGACCTAGAAAACTACGAAAACCTCCATGTTAGCCGCCTCGTTGAGACTGGTGCCGCCCTCATCGCAAAGAATAGCGATATCGAGACCGCTCAAAAATACATGGATGCCAATGAAAAATACTTCGGTAGCAAGTTTGAGCGCCTTCGCCGCATTACCGGTTATCTCGTCGGTACGCTTGATCGCTGGAATGATGGCAAGAAGGCCGAGGAAAAGGCTCGCGTAAAGCATTCTGTCAACTCTAGCATCGATGATGCTACCCGTGCAGCACGCCTCGAACAGCAAGCTGTCGCGCACAACATTGCCTACGCTTGCGCCTAAGCTTCCGCGTAATCTGTTTTAATCTTAAACCACCGCTAGTCACAACGGTGGTTTAATGGTAGAATGTAGTCATGTTAGATATTAATTATATCCGTGCGAATCGCCAGAAGGTCGAGGACGCAATTCATAACAAGGCTTATGAGATTGACCTCGATGAAATCTTAAAACTTGATGACGAGCGCAAGAGTCTATCGCAGAAAATCGACACTTTGCGCCAGGAACGCAATCAAATCTCTGCACAGATGAAAAACGGAAAGCCGGACAAGGCCTTGATTGAACGCGGCAAGGAGCTAAAGAAAGAACTATCCGATCTTGAGTCTAAGCTATCCGAAATTGAGCCAGAATATCTTGCAAAACTCAAGCTTGTCCCGAATGTACCAGAAGACGATGTTCCAGTTGGTCTCTCCGAAGATGACAACGAGGTTGCCGAGGTTATTGGCGAGCCTACTAAGTTCAGCTTTGAGCCAAAGAATCACTACGAAATCGGCCAAGCCCGTGGCTGGATCGACAAAGAGCGCGCAGCTAAGGTTACTGGCGCCCGCTTTGCCTACATCAAGGGCGACATGGTCAAGCTCCAGATGGCTATCGTCAACTTTGTCATGAATAACCTCTCCGATGAAGGAGTTATCAAAGAAATTATCAAGAAGAATCACCTCGAAGGCCTCTCTACCAAGCCATTTACGCTTGTATTGCCACCATTAATGCTTCGTACCGAAATCTACGATGGAATGGACCGCCTCGAGCCACGCGAAGATCGCTACAAGATCGAGGGTGAAGAACTCTGGCTTCAAGGTTCCGCTGAGCACGTACTTGGTTCTATGCATCAAGGCGAGATTTTCCCAGAGGCCGAACTCCCAGTCCGCTATTTAGGTTATGCAACTTCCTTCCGCCAAGAAGCCGGCACGTACGGCAAAGATATGGAAGGTATCATCCGTATGCACCAATTCGACAAGCTCGAAATGGAGAGCTTCTCTACGAAAGAGACCAGTCGCAAAGAGCACGAACTTTTCGTTGCAATTCAGCGTTGGCTCATTGAACAACTTCGTCTTCCATATCGCGTAATTCGTAAATGTACTTTCGATATCGGCAAACCAGATGCGCGCGGTATTGATATGGAAGTTTGGCTCCCAGGCCAAAACAAATACCGTGAGACGCACACTGCGGACTACATGACAGATTATCAGTCGCGTCGTCTCAATACTCGCGTTCGTCGCGAGAATGGCGAGGTAGAACTCGTCCACACCAACGATGCTACCGCATTTGCACTAGGTCGCATTATGATTGCAGTTATCGAAAATTACCAAAACGAGGATATGACGATTCGTATCCCTGAAGTTTTGCGCAAATATATGGATGGAAAGGAGACCATATAAAATGATTGAAAATATTGACATTAGCGGCTCTAATTACAAGGTCGAAGAAAGTTTCCAAAAATACGTTCAAAAACGTATCGGCAAACTTGATCGTTATCTTCCGCGCCAGAACCGTAAGGACCTTGTTGCAAAGGTAGTCGTTACCCAGGTTGACCGTGCGCATGGTAATAAATACGAAATCTCCGCAACGCTCGATATCCCAGGCGGTAAGGTTCTAAACGCAAAGGAAGAATGCTCCAACACTTTTGCTGGTGTAGATATCCTCGAAGCAAAGCTTATGGGCCAGATTCGCCGTTTCAAGACTGAGAAAACTAACTATGATAAGAAAGGATTTCTCAAGCGCTTTTTGAAGAAATAAGCCGCGTGATATACTAGAACAATGAAAGAGAAGAGGTCAGAGAAAAAACAGAGGGTGGCTGAAAAACCAAAAATTGTCGAAAAAAAGGCTAAAAAAGCTCCAAAGGAGAAAAAGCCTACTGATAAACTTGCCGATAAATCCGGTCTAACCATTTTCTTGCAGCACATCTTTGGTGATGCACAGAAAAAGACTCTTCGCCGTCTTCAGAAACGTGTCGACGAGATTAATAAGCTCGCGCCAAAATATTCCGAAATGAGCAAGAAAGAGCTTCAGGAGCAGACCGAAGTTCTCAAGAAAAAGCTCGCCAAGGCCCAAAAGAAGGTCGAAGCTGCTAATGCGCTCGCCAAAGTTAAGGCCGAAAAGGGCAAAAAGAAGTCCGACAAAGATAAAGATAGCAAGAAGAAAGAGAATAAAGCCGAGAAGAAGCAGGCCAAGATCGCCGAGGCAAACAAGGCGCTCGACCAGATTCTTCCTGATGCATTTGCTCTCGTACGCGAGGCTAGCGATCGCATACTAAAACTTCGCCCATTTGATGTACAGCTCATCGGTGGTATGGTTCTTCATGAAGGCAACGTTGCCGAGATGAAGACTGGTGAAGGTAAAACTCTCGTTGCAACTCTTCCTGTATATCTTAATGCTCTTACTGGTCGCGGCGTACACGTCGTTACCGTAAACGATTACCTCGCACAGCGCGACGCTGGCTGGATGGGCGAACTCTACGACTTCCTCGGTCTCACTGTGGGTGTCATTATTAATGAAGCTAGCTTCATGTACGACCGAGAATACGTCAACGAAGATCACGATGATGAGCGCATGCGTCACCTCAAGCCATGTACTCGTAAGGAAGCTTACGCTTGTGATGTTACCTATGGCACTAACAACGAGTTTGGTTTCGATTATCTTCGCGACAACATGGTTAAGGATGCACAGTATCTCCGCCAGCGCGAACTAAACTTCGCCATCGTAGATGAGGTGGACTCCATTCTTATCGATGAAGCTCGTACCCCATTAATTATTTCCGCTCCTGCAGGCGACAACCCAGAGAGCTATTACCAGTTCGCAAAGGTTTGCGCGCAGCTTGGCGATCAAGATTATATTATTGACGAAAAACGCCGCACGGTTACTTTGACCGACGAAGGCGTCGACAAGGTCCAGAAGATTCTCGGCGTTGATACTCTATATTCTACCGATAATACTCGTATTGTTTATCACCTCGAGCAGGCTCTCCGCGCAGAGACTCTCTTCCATCGCGATAAAGATTACGTCGTTACTAACTCTGGCGAAGTTCTCATCGTCGATGAGCATACCGGTCGTCTCATGCAGGGCCGCCGCTACAACGAAGGTCTCCATCAGGCTATCGAGGCAAAGGAAGGCGTACTCGTTCGCGAAGAGTCTATGACCCTCGCAACGATTTCCTTCCAGAACTTCTTCCGTCTCTACAACAAGCTTTCCGGTATGACCGGTACCGCCTTCACTGAGGCAGAAGAGTTCCAGCAGATTTACGCCTTGGATGTTATTCAGATTCCACCGAACAAGCCAATTATTCGTGTCGATAAAGACGACCTCATTTACCGCACGGAGGCTGCCAAGCTCAAGGCTATTGCTGCCGAAGTCAAGAAATATCACGAACGCGGTCAGCCGGTACTTGTTGGTTCTGACTCTATCGCAAACAACGAGCGCATCGCTGCTTACCTCGAGCAAGAAGGTATCCCATTCGAGCTATTGAACGCAAAGAACAACGAGCGTGAGGCTGCAATTATTGCCAAAGCCGGCGAAAAAGGTGCTGTCACTCTAGCTACAAACATGGCTGGTCGTGGTACCGATATCAAGCTCGCTAAGGGTGTCGCAGAACTCGGCGGTCTCGTCGTAATCGGTACCGCTCGTCATGATTCTCGCCGCGTAGATAACCAGCTTCGTGGTCGTGGTGGCCGCCAGGGCGATCCTGGTACTACTCAGTTCTTCGTATCCTGTGAAGATGACCTCATGCGCATCTTCCAGGGCGACCGTATCGGTATGCTTATGAAGCGCCTCGGCATTGATGACGATATGCCAATTCGCAACAAGTCTGTCTCTAAGACTCTCGAGCAGGCCCAGAAGCGTATCGAAGGTTTCAACTTTGATTCCCGCAAGAACGTTGTTCAGTACGATAACGTCATTAATCGTCACCGTAAAGTCGTCTATACGATGCGCCGCAGGATTCTCGATGGCGACAACATTCGCCCAGAGATTTCTCGCCTTTACAAAGAAGAAATTGCCGAACTTGTTCAGTTCAGCTCTCGTGTAAACAAGAAATTCGTAGAAAACTTCAAGCGCGTATTTGATCTCGACGAAGACCTCATCGAGTCCATCGGCCTTATGCGCAAAGAGAAAGATCGCTACAAGCTCGCTCTTGCTGCCGTAGAAGAACTCTATAGCGACAAAGAGATGGAATTTGGCGAAGACACTATGCGCAAGATTGAGCGCGAAGTCTACCTCAACGTTCTTGATACTCTTTGGATGCAGCACCTCGAAAACATGCAGCATCTACGTGAAGGTATCCATTGGCGCAGTGTTGGCCAGCGCGATCCGCTCGTGGAGTATCGCTCCGAGTCTCAGAAGCTCTTCGATGGTCTCCAGCGCACGCTTCGCGAGGAAGTCATGCATATCTTGCTTAGCCTCAGGCAGCAAGATGTCGCTGAAGTTTCCGACGAAAAGTACGATACCGAACTTACCAAGATGGCAGAATCTGCAACCCAGAAGGGTGTTAATGAAATTTCCGCTGGCGAGAAGAATCTCGACAACGAATTCTCCAAGGATGAGCACGGTATTACCAAGGATACCCCAAAGAGCCCTGTAGCTCAGCGTACTGGTGGCAAGAACACCAACAAAAACGCTAAGCGCAACGAAGCTCGCAAGAACAAGAAAAAAGCGCGTCAAAATAAGAAAAAAGGACGCCGCTAGAATCTAGCTAATCAAGAACGCGACCGCCCAGGTCGCGTTCTACGACATTATTTATGAAACATTCAATTGAAGAAATCCATCTCAAGAGTGGCGCTCGGGGTCTTCTAATTGACGCACCAAGCGCTGGCGTAATGAATATCAAGATTATTTTTCGTGCCGGTAATAAATTCGTTCGCAAGCCAGAAATTTACGAGGTAGCACACCTCATGGAGCACATGGCCTTTGGCAAAAATGCCGAATATAAAGACGAGCAGGCTTACGAATCAGAATTCACCAAGAATGGTGCTTATCATAACGCGTGGACTTCTGATTGTTTTATCGCTTATGAAGCGGAATGTGCCGATTTCGAGTGGAAACGCATCCTCGAACTGCAAGAGCTTGCCGTCGCAAAGCCAATCTTTAACGAAGAAGAACTCAATGCCGAAAAAGGCAATGTTCGTTCCGAACTTACTGGCTATCAGAATGATTACGCAAGGCTAATTTGGCCAAAGCTCCAGCAAGAACTTGGCGAAGAAGTTCTAACCTACGGTGAACGCCTCAAGACTATCAATAATATTGAGCTAAAGGATGTTCGCAATCATCATCGTCGTACGCACACGGCTGCCAATATGCAGTTTATTATCACGGGCAACTTGCGCGGTCGTAAACGTAAGATTGTCGACATGCTAGAAAAATGGGACCTCAAGCCGGGCGAAAAGTTCGAAATACCGATGAGCGCCTTTACTGGTACAGCTCCAGTTTTGATTCGTCGCAAGGATGCCGCCAATATGAGCTTTGGTTTTTCCTTCATTATTCCGCGCGCACTCAGCCCAAAAGAGCAGTACGCAATGAGCTGTCTCAACCATATATTAAATGGCACCATGAGCAGCAAGATTTTTGGCACGGCACGCAAACGCGGCATTGTTTATGGTATGGGTTCCAACACTGATAGCGACAAATGGAGCAGTACTTGGGACTTCGACGGAGAGGTAAACTCCGAGAATGCCGCCGAACTCTTTGATCTCATCGCAGTTGAACTATCCAAAGTAATTAACGGCGATATTAACGAGGCGGATATTAATGCCGCCAAGACTTATGCGCTCGGTCGTCATCAGATGCTTGCGCAGACCGCCGATCAAATCAGTACTTACTATATGCGTGATTATATTACCACGGGCACTTACGAACCTCTTACTGAGGCACCAAAGATGATTGATGCTATCGATAAGAGTACTATAGTCATTTTGGCGCGCGAATTCATGCAGTCCGGCATCTCTGGCCTAGCTGCAGTTGGCAATATGAATAAGTCGCTATTAGATGAGCTTTGGGCTCGTGTTTTGGGTGCAATCTAGTTTCTGCTATAATTATCTTTAATGGAAAATAAGGACGTAAAAATCGTCGCTATTGTTGGTATGTGCGGTAGCGGCAAGTCAACAGCAATAGAGTATCTTACCGAACGTGGCATTCCGAAAGTATATTTCGGTGGCGTCATTTTGAATGCCATCAAAGAAGCTGGCGAAGAAATCACGCCAGAGAACGAAAGAAAGTTCCGTGAAGGGCTTCGCGAAAAAGAGGGCAAGGATTTTGTCGTAAAACGTGTCGTAGAGAGCACGAAGAAGCTCATAGAAGCTGGCCAGAAGCGCATCGTACTTGATGGCCTATATAGCTGGACCGAGTACAAGATTCTTCGTCAAGAATTCCCAACCGAGATGACCGTCGTGGCGATTGTCGTGCCAAAAGCACTTCGTCGCAAGCGCGTCGCTATTCGCCCAGAGCGCCCATTTACGGCGCAGGAAGTTGCAGAGCGCGATCGCACAGAAATCGAGAATCTTGAAAAAGGTGGTCCGATTGCTATTGCTGACTATTATATTGATAACTCCGGAACGATTGCTGAATTCCACGAAAAGTTTAGCAATCTAATGAAAGAAATTGGCTTTCTAAACTAGATGAAAGATTTGCAAATCCCTAGCCGCGAGGCAGAAATCATTATTTCTGAACTCTCCAAAACTCTCGATATTCCTGGCGATGTTGTAGAGTTTGGTTGTTATGCTGGTGATACGTCGGTCGTTTTGGCGGCCGCCCTCAAGGATGTACCAGACAAATGGTTGTATCTCTATGATTCCTTTGAAGGTCTTCCAGAAAAGACCGCCGCAGACAACTCTCCGCAGGGATGGCGCTTTCAGGCCGGCGAGCTAAAAGTTTCTCCAGATACCGTAGCACATAAATTCAAGAAGCTTAGTTTGCCCGATCCAGTAATCGTAAAAGGCTGGTTCAATGAACTAACTGACGAGGACTTGCCGTCCCAAATCTCTTTTGCGTTATTTGACGGCGACTTTTATGAATCCATAAAAGCGAGCTTCGAGAAGGCCATCCCGCATCTAAGCCAAGGTGGCATTATTGTGGTTCATGACTATCGCAACGCTGCACTACCAGGTAGCGCCAAGGCTGTAAACGAGTTCATCGACGCGCACAAAGACGAATACGAGTTTCGCCTCGCGTCTAGCCTCGCAATTCTAGTAAAAAAGTAATCTAATAATCAAAATTAAAGCAAGATGCGCCGGGTAGAAAGCATATCCGGCGTATTTTGGTAGGCGTTTACCTTTCTCGCCGTTAAACATGGCCAGTGGTACAAAAGCCGCAATTGCATATAGCTGAATTGGCCATCCGCGAAGCGCAAAGAATAATACGTTTATTAAAACCAGGGTAGCGCCAAGGCCACAGTAATAGAGAAAACTGCCATTCTTGGCGAATCTCAGCGTTAGATAAAAACCGAGCGCCATTGCGGGAACCACCCAGCCATAATCAAGATGTGCAGCCTCGGATAATCCACAGAGCACAGGTATTAGAAAGATGAGTAAACCGCCTTTTTCGGCACAGAGTAAGACCAAGAAGGTCGCCATAAAGTTGAATAGGATATTATAATTCGGCACATATCCAGCGTGTAAATCAAGAAAATACAACACGATTTGCGTTGCTACTGCCGTAATGGCAATCCTAATGAAATATTTCAGGCGGGAAGAGGTATGTATAAAACCTTGCGCCAAACCAAAGACGAATATCGGCATCGCCAGGCGTCCAATCATGCGCATCAGCCAAAAATCATCACAGAGATACGCTCCAACATGATCAATAAACATGCAGACCATCGCGATTATCTGTAAAACGATTGAGCTAAACATTGCTACCTATATCTTAGCATGACTAATAATGTTAAAATAACCTTAAATGAAAAATACACGCAGAGCAATCCTACTAATTATCAAGGCAACCTTGTTATTATTTGCAGGTGCTGTAGGCGTAAAATGCATTCTTGACCCAGACTATTCGAAATATGGTGGTCTAATTGCTGGCCTAATCTTACCGTTTGGTCCAGAAATCATCGGAAAAATCTTCAAGTGTAAATTTTCTTTTCGTATCGAGTTAATCTATTATATTTTCATTTTTGTCGCGCTCGATATGGGTATCTGTATGGATTTATACAAGACCGTCCCATACTTCGACAAGACTGTACACCTATGCTCTGGCGTCCTTTCTGCATTAGTGGGGCATTACATGATGGTATATTTCAGGGCCAATAAGACCCCAAACATCTTCAAGGCCTGCTTTATTTTGTTCTGTTCTATTTCAATTGCGGTCGCCTGGGAATTCTTTGAGTTCGCTTGTGATAAACTCCTTGGCCAGAGCATGCAACAGCTCGTTTCTGTGGGTGTAGATGATACAATGTACGATCTTCTAATGGCTACAATCGGGTCTGGAATTGGCGGTTACCTGCTTACAATCCCGCACTTTGTGGAATACCTCGAAGAAGACTAAAAAAGTCCAAAAATCTTATTTTTACCCCTGTTTAGCAAACTTGACGTGCGAGTGCTAGTGCGCTACAATTTACTTAGATTAGCACTCAAAGGGTGAGAGTGCTAGAACATAAAATTGTATTTAATCAAGGAGAGTAAAACAAATGGGTAAAATTATTGGTATCGACCTTGGTACGACGAACTCTGCATTCGCATACATGGTCGCTGGCAAACCAGAAGTAATCACAAACAGCGAGGGCGACCGCACAACACCGTCGGTCGTTGCTATCACTAAGAAAGGCGACCGTCTAGTTGGTAAGGTTGCACAACGTCAGCGCGTTACCAACCCAGAAAACACGATTTATGGCATCAAGCGTCTTATTGGTCGTAAGTTTGAAGATAAAGAAGTTCAAGACGACCGCGAAATCTTGCCATACAAGATTGTTAAGAAGGGCGAAGCCGTAGCCGTAGAAATGGGCGGCAAAGAATATACCCCAGAAGAAGTCTCCGCTATGGTTCTCTCCAAGATTAAGGCCGATGCAGAAGCCTATCTTGGTGAAAAAGTTACCGAAGCTATCATTACTGTTCCTGCCTACTTTGACGACTCTCAGCGCCAGGCAACCAAGGATGCTGGTAAGATTGCTGGTCTCGAAGTTCGCCGTATTATTCCAGAACCAACCGCAGCCGCTTTGGCTTATGGTCTCGAAAAGAATGATGACCAGAAGATTGTTGTCTTCGACCTTGGTGGTGGTACATTCGATGTTTCCATCCTCGAGCTCGGTGATGGCGTCTTTGAAGTAAAGGCAACCAATGGTGATACCCACCTTGGTGGTGAAGATTTCGATAACAAGATTGTCGATTACATCCTCGAAGAATTCGAAAAAGATAACCATATTGATCTTCGCAAAGATCCTGCCGCTATGCAGCGAATCAAGGACGAAGCAGAGAAGGCAAAGAAGGAACTTAGCTCTGCTACGGAAGTAGAAATCAACCTCCCATACATTACTGCCGATGCTGACGGTCCTAAGCACCTAGAGCTTACCCTTACCCGCGCAAAGCTCGAAGAGCTCGTTTCTCCATTGCTTGACCGCCTTGATGGCCCGGTCAAGAAAGCTCTCGACGATGCTGGCCTTAAGACTTCCGATATCGCCGATGTCGTTATGGTTGGTGGTATGACTCGTATGCCAGCTGTTGTTGAACGCGTAAAGAAACTCTTCGGCAAAGACCCAATGCAGGGCGTAAACCCAGATGAGGTCGTAGCTGTAGGTGCCGCAATTCAAGGCGGTGTTCTTGCTGGCGATGTTAAGGATGTTCTTCTTCTTGATGTCACTCCACTTACTCTTGGTATTGAAACCATGGGTGGCGTACGTACTCCACTTATCGATCGCAATACTACCATTCCAACCAGCCGCTCCGAAGTATTCAGTACCGCAAGCGACAACCAGCCACAGGTAGAGATTCATGTTCTCCAGGGCGAACGCGAATTCGCAAAAGACAACAAGTCTCTTGGTAGCTTTATCCTCGATGGTATTGCTCCAGCTCCACGTGGTATTCCGCAGATTGAAGTTACCTTCAACCTCGATGCAAACGGCATCTTGAATGTTACCGCAAAGGATAAAGGTACTGGCAAAGAGCAGAGCATTACAATCCAGAACTCCGGCAACATGAGCAAGGCTGACATCGAAAAAGCTCAGCGTGATGCAGAAGCTCATGCTGAAGACGATAAGAAGAAAAAGGAAGCCGTCGAAGCAAAGAACCATCTCGAGAATGCTATTTATCAGGCAGAGAAGATGCCAGATGAATACAAAGATAAGATTTCCGACGAAGACAAGGACGCCATCAAGGCTGCCGTCAAAGACGCAAAGGAATCTCTCGAGAAGAACGCTGACGACAAGGAAAAACTTGAAGAAGCAGCAAAGAAGCTTAATGACGCAATTATGCCAATCGGCGCAAAGATGTATCAACAAGCTTCCGCTGACGCCAAGACTGAAGATGCCAAGTCTGACGACAAGAAAGACGATGATGGCTCCGTTGAAGGCGAAGTTGTAGATAAATAATTACACAACTCTGAGTATTAAAAAGGGCAGCTCCTAGAGCTGCCCTCTCAGTTTCAGTGGTATATATCCGAATAGTTCGCGCAGATGCCAGCCGAAGCCATTGCGGCACCACCATTGCTCCGCCGTCTTGTAACAAACGCGGGGAAGCGTGACGCCTTTTGGTCTTCGAACATACAGGCCAATCTTGTGCGCTTGGTTTTGCGCGCGGTTGAACTGGAGCTCGTGCGAAATCAGAATCGCGCTATCGCCAAGGCAGTACTGATCCATGATTCTTTTTGCCGCACGGAGAGCATGCCACGTTCCACCGGTCATGCCAGAGGTTGTTGACTGTCCAGTTTCGAGCTTAAAAAGCGGAAAATCGTGCTTGCAGAGATTCTCGATACGGTTGTGGACTTTTTCTTGTGCCAAAACTATGCAATTCTTACGGCGTCCGGTTAATACCAAAGTTGCGAGCGCGATGTCGTCAATGCTGGATAATGCATTGCCATCAAGACTATAGCCGAAGTCTAGCGCTATGATTATCTTTCTTTTCATAAAATCCCCCCTAGGAAAAGAATGTGGCTATACCATATATTACAGCACAAAACGCAGTATAAGTCAATGTAGGGTATAATATCGCTTATGGATACTTTAGAAATTATTTTAATTGCCGCCGTAATTATTTCGGTATTTGCAATGATTATTTTTATGATGCGCATGAGCAATAATCTCACTCGCACGATTGATGACAAAATCGACCGCGAGAACAAACGCACTCAAGACAAAATCGATCAGATGAACGAGGCGGTCAATCGCAAAATCGACCTAAACAATACTCGCGTTCAAGAGTCTATTTCTAATCAGCTCACAGAGTCTGGTCGCCAAATGCGCGACAGCAAAAAGGCTATTGCCGAGATTTCTGAACGCCTTGCTACGATTACTGAAACCAACAAGCATGTCGAGTCCGTGGCCGACGAGCTAAAGACATTGCAGGCAGTACTACAAAATCCAAAGCAACGTGGTGTCTTTGGCGAATATTATCTCGATACCGTGCTTGGCAATGTTTTACCAGTCGGATCCTATGATCTCCAGTACAAGTTTAAGGATGGCGAGATTGTTGATGCGGTTGTTTATTTGGATAAGGGTAAAATCCTTCCAATCGATTCCAAATTCTCGCTCGAAAACTACAATCGTATGGTTGCCGCAAAAGACAAAGCTACGCGCGAACTCTACGCAAAGAAGGTGCGCGATGATTTGAAAGGTCGTATCGACGAAACATCCAAGTATATCCGCCCAGGCGAAAAGACAATGGAGTTTGCCTTCATGTTCATTCCGTCCGAAAGTCTTTATTATGATCTACTTATCAACAAAGTCGGCACAACCGCAAGCGAACGCGACCTCATTGAATACGCCTATCGCGACAAGAAGGTTATTGTGACGAGTCCAACCAGCTTCATGGCATATCTCCAGACTATTCTTCAGGGTCTGCGCAGTCTCGAAATCGAAAAGGATACTGCCGAAATCCAGGCGCGCGTTGCTAAACTTGGCACACATATCAACAACTTTGATACTTATATGAATAAACTTGGCTCATCGCTCGGCACGACGGTCAGTCACTACAACACTGCCTACAAGACGCTCGCCCAAATCGATAAAGATGTTGTAAAAATAACAACAGGAGAGGCGAGTATAGAGCCTCAGCTGCTAGATAAACCATCGGTCGAAGAATAAAAAAATACCCCCGTTCCGGGGGATATTTTTTAGAAGAATCTAATTGAAGTAAATGGATAAAGTCTTGTTGAGACTGGACCAATAATGCGGCAATATGGAACCGTACCAAGGCCATTGCGCGAATCATAGGAATTCTGACCTTCGCGGTTATCGCCAGAAACAAAGATTTCGCCTTCTGGAACAATTGTGTTAATGCTACCAGAAACATTTTCCTTAGGGCCATCATTGGAAGACTTTCGGGTTTCTTGGTCTGGCTCAAAACCTTCAGGATGTTCTTCGTTATAGACAGTGAGCTTTCCGTCGGCAACGACTACGCGCTCGCCCGGGAAAGCAATTACGCGCTTAATAATATACTGATCTTTGACGTCTATCATTGGGTCGCAATTCGTAAGGGAAGTATTGCCACCATTTGCAAAGACGACAATTTGTCCGCGTTTTGGCACATACTCTTCTTCTTTGAAGTGCGCAATGGAAACAGGAATACGATTTACTATTACGCGATCGCCGGATTGTAGGGTATTTTCCATGCTACCGCCAATTACGCTATAGCTACGAAAAATAAAACTATTTAGTATAAAAGTTCCTAGTGCCACTGCGCCAACAAATGTCAAAAAACTAATAATGTCTTTCAACGCAGGGTATTTCTGAGCAAAAGTCGGTTTCTGTTCCATTACCTTATTTTAACATAAGTGGCGAGATCTTGGGTGCCGTGGTAAAATAAAAAGAGCTATGGCAGATTATATTATGCTACGCAAGGGGCGTAACGCGCTCAGTAGCGTCGTTCACGCTTGTCTAAATGTCGCGCTGGCTATTCTTTGTACGGCGCTCACAGTTATCAGTGGTAACTGGATTTTTGGCGTACTTTTGGTGCTACTCTCGAAGTGGCGCGTCGTAGCGGTCCGCCCACGTTACTGGATCCTAAACATCAAGTCAAATCTCGTTGATCTCGTTGTTGGCATTAGTATCGTGATGCTAGTCTATATGGCTGGCACTGACGGCTTAAATGCCTGGCATATCATTTTGACTGTCATCTATATCATTTGGCTTGGCGGCATCAAGCCTCGCAGTGAAACCATCGCCACAGAAATTCAGGCGCTATTTGCTGTATTCTTTGGTACTTTTGCTACTGCGCTTGTCACTTCTGAGCTAAATTCTATCTTTGGTGTTGCCGTCTGTTTCTTGATTGGTTATGGCGCCTGTCGTCACGTTCTAATGCAGGGGGAAGAGCACGACTATACGCTCACTACCTTCATTTTTGGCATTATGCTAGCAGAGTTGTATTGGATTTTTTATCACTGGTCAATCGTCTATACCATCAGCAGTCTTGGTGCTACAATTGTTATACCGCAACTACCGATTGCTGCTACTACGATGTTCTTCGCGTTGGCGCGCGGCTATAAGTCAGCGGTTCGTCACGATGGCAAGATCCGCGTAGAGGATATCGCGGCACCGATTATATTTTCAGCTTTGCTTATGGTTGTGATGATATTCTTCTTCTCGGGAGCAAATTTCAACATCTAAATTATTAGGAAAGGAGGATTAATGGAGAGTGGGAATTCGACGAGTACAAATAATGAACATCATGAGGATTGGCGTAGCTATTCAGCGCCAGTAAAAGCGCAGCCAGAGCCAAAAGCCAAACCTGCAGAAAAAGGCCATGGTGGCCTAATTGTTGGCATGGTGTTTGCTATTCTGCTCGGCGGAACTGGCCTTGTATTGGGCGTCCTTGCATTCGTAAATTCGCTTATTGCGAGCCAGCAACCAGAAGTCGTCAGCGCTGATGGCTATTATGCTGGCAATTCAGTTGAGTTTAAGGAGACGTCAATTGCGGGCATTGTTAGTAAAGTAACGCCAGCAGTTGTGTCTATTGTTTCATCCACGTACACTACGAGTTACTGGGGCTATGGCCAAGAAAGTCAGGCTGCTGGTACTGGTATGATTGTTACCGCGGACGGCTACGTACTCACGAACAAGCATGTCATTGAAGGTGCTAGGAACGTAAAAATTATCACAGACAATGGCGATACTTATGACGATGTTACAATCGTCGGCACCGATCCGCTAAATGATGTCGCATATCTCAAAATTAATAATGCAGACAACCTGCCAACCATTGCACTCGGCGACTCCAAGACCATTGCTGTTGGCCAGCCAGTTTTAGCAATCGGTAACGCACTTGGCGCATATCAAAACTCCGTCACGCAGGGTATTGTCGGTGGTACTGGCCGTAGCGTCGACGCAGGTGATTCCGACGGGAACAATGTCGAGCATCTTACCGATATGATTCAGACCGACGCAGCAATTAACCCAGGCAACTCTGGTGGCCCACTCGTAAACGCCGCCGGTGAAGTCATTGGTATCAACACGGCTGTTTCGTCCGATGCGAATGGTATCGGCTTTGCGATTCCGATTTCTGCAACCAAGGGTATGTTAAACAATATTATCCAAAATCACAAAGCAGAACGCGCATACCTTGGCCTTACTTATATAACAATTACTGCCGATGTTGCTAAGACGTATAAACTTCCCGTAAAGCAGGGCGCATATATCAGCTCCGACGATAGCCGTCAGGGCGCCATCGCCGCTGGTGGCCCAGCAGACCAAGCCGGTATTAAAGAGGGCGATATCATCACAAAAGTCGGCGAAATTGAAGTTGGGCGCGCTGGCTCAATCTCAACCCTAGTCGGTGAATATAAGGCTGGTGACACAATTCGAATCACGGTTCTTCGCGATGGCAAAGAGCAGGCCATAAACGTTACGCTCGGTGCTTATCGAGAGTAGTGTCAAATAAATAAGAGTAGGAAAAAGCCGCGGCTCACGTCGCGGCTTTTGTGTGGGTGTTTCTTACGGTTCGAGATCCGGGATCGGCTGACCCCAGTCGTCAGGAAAATCCCCACATTTTTCCTCTTTTTCGTCTTCGGCGCACGTTGCGATCAATTCCATCGCCGCATCAAGATCAGACTGAAACTTGTCTGACTCCAGCGGTATCTGGCTGAGCAGTTTGTCGCCGCCGTCTTCGGATCTGGATACGGCCTGGAAGAATTCTTCGGAGCTTCTGGCAAGATCCACGAGGACGCCGAACATCCATTCTGCGTAGGCCTTCCAGCTGTCGTTCTCGCCTTGCTTGCGGTCCAGGGCATAATCCTTTCGCCTCATGCTCTTACGCATGCCGACAAATGCATTTGCCAGGCCGAGCAGCAGCTCGTTCGAGGCGTCGACTGTGACGCGCTCGTCCTCCGGAAGATCCTTGGTGTCATGCTCTTTCTTTAGATACTGAATCAGGCGGTTTGCCATCAAATGTCCATTGCTGGACCTTATGGTGACTACCTCATTGTGTGCCTCCCTCCTTGCGGTGGATGGAAAATGCACAACAATATCATTTACGTTAGTTTCCATAAAAACACCTCCTAAAGTGCAAAATATTGACCTGCCACGGGTTGGCAAGTAACACTCAATAGTATTATATCACAAAACGCCAAAAAAATCAAGAGGCGCACACTAAGGTGTTGTAATCTGTGGCTATTTATGGTAGAATAAACGGGTAATTAAATTTAATGAATCAGTTCCGCGTGGAGCGGGACGAAGGAGAAGGTAGAAGATGCCTGTTAAAGCAGATATCAAGGAGCTCCTTGCTGCCGGTGCGCATTTTGGTCATAAGACTAGCCGCTGGCACCCAAAGATGGCTCCATACATCCACAGCAAGCGCCAAGGCGCTCATATTATCAACCTCGAAAAGACCGTAGAAGCTCTCGACGAAGCTCTTCCAAAGATGACTGAGCTCGCATCTAAGGGCAAGAAAGTTCTTTTCGTCGGTACCAAAAAGCAGCTCAAAGACACCGTCAAAGAAGTTGCTGAGTCTATCGACATGCCATATGTAACCGTTCGTTGGGTTGGTGGTATGCTTACTAACGTTGAAACCGTCAACAAGCAAATCCGCAAGCTCAAGGATCTCGAACGCCGCATGGCTTCTGGTGAACTCGAAAAGCGCTACAGCAAGCTCGAAGTTCAGCGTTTCCAGGAAGAAATCGATGTCCTCAACGAACGCTACGGTGGTATCAAGAATATGACCGAGCAGCCAGTTGCAGTTATCGTAACTGATATGATTCAGGACAAAAATGCCGTCAAAGAAGCAAAGACTCTCAATATCCCAGTCTTCGCAATCTGCGATACTAACGTAAATCCATCCGAAGTTGAATATCCAATCCCAGCTAACGATGATGCTATCAAGAGCGTAAAGCTCATCCTTGACTACTTTGCACAAGCTATTAAGGAAGGCAAAGCAAAAATCGCTAAGTAACATCAAACTAAAACAGGAGTTTTTATAATGGCTACTAAAAAAGCTGAAACTAAAACTACTAAAGAAGTTGCTGGTGAAGCAAAAGCTATCAGCATCGAACTCATTAAGAAACTCAAAGAACTTTCTGGCGTTGGTCTTACCGATGCAAAGAACGCTCTCGTAGAAGCAAAAGGCGATTTCGACAAAGCTCTCGCCGCTATGCGCAAAAAAGGTCTTACCAAGGCTGAAAAGCGTGGCGATCGCGAAACTCGCGAAGGCCTTATCGAAGCTTACGTTCATGATGGCCGCCTCGGCGCTATCGTCGAAGTAAACTGTGAAACTTCTTTCGTAGCAAAGACTGACGAATTCAAAGACCTCGCTCACAAGATTGCAATGCAGGTCGCTTCTATGAACCCACAGTGGGTCACCGAAGACGAAATCCCAGCAGACAAGATGAAAGAAGCTCGCGAAGCTGCAGAGAAGTCCCTCACCGGCAAAGAGCCAGCAGACCGCAAAGAGCAAATCATCGCCTCCAAAGTCACCAAGACTTTTGCAGACCGTGTTCTTATGAACCAAACTTATATCTTTGACGATACCAAGACCGTTGGTCAATTCATCAAAGATACTATTGCAAAGACCGGCGAAAATATCACCGTCAAGCAATTCAAGCGTATCGAACTTGGTGTAACCGAGTAATTCAATTCGCAAAAAAGGAAAGCCCCACGGAAGTGGGGCTTTTTGTCGAGGGCTTACATGTACCGGAAACCTTTTACGCGTCCTTCAGCGGCGCTCATGATTGCGGCTAGCGCAGATACTGGAATTCGGCGCGACCTGCGGAACGGTATGCACGGGTTCTGGATGTAGGTGAAGCATTGCTCGGATTGAGCGTTGAATCCTTCCCAGATCATCCAGCGATGATATCCGCTATAGCCAACACGGCGTGCCGTGTCGTCGCCGCGGAAGTGCACCCAGATTTGGTACTTACCAGACCAGCTTGCCAGGCCACCATTGTGTCGATCGACTCTGTAATCATACTCTTCGAGCATCAACCTATCGAGGTCGATTGTACCAATCGCGTCGATGTACTTTGCGGCCTTCTCAACCGCTTCGTCTACCGACAGAAGAGCGCCTCCGCCTCGCTTTTTGAGAAGCAGGAGTACCGCTCCGAGGAGCATGAGTACGCAAAGTAGAGCGCCAATAATGCGGTATTCGAATCCTAACATGATTCTCCCTTTCTCTAAGGAACCGTACGACAATACCAGTAATAATTATAGCATAAAAACTATGAAAAGTCAAAAATATCTCCCCTACCTGGGGAGATATTCTATTGCCAAAACTTTTTATTAATTTGCGTATTCTTGACCACTAAACTTGGAAAGAATATCGGATAGGTAGAAGCCTACGATACCACCAAGTACTGGGAAGATTACGTAAGTGACCAACATTGGCCAGAGTGCAGCCATGAGTGAATCAAAGCCATCTGCGGTTGTTGGAAGTAGACCATACATCATGGAAGCAGCTGGGTTCATGATGAAGGTGTTGTCGTTAATGCCAAGATAGGTGCTGTTGATAATTACAGCGAAGAGCATGGCGAGGAATACGCCGCTGCCAACGATTGCTGCAAATGTATATACGCCACGCTTGTAGTTGAGTGCGCGTGCGTAGAAGAATGCCATAATGATGGCGCCAGCGAATTCAATCATGGTTACAGCCCAGAAGAAGCCGCCGAAATCTTCAGCAGTATGTGAAAGGTTGGAAGCAGCGGTTAATGTTGGGAGGGTAGTGCTGGTGGCGTCGATATTGCCAGAAGCAAGACCTACTGAATAGAAACCATTAACAATCATGAATGAGAACCAAGCACCAAGAATCTGCGCGATAATGTAAAGAATACCGCGGATTGCAGAAACGCGGCGGCTTGCCATCATGCCTGCAGTGATGATTGGGTTCATGTGTGCACCGGATAGTTTGAATACGGCTGCAGTGATGCCGATGTAGGCGAAAATCATGTAGAGTGGGTTGAATAAACCAAGCGTCAAAGCAATGGAAGTTACAAGACCAGTACCAATGATTTCTGCGATTACTGCGCCGATAATTTTGGTGTCTTTGAAGATTGTTAGAATGTTTTCATTCTTGTCGCCTTTGCGGGCAAAGAATTCTTTTACTGGATGAGTCTTTTCAGACATCACGACAGTTTTTTCTGCTGCTTCAGCATTTGGTTCTTTGACCGTAGCTTTTACAGTTACTTTTTCTTTTTTGGTAGTTTTGGCTGCGACAGACTTTGCTGTAGTTTTGGCTTTTGTGCTTGCTGCTTTAGACTTCGCGGAAGTCTTTTTTGCAACAGGCTTTTTGGCCGTCTTAGGCTTTTTAGTTGCCATTTCTCCTCCTTATAAAGAAATATATATCTTCAGAATATCACACGGAACTGGGGTGGTCAAATTATGCTTATTTTATTAAAAATGGTACAATTATGGGCATGGGAATTTTAGTCGAAGATAACGAAGAACGTAGCAAATTACAGGATCGCATCTCCGCGGATTTGCGTGAACGCGCTAGTCGCAATTCAAAAAATGAAGGCGAAAAAGACGTCGATTTAGTCGAAGATTCCGCATTCATTGAAGGCACCAGCACGTCGCGCGGGACAAGTTGGTTTTGGATTATTTTAGTTGTCCTTGCGATTATTTCGCTCGGTATCATTTTCTTCTTACATTAACGAAAACTTAATTATTTAACGCTCGCATCGCGCGAGCGTTTTTTATAGGGCGCGTATCTCTGTAAGATATGGTAAAATAATAAATGTTATGTCAAATATAGCGGAGTTAAAAGCTGAGCTAAAAAAGCTCAATGCTGAATACGCCAAAATCAAGGACGTCCCGGCCGAAAAACGTGCGGATTTTGGTAAAGAACTCAACCTCAAAAAACAGGCGATTATGCAAAAAATCGCTGATGCCGAAGCTGCAGCAGAAGATGATTCTGTTGAAGCATTAGACATTACGGCCCCTTGCGACATTAATGAAAAACAACCAGAATTTTTGACAGCCGATTTTGGTAGCAAGCATCCACTTATGACCGAACTTGATCGCGTTGTTTCAATTTATCAAAGCATGGGTTTTGACATCATGGAATCCCGCCAGCTCGACGATGAGTTTCATATGTTTGATAGTCTCAACTTTGCAAAAGGTCACCCAGCTCGTGATGGTTATGATACCTTCCGTACCGAAGAAGGCTTTATCCCACCTGCACATACCAGCACAATGCAACATCGCGTATTGAAAGCCTACAAATATAAACTCGAAGAGGGCAAGGCAATTGCAGTCGCAGTTCCTGGTCGCGTGTATCGCAACGAGGACGTAGATGCTACGCACGAACATACTTTCTATCAGTGCGAAGGCGTTTATGTTTCAGAAACTTGCACTCTCGGCAATATGTTAGGCATTCTCCGCGAATTCTTTGAAAAATATTACGGCCAAAAATTAAACATCAAAACGCAGCCAGGCTACTTCCCATTTACTGAACCAAGCCTAGAATTTTTAATTGAAAAACCAAAATCACTCGGCGGCAAAGGCGATGGCTGGCTTGAAATGCTGGGCTGTGGCATGATCCATCCGAACGTTCTAAAAATGGCTGGAATCGACCCAACTAAATATCAAGGCTTTGCGTGGGGTGGCGGTATCGATCGTCTCGCAATGTTGCGCTACGGTCTCAACGATGTCCGCAACTTCGAAGCAGCAAAACTTGATTTCTTGAAGGAGTTCACATGTTAATTTCATTAAACTGGCTTAAGAGCGGCTTGCAGACCGACGGCATTTCCGATGAGGAGCTCGTCAAACTCATCGGTGCTCGCCTAGTTGAGATTGAACAAGTAATTGACGAAACGCATAAATACGATGGCATTTATGCCGTGCAGGTAAAATACTGCGAAAAGATTCCGGACACTCATTTGTCGTTATGCAAGATCGATGATGGCGGCGTCGCAAAAGACGTTGCCCGCGACGAAGATGGCTATGTGCAAGTTATGTGCGGCGCACCAAATGTCCACGAGGACATGTATGCTGCATGGATTGCGCCTGGTGCAATTGTTCCTGCGACCTTCCATGACGAAGAGCCATTCAAAATTGGCATGCGCAAAATGCTCAAAAAATATGATTCTTATGGCATGATGGCTGGTGCGGATGAGCTCGCATTTGGCGATGATCATTCTGGCATTGTAGAGCTTGACCCAAGTCTTGCAACTCCAGGCAAAACACTCTACGAAATCTTTGGCAATCTAGATGACAAGATCCTCGATATCGAAAATAAATCCCTCACGCATCGTCCTGATACTTTCGGCATTCTTGGTTTTCGCCGCGAAGTTGCCGGCATTCTTGGCCAAAAACATGTTTCTGAAGAATGGTATTTAAAGCCAGAGCAAAAGTTTGAGAACGACCCGGACGTCAAACTTAGCATTAGACTCGATGAGAATCTTTGCCCACGCTACACAGCAATCATTTTCAATGTTAATAAGGACGCCGAGGAAACAAAATACCTCAACTATGACGCAACGATTCTTGCTCGTTCCGGTATGCGCCCAATCGATCCAATCGTCGATGCGACCAACTTGGTGATGCTTGGCTTTGGCCAGCCACTACATGCATTTGACTACGATAAGTTCATTAAAGTTGGTGGCACAAATTCACCAAGAATTATTGTTCGTGCCGCAAAAACTGGCGAAAAACTAGAGCTGCTTGACGGCAGCACGGTCACACTCAATTCTGACGATATCGTAATCACGAGCAATGACGTTCCAGTCGCACTTGCTGGCGCAATGGGCGGCGCAAACACTGCAATCGACGAAAATACCAAGCGTGTTATTCTCGAATCTGCAACCTTCAGTCTTTATAATTTACGTAAGACCCAAATGGCACACGGTATTTTTTCCGAAGCCATCACGCGTTTTACCAAAGGTCAGCCAGCTGGTCAGACTAAATCCGTTGCGCTTCGCTTTGCGGACATCACATCCAAGTTCCTAGAACCAGTTGCGCTATTTGACAGTCAGGAAAAGAAACCGGAGCCAGAGCTTGTTTCCGTCAGGCTTTCTCATATCAATGGTTTGCTTGGCACCAATTTTGCGATGGAGGAAGTCCAGGACATTCTTGAAAATGTCGAATTCAAAGTCGAAACCAATGGTGATGCTCTAATCGCGCAAGTTCCATTCTGGCGTACAGATATTCATATTCCAGAAGATATCATCGAGGAAGTTGGCCGTCTTTCTGGATATGACAACATCGAGCCAGTCTTGCCGCTTCATGCAACATCCGATCCGAATGAAGTCTTTACTATGAAGACGCAGATACGCAATCATCTTGCTGCATGTGGCGCCAATGAAGTCCTTACGTATTCATTCGTCCATGGCGATTTGATGAAGAAAGTTGGCCAAAAGCCAGAGAATTCTTACAAGATTGTAAACTCTATTTCACCAGAACTTCAGCATATTCGCCAAACAATCGTTCCAAGCTTGCTCGATAAAACCTATGGTAATATTCGTGCTGGCTATGACAAGTTTGCACTCTTCGAAATGAACCAGGTATACCCTCGCACTAACGGCGTAGATGAAGATGGCGTGCCAAAGAATTCTTACAACTTAGGTTTTGTCTTTGCGGATAAAGATAGTAAGTCAAATTACTATACGGCCAAAAAGTACCTCGAGAATTTGCTCAAAAATCTTGGCGTAAAGTATGAGATTAAACCATTTGTTGCAGAAGAAGATACGACAAATGCCTACTACGAGCCAAAACGCTCTGCTAGTATTTACTGCGGTGATGTTAAGCTCGGTGATCTCGGCGAAATCAAAAACAAAGTTCTCCGCGAGTTCAAGCTTAATTCCGGCACTGCGGCCTTCGAGCTTGATTTGACAAGACTCATCTCGAATGCCGAGGACGTAACACGTAAAGATTTCCGTGTCAGCCAATACCCATTCGTTTCTCGCGATGTAACCCTAAGCGTTCCGCTCGATACGGAATATGCATCACTCGAACGTCAAATCCGTGAAATTCTAGAGAAGAAAGATTACATTTACAAACTTGAATGTACTTCAATTTATCGCCCAGAAGGCGCCGATGCGAAGAACATTAGCTTCCATCTCGACTTCGCGGATCCAAACAAGACTTTGGAAAAAGGCGAGATTAACGCTATAATGACAAAAGTGGAACAAGTTAAATAACGGGTGGAAATTGGAGGTAATATGATTAAAAATGAAGAACTATCGACATCCCCAAAGCAGAGGATTGTCATCGTACTCGTTGCGCTATTGATGCTCGGTTCAACTTTTGCGCTATATGCTGGCATTGTCTTAAACTACAATAGCAATACCGAAACTAACCAAGAAAAGGACGCAAAACAAGAACGTTTTGAAGAGCTTTATGCCGAGTATCAGGAGAAACTCGATGCTCAAGCGAAAGAACTTTCTAACTTGCATTTTGAGGAATTTTCCAAGTATCGCAGCAACGTAAAAAGCTTTAATGCTGCTGGCGTTACCGAGCTCAAAGTTAATGATCTCAAAGTTGGCGAAGGTCGCGAGCTAATGGAGCTAAGCGATACAGATTATGCTGCCTATTATATTGGCTGGCTATCCGATGAGACTATCTTTGATTCGTCTTTTGACGACAAAGACAACCCAACCCGCCTCATTGCACCGCTTGAGGGCTCCGAAAGTATGATTCAGGGCTGGCTGGAAGGCATTGCTCACAATGAAGAGGATGGCAAGCATTACTGGGATGGTATGCGCATTGGTGGCATCCGCGAAATCACTATTCCTGCTGCGCTAGCTTATGGCGACCAGGAACAGGGAACAATCCCGGCAAATAGTCCGCTCAAATTCATCATCATGCTAATCGAAAAACCAGAAGAAGTCGAGGTTCCTGAGGAGCTCGACAAGCTATATAGTGAGCTTTACGGTTAAAAAGACGCATAAGACACGAAAATACCCCGTAATAGGGGTATTTTTTGAGTTAAAAACGCCGTTTAAGCATAAGCATTCTTGACTTTTATGCAAATCTGTGCTATAATGATAGACGTAATCGTAAAATTATGCGATTAGGCACATTGAAAGTTACTTACTCCAGATATCAACTATCATTTTTCCCCATTATTTCTAGCAGCCACCTGCATTCCTATCTATCTCCAGAGAGGTAGACAGAAATGCAGGCGAGCTGCACACGAAGCTATTGCAGCTCGTGAAAAATAGAAAGGCCCTTAAGGAAGGGAGAGGTGGAGAAATGGCTAGTAATTGGTATCACGAATTTACAGCTCAGATGAGCTGGGAAGTAATGGCGGTTGGCGTTATTCTGTTGGCATTAGCGTATCTGATCGGTCGCAAGAGCGTTCAGTATGTCAGTGTCAAGAAAGCATGCAAGATCAAAGGCGAATTCATTGCGCCTAAGTCTGCTCCTCAGTATGAGGCAGGAAAGGAGAACGAAGTCGACCGCAGAACCAGGGACAGAGTACTTAAAGTTGCAAGTCGTAAGGAGCTTAAAACCAACAGCACTGTTATGGTGCTTCATAGCACAACCTTCGATAATGCAATCGCAGCTGTCTTTGCAAGCATCTTTGCATATGTCTTTGCAGACGCGCACATCAACGGAATGATTCAGTGGTTTATCAACCATCTTGGAGCAAACGAGAGTGCTGCTTGGGGCGACATCTGCGCCTTCATGGCAATCGGTTTGCTTTTCGGCGTATTTTACGCAATCATCTTCCGTCTTGTACGTGCAGGACAAATCCACACTGTAGTGGAAAAAAGCGAGGATTACCTTGCAGCTGGATACATTCCTATGTTCTTCGAGAAAGAGTCTGTTGGTTATGCCGTGAAGCTTATCGTTTGGTTATACGAACGTAAACAGCAAAAGAGAAAAGCTGCAAAAGCAAGACACGCGCATGATAATGTTATCCAATTCCCTGAAACTGAAATCGCTTAAGTAAGTAACGACAACCTAAAGGCCCGCGCCTCGCGGGCCTTTTCCCATGCCAAAAAACATATGATAAGATGAACTCATGGAACAGACTTTCTTCTTTTACGATCTAGAAACTTCCGGCCTCGACCCACGCGCCGACCGTATTATGCAGTTCGCTGGGCAGCGCACGGACATGGACCTTAATCCAATTGGTGATCCAGTTAATATTCTAGTCAAAATGAATGAAGATACTTTACCTAGTCCATATGCGATTATGGTAACAAAAATCACGCCACAATCTACCTTGATGGACGGCTTTACGGAAGTAGAGTTTTGTAAGTACGTCACCGACGAAATCTTTACTCCGGGCACAATTGCGATGGGATATAATTCTGTCCGTTTTGATGATGAATTTATGCGCCATATTTTCTGGCGCTGTTTTTATGATCCGTACGAGTGGCAATGGAAAGACGGCCGTAGTAAATGGGATTTGCTAGATGTAGTACGCATGACGCGCGCGCTTCGTCCAGAAGGCATCGAGTGGCCGTTTACCGACGAAGGCAAAGCTACGAACCGCCTTGAATTAATTACGAAGCTAAATGGCATTTCGCACGAGCATGCGCACGATGCCTTGTCTGATGTGGAGGCTCTGATTGATGTGACGCGCCTCATAAAAGAAAAACAACCAAAGCTCTACGAATGGCTATTCAAAATGCGTGACAAAAAGGCCGTTCAGCAATTAATTAATCTCGAAAAGCCACAGCCATTTGTTTATTCCTCTGGTCGCTATTCTTCCGAAAACGACAAAACGACCGTCGCGTACCCGATTGCCCCGGCCAAAAACGGCAACGTATTGGTGTTTGATTTGCGTCAGAATTTGGATGAGCTTCTTGCGCAGGAAGAGCCAAAATTCTTCCCAGTAGTAAAGGAGCTCAAATATAATCATTGTCCAGCCGTAGCGCCGCTCGGTGTGTTAGAACAGGAAGATGGCTGGAAGAAAATTGGTCTAACAAAGGGGCAGGTCGAAGCAAACAAAAAAGCCTTGCTTGCCCACCCAGATTTTATTGAAAAAATGCGTACCGAAAATGAAGAACGCGCGGAATTTCCGCCAGCAGTCGATTCGGAATCTGCGCTATACGATGGTTTCTTGGACAATGCTGATAAGACCAGCTGCAACGCAGTGCGTCGCGCCACATTAAACGACCTCGCAGACTTTCATCCAGACTTCCATGATCCGCGCTTACCAGATTTATTACTACATTACAAAGCACGCAATTTCGAAAAGGCTCTTACGGAATCAGAGCACAAAAAGTGGGATGAGTACCGCATGGCACGCATTAAGGCGAAGCAAAATGAGTATATTAAAGCAATTCAGGACCTCGCAGCAAAAGGTGCCGACTCATTCATTCTCGAAGAACTTCAACTTTGGTATCAATCATTGTTGCCATATTAGACGTCGCTTAAGTTTTTAATCGTCGCCCAAAGTCGCTATAATAGATATATGCAATGGCTGATCGGTATAAATGCGCTCCGTTTTTTTGCGATTATATTAATCGTCATTTATCACCTCTTCCGCGATATTCTTCCTGGCGGCTTTATAGCAGTAGAAATCTTTTTTGCAATTTCTGGTTTTCTGATTTTTACAAAACTCGTTAAACAATTCAATGAAGATCGAAAAATTGGATATTGGAAATTTGTCGGCTCGCGCATCGTTAGGCTCATGCCGGCTTTACTTGTGTGCGTCGCACTAACTTTGTTGGCCGCATTTCTTGTTCATCCAGATGTGCTTGCTGGAACCCGCGTCAACACTCTTGCGGCACTATCCTTTACGACTAACATTAAAGAGTTGATTACGGGCGGTTCATATGAGAATACTATTTCGCCGAACCTATTTGAGCACACCTGGTTTCTTGCTTTAGAAATGCAGTTTTATCTAATCGTACCAATCCTCGTGACGTTTGTAATGGGCGCTTTCAAGAAGTCCAAGAAAGGTGCCAAATTCCTTGGTATCGCGCTGTTTATATTAAGTATCATCTCCTATGTATTGATGGGTATTTATGGTGGACTATTTGAAATGCAAGACCGTGCGTATTTTGCGCTGGACACACATATGGGTGCATTTTGCCTGGGCGGCGTTCTGGCTGTTTTCAACTTCCTCATCCCACGTACGCCACGCACTAAGAAAATAATTCCTGCAATTGGCGTCGCAATTAGTTTGGTTATCATAGCCATCTTATCTACGAAGCTTACATATGACAATTCGATGACTTATTATTTTGGTTTGCCGTTTACCAGTTTGCTGACGGTTATCATGCTGTTTTGTATTATCAAGCTTCAGCCAAACGTCCACGTGCGAAAACGCGTTACGATTCCAATTCGTATAGCCGAAAAACTCGGCGGCTATTCTTACGGCATATACCTATTCCACTGGCCACTCTACGTTCTATTGCCAAACATCTTGCCGCACAACACAGAAGCGTGGGTTGCCCCAACCTTGAATATAGCGATTAGCGCGTTATTGTCGTATTTGTTTGTAAAATATGTTCGCATAGATCGCTTTGCAAAGAATTTCAAAACATCCGCAAAAATGCGCACTATTTATGCAATTTGTGCATTCGCTATTATCGTTCCTTGCGCATTTTCGCTCTTACGCGCTCCGCAAGTCTCTAGCATCACGGAGCAGCTGAACTCTATGCAAGAAGAAGCTAAAGAGCACGAAAAGAAGGTTCAGTCCGTTGATTACTTCGGCATTGATTCGGCGCTCAGCACTACGCGGGATGCAATGCTTTCGCAGTTAGACATCGAAGCAAACAAGAATGCTGCACCGAGCCCACAGCCATCACGCGCTGCGCCAAGCGCAAACTCTGCCCAAGTTCTCATTATTGGCGACTCCGTTACGCTTGGCGCAAAGCAAGCCCTAGAATCCACGATTAATGGCTCGTATGTAGATGCCGTAGAGTCTCGTGGTATTTGGACGGCGCGCAATATTCTTGCTGGATATTCTGCAACAGGCAAGCTTCCAGATATTATCGTTATTAGCCTAATTACGAATGAGGCTACTATCACGGACGGCTTGCTGCAGGGAATTGTAGACGTGGCTGGTCCTGGCCATACTTTTGTGTTCGTCACCGGCTATGCTGGCCCACAGCAACCGCGCGAGACGCAAAATGCGGCACTAAAGAATTACGTCAACAATCATAATAATACTTTCATCGCCGACTGGTGGGAGCTTTCGCATGATAATTGGTCATTAATGTACGCTGACCACATCCATCTAAATCCAGAAGGTCGCACGGCATATGCGAACCTCATCAATAACGTAATTAGGAGCATAAAGCGATGAGCACTAGGAGACAAGACCGCAGGGCGGTACGCAAGGCAAACCGCATTTCTGCCATCGATCAGGAAAAACCAAAGCGCGATTTTCGTAAAGTTGTTATCGTTGTCGTTGCTGCGGTTTTTATCGCAGTAGAATCAATTCTGCTGCTGTCATCCAAAGTTAATTATGACTATAGCGAAAGCGTTAAGGTTGCCGACGAAATGACCATTCAGCTCAGCATGATAAATACTTCGCTTCAAACTGGCAACAAAGCATTATTCGAGGAATCATTAACAAATTTTCGTGAGCAGTTAGACTTGTTCGAGAAAAACGGATATGTTAAGAAAAATGCGGCAGACCTTTTAGAGCGCCTTCAAAAATACAGCGCTACGTTCACTGACGACGCGTCGCTTGTTAGTCAAATTATGGAAATAAGAGTTGCGACAAATAGTATCCTAAGTACTGCTTCTGATGCAAAAGACACCCAAGTTGACGCCGTCAAAGTTTATGCAATTCGCGACGACTACACAGCACTACGCGGTGGCCTAGAATCAATCAATGCATCAGAGCTCAAGAGTATAAAAGAGAAGCTGATTTCACTCAGCGATGAAGTTATCAAGTTTACTGATAGTGCCGCCGTATGTGTGAGCATTTGTGCAGATAATACCCTCAACGATAAACAAAACGGCATCAAAGATATTATCGGCCGCTATGAGTCGGATCTCGTAAAAGAAAGTAGAGAAAAATCAGAGAAGTACAATCCAAATCAGCTCATCCTCGATTTAGGTGAATACAGTAACTTATAGTAAAATATAGTTATGCATAAAATTCTTTTTCCTGAATCATATAATGAATACGTTCAAGCCGCTGCGGCACATCTCCGTTCCGAGGGTGTTTGTGAGCCAGTTCTAGAGCTTTGTGATTTGCCTACTGCTTGCAAGATGTTGGCTGACGGCAAGGTTGACGCTATGGTTGCTGGTATCGATTATTCTTCGCGCGATGTAATTCTCGCTTGCCGCGACGTGCTCGGCATGGCCGGGCCAGAGCCTGCTCCAGGCGAGAAGAAGATCTTCTCTAGTCTATTCGTAGCCGATTTTCCTGATGGTCGTCGTATTATTCTTGGCGACGGGGCAACCTGCAAGAACCCAACCGAAATGCAGCTCGCAGACATCGTTGAGCTTATCAATGATGCCGCTTCTCGCATTTTTGGCGAAGATCCGCGCATCGCAATGCTGAGCTTCTCGACCTTCGGCTCCGGTGGCTCTGATCCATCGATGGATAAAATCCGTGATGCAATCTCGCTTGTCCGCAATCGTCGTCCTGATATTCTCGTTGACGGCGAGATGCAACTTGATGCTGCCATTAATGAGCGCGTTGGTCGCAAGAAAGCACCTGATTCTGCAGTAGCTGGTCGCGCCAATGTATTGATTACTCCCGACATTAACTCTGGCAATATTCTATACAAGTCGATTGAGCAATTTGGCGGCGCTCGCGTTGCGGGTCCGATTCTTCTAGGCTTCAATAAACCAGTTTCAGATTTGTCGCGTGGCTCCACGATTGACGACATCATTCTGACGACGGAATGTCTAATCAAGCTAATCTAAAAAATCCCCCGTTAGGGGGAATTTTTATCGTAGTTCTATTGATGTGACTCGCGGTTTTGGCAGTTGCCCGTCATTCTTTCCGGTTTTCTCGTCAATGCGCAAATGAACGTCGCGCAAAGTATTCATATAGTATAGGAAAGCATCAAATGGTGAATCGTAAGGAGAGAAATATGCATGAACGCCGCCATCATCGAAAAACTTCGTACACATGTAATAGGTATGGTCGGAAGTTTGGAGTAGACGCCAATCTCTTATAAGCTTCTCGTCGCCAAGTGCAAGAATATCCTTCTTCAAATCATAGAGATTCTTCATTGCCTCATGCTGCATGGAGTTGCCGAGCCAGGCGGAGAGGTCGCGCTCGGTATCTGCCCAAGTGACAGTCCAGGGCACAGATATCTCTGCTTGAGGCTCCATGCTGTCGCAGGCCTCAGATACGGTCAAGAAGTTGCAATCAGGATCGCGGTCCCATTTGCTAACCAATTGCTCAAAGAAGTTGAAGATTCCAGTATCTGCCCAAATATTCTCGCCGAAGGTCTCAAAATCCATGAATAGATTAATGAGTGGGCCATCCTCGGCGGATTTCTTGAGCCAGCCGATGTACTTGTCGGTAGTAAGTGGCCATTCACTCCAGTTTTTGTCAGGGAAGCGGAATGCAATGTCGTCAGAAAGATGATAGTTCTTCACTAGAAGTTTGATGTTCTTGCAGCCCTCTGGACGATAGACGAGGTTAGTTGGGTGATCGCCAAGAACTTTCTCCCAGCCCTCTGCCAGAATACCCTTAAAACCATACTCATCTGCCCAACTTGCTAAATCATCGTTGTAAGAAAACTCTGTATTGCGGAATACTTTAGTCGTGACGCCGAAGAGTTCTTTGATTTTGTCCTGGTGCATGCGTACCTGGGTCTCAAACTCTTCTTTGTCGAAGAAGAAGGCTAGGCTGTGATAATAAGTTTCTGCAACTATCTCAAGGTGCCCAGACTGAGCAAACTCGCGAAGAGTATCAAGGATATCTGGCGCCCACTTCTCAGCCTGCTCAATAAATGTACCAGTGATAGATAACGAAAACTTAAAGCTAGGATATAGCGTAATGCATTTCTTGATTTTGGCCAACATTGGGCGATAAGATTTTTCGACAACCTTCTTAAAGATGCGCTCGTTGTTGGTGCCGGCATACCAGTCTTTTTCGGTCCAGTAATCATGATCTTGGCCGACAGAAAAAATACTGTAATGCTTCAAGCGTAGCGGCTGATGCATATGCAAATACAGTACGATTGAATTCATTACAGTTCTTTCTCCTCCAATTAGAATCTGTTGCGTTTATTTTGCTCTACTTCATTATACACTTGAATACACTTCGCTGCTACATCGTCCCAAGAAATGCGAGCATATTCTCTGCGAATCCCATCCTTTAGTATTTCGGTTAATGCTGGGCTCTCAGCAATGTTTACGAGAGCACCTGCTAGTTTGTCTTCGTCCCAGAAGTCATAGCGTACAATCGAGCGGAGAACTTCGCCTACACCAGATTGTTTAGTAATAATGAGCGCATTGCCATGGTGGGCTGCCTCAAGAGCGGTAAGGCCAAATGGCTCAGACACGGAGCTCATTACGAATACGTCGGAAATGCTATAAATGTCACGAAGCTGTTTGCCGCGAATAAAGCCAGTAAAAATGACGTTATTAGAAATGCCAAGCTCTGCGGACATACGCATGAGTTCTTCCTTTTGTTCGCCGTCACCAGCAAATAGGAAGACCATCTTTGGATGAATGCTAATTGCACGAGCTGCTGCGCGCATCATATGAGCGAGACCCTTCTGAAGTGTGAAACGACCAACCGTCGATACGACCGTGTAGCCTTGTTTCTTTAGGCCTTCGATGTACTGATAACTAGAACCATCGTAGTGGTAGTCATCGTCTGGCGCATCAAAGCCGTTATAGGCAACTTCAATCTTGTCTGCTGGAATGCCATATTTTTCGACGATGATATTCTTGGTAGCCTGGCTAACTGCGATAATCTTATCTGCCCATAGTAAACCTTCGTACTCAATCTGACGAATTAGCGGATTGCCACCAGATTCGCCGCCACGATCGAACTCTGTAGCGTGGACGTGCGCAACTAGAGGAATGCCAAAATTCTTCTTTGCTAAAATGCCAGCTTCGTAGGTTAGCCAATCGTGTGCGTGCACCAAATCAGGCTTGAACTGCATCAGGTATTGTTCTACGAAACGGATATAATTTTTCTGGATGTCGCGAATGGATAGCATTTCTGGGCAATTAGCTTCCTGGAAACGCTTCTCTTCGACATTGGTATCATAGGCGCTGCAGCCATAGCGGAATAGTGGATCAATGTGTGTCGCGGAGAGGACATTCATGTAGTCGAAATGATGCTCGGCTTCGTATGGAACCACGAAATCTATGTCTGCGCCCATCTTAGCCAAAGACTTCGATAGGTTCAAACATGCTACCCCCAATCCTCCGCTGTTGTGTGGGGGAAGTTCCCATCCTAGCATCAAAATTTTCATCTATATTTAGTATAAGCACTTCCGCTTCGTTATGCAAGTAAAAATAAGCATAAAAATCATGAAATTTGTTATTATAGAGACAGGAAATTTCACGAGGAAATATATGGCACAAAAAAGCAAGTCAAAAACAACAGATACCACCCCTGAACGTGTAAAAAATACTAAAACAGAGGTCAAACAAGAAAACATGCCAGCTTTGCGTTGGTACCATGCGGCGGCTACGGCAGTCGTAATTATGCTGGCGATTATTGCAATCATTCACATTTTTATGCACTTCGACGTCTCGCTCTTTGGCAGCAGATATACGATAAAATACGCGACGGGCTGCTCGAGTAGTGTTGCTGGTCCAATTGAGAAGAGTAAGGTTAACTATCGCTATGCAGGCGTCAAAGAAGGCGATATGTTTAGCGATCAAGGCCCTACGAAAGATCCAGGAGAAGCAATTCTCGAAATCGTCTCGTTTGGGGAGAATAAGGTCAAAATCAAAACGCGAAATTTTAACGAGGCTGTTTGGACTGAGCACGAAGTTCGTTACGGCGTAGAAGACTGGGTTAATTCCGAGCAGATTCCAGATTGCATGCCCGGGATAACTTTCACAATAAGTAAATAAAATGTCAAGACCATAAGCGCCATTGACAATAATACTTTTAGATGGTACAATAATATCACTCGAATGGGAGACCGCGAGATTATCTTGCGGTTTTTCATCGCACTTTAAAGTGCAAGATACTAAAGTCAAATAATTTGGCAGAAAGGGGGCTTTGGATGCCAATTTATTTTAATGAACACGTCTCAATCCGCGGGAGTTATTCTAACTATAATTCCGGCAGGATTGGACGAACATATCGAACGGAAGGAGGAGGGCACTTTGAGGCACCGCTAGAGATCAGCGCCGGTATAATGCGAAAAATCGGTCCAATTAGTTTTAGTCCTGGTCTAAGCGACGACTTCACGGTAATGGAAGATAGCACTTACTCTGGCTATTACCTTGCCGCTCGAAGTACGAAATCAAAGAAATACTCCGTAATTACGCTCGATTTATACACCGTAGGAAGAAGGCAAAACTTGAAGACTCGCAGGGATGCGGTCTTAATGCGTCGTGAGGACGCTAATCGCGTGGAAGTACTGTTAGGGGGTGGATACCTAGGTAGAAACGGAGAACGTAGCTACGACAACATCATTCTGCGTGCGCGCGCAGGTGCCATCATTGTCATTCAGAACAATCGCTCGGATCATTTCAGATTGGGTGATCAATTCTTTCGCGTCAGCGGGAAAGGCGTCGAGAGAGGCTACTTCGGTTTGACTGACATGTCGGCCATTGGCGATTTTTCGGAAGATATCGCGGCTGATTGGACATATATCTAGCACAGGCAAAAAGCCGGGCTCTGTGGAGGCCGGCTTTTTAAATGTTATTGATTTAACGCATTAAGTTCTGCGGCGAGGGCATTGTATTGGTTAGTTAAACTCGTTGTGCTAAAGACAATTACGTCATCCTTTAGATGCCATTTACCTTTGTTCGCTACGAGAAAATCTAGAATTTTCTGATACTGTTCGGTCGCTAGACGGAACTTCTGGATATATACTGTGTACTTTTGGGATAAATCCGCATCCTCATAATATGCTTTTACCTCATTCTCGTATAATTCGACATATTCTTCGTCCAAATCATCGTCAAGATACTTCATAGCCTCATCGCGCGTCAGTTTTTTATCGACGACATTCTGCAACTTATCTAGTTGCGCAGACATTTTGCTGATTGTTTCGTATGGGGTTGTGAAATCTGGCATGTTCTTTTGAAGAAAATCGCCAGTAATACCTTGTGTATAGATACTATCTTTTTGGATAGCGCCAGCCTCATAATATGGCGCAATTACGTCGCGCGTATATTCCTTCACGGCCTTTTCGACTAGTGCGTATCCACCTTCGCACTTAATATCTTTCGCGAGATCGTCTAATTCGGAGACATTATCGACGCCAATTTTTTCAACTGCCTTTCCGTAATCCGCCATCGCAGTGGTAAACAATTGAGATTTTTTTGAATCATTATCAATACGAAGTCCTAACATTACTCCAAAGCTGATGAAGCCCGCCAAGAAAAACGCAACGATAATTAAGAGTATTTTCTTCTTCATATAATTATTATAGCAAAAGCTAAAGCGCGAACTGAGAGTTGTAGAGGTCGGCGTAGAAACCACCCTTCGCCATCAACTCTTTGTGGTTGCCGGTCTCGATGATGTTACCCTCGTTCATAACGAGAATCAAATCCGCATTCTTAATCGTAGATAGGCGGTGCGCAATAATAAACGATGTGCGGCCTTCCATGAGTTTGTCCATTGCCTTTTGGACTAATTCCTCTGTACGCGTATCGACGTTCGAGGTCGCCTCATCGAGAATTAAGAATGGTGCGTCTTCGACCATGCCACGCGCAATCGTAATAAGCTGCTTCTGACCGGCAGAAATTGCGCCGCTTTCGTCTACGTCGGTCTTCAGACCTTTTGGTAAAGTCTTGATAAAGTGTCCCAGGCCGACCGTGTCACAAATCCCCATAATCTCTTTGTCCGTAACATTAGTATGATTGTAGGCAATATTGTCGCGTACAGTGCCACTAAACATCCAGGTGTCCTGCAGCACCATCGTAAAGAGTGAATGGATTTCTGCGCGCGTCATTTCTTTGGTGGATTTTCCATCAATTCTAATGTCGCCAGAATTTATATCGTAGAACTTCATCAATAAGTTAACCATTGTGGTTTTGCCGGCGCCAGTTGGGCCAATGATTGCTATCTTTTGTCCTGCTTTTACCTTTGCAGAAAAGTCTTTAATAATTAATTTGTCATCGTTATAGCCGAACTTTACGTGGTCGAACTCGATATCCCCACGAACAGTGTCCTTATCGACGCCCGTCCCAAGATTACGTTCGCTAGACATTTCTTCTTCATCAATAAACTCGAATACGCGCTCGCTTGATGCTGCGGCTGGCTGTAGGCTACCAATCGCTTGGGCGATGCGAGATAGCGGAGAAGAGAATAAGCGTACGTAGGAAATAAATGCCACGATTATGCCGAAGCTAATATATCCGTTCATTGTGAGCAATGCGCCAGAAACACAGACAGCAACGTAGCCAAAGTTTCCTACGAATGCCATGAATGGATGCATCATGCCAGACAAGAATTGACTCTTTTGATTTGCGGTATGAATCTTACGATTAATCTTATCGAATTTGCGATCCGCTGTTGCTTTGCCATCGTAAGCTTTTACGACTGCGAGGCCAGAGTATACCTCCTCGATATGCGAGTTGATATTGCCTAGCTCTACTTGGCGATCCGTAAAGTACTTCTGCGACTTTGCTAGAATAATCGCGACAAAGATAAAACCGAGCAAGCTAGATATAATTGCAACAAGCGCCAATATCCAGTTGGTCCAAAACATCATTACGGTAGCGCCAATCATTAATGAGCCTTCGCCAATGATGGTGCCGAATGAATTGTCGAGGCTACTTGCAACGGAGTCGACATCGTTTGTAATGCGGGACAAAATATCGCCGATTTGATGTTTATCGAAGTACCGCAACGGTAGCTTATTAATCTTGTGTGAGATGCGGTTGCGCAAATTGCGCGCAAAGCCCGCTGTGACACGTGCCATAATCCAGCCCTCAATAAATTCCATAATTGCGGCTAGTGCCAACAAAATGCCCATCATTATTGCCAAGTTTTTGATGGCGTCATAGTTCATTTTTGGCTCAATTAATGCCTTAACCGATTCTGGCAATTCATCAACGGCGCTATAAATCTTTGATGCATCGATATTGGTTGGATCTTCCGTATCTAAATCCTGAGCAATTTCTTGCATCTTTTGCATGAATACGACTTTGTCTTCGACGGAAACCGTTATACCGTCAATCTCGCTATCTTGTGACATGTCTGACATGATTTCGGCAGAAACTTCTTTAACTCTGCCGCGATTAATCATTAGACCGCCTGTTATTTCGTCAGTAATATCCGCCAATTTGTCTGGAGTAATTACGGAAAGAATAGAGCCGCCAAGCGATAATATGATTGCGAATATAATTGCGACATAGAATCCTCTCATCTCGCTAATCATACGCTTAATGGAGCCGCTAAAGTTCTTTGCCTTCACGCCATCTCTTCCGCGGCCTCTGCCGCCAGGACCACCGTTAAACATTTAGCTCCTCCTTTGTTAGCTGCGAGAGGGCAATTTCTTTATAGACCTCGCAATTTTTCATTAACTCTTTGTGTGTTCCATGACCAACACATTCACCTTTATCCAGTACAATGATTTGGTCTGCATTCATGATTGTGCCAATACGTTGAGCAACGATTAAGCTGGTTGCATCTTTTGTGTAATCTTTTAGGGCCTGGCGAAGCGAAGCATCGGTCTTATAATCTAGCGCTGAGAACGAATCGTCAAAGATATAGATTTCTGGATCGCGTGCAATGGCGCGCGCAATCGCGAGGCGCTGCTTCTGGCCACCAGAAATATTCGTACCAGACTGTGCGATATGGGAGTTGTACTGTTTATCGAGCTTTTCGATAAAGTTTTTTGCCTGCGCAACCTGCGCCGCTTTTTGGATTTTGCGTTCGGATGGTTTGCCGTTGCCGCTGTCGCCATAAGAAATGTTGCTTGCGACGGTGCCGCTGAAAATTACGGCCTTTTGTGGTACGTAACCAAGCTTACGGCGAAGAGCTTTCTGCTTATAATCTTTTACATTTACGCCATCGACGAATACTGCACCATCAGTTGCATCATAAAAACGAGGCACAAGGTTGATTAAAGTGGATTTACCAGAGCCGGTAGAGCCAATAAACGCTACGGTTTGACCTTTTTCTGCTTTGAAAGAGATGTTCTTCAGTAGGTATTCTTCCGCGTCAGGATATTTAAACGAGACATTGCGGAATTCTACTGTGCCAATTTCGGCGGTATCGTCATCGAAGCTGCCATCTTTAATGGTGAGCGGCGCGTCGAGCACTTCGTTGATACGATCGGCGGAAACCTGTGCGCGCGGAATCATCATGAAAATCATTGCAACCATTAGGAAGCTCATAATTACGTGGATTGCATAAGAAGAGAACACGACCATATCGCTAAAGATTGTGAGCTTGTCGGCCAGTACGGAGTTTCCAATGAGGTACGCGCCAATACAATAAATAACCAAAGTAATACCATTCATGACCATATACATCATCGGCGACATTACGCTCATGACGCGATCGACGAAGCGTGTAATGTCGGCTAGTTCAGTATTGGTTTTATCGAATTTATGTTCCTGATACTTTTCGGCATTGAACGCACGAACAACGCGAATGCCAGTAAGGTTTTCGCGCGTGACGCCATTAAGTTTATCGGTCAATTTCTGAATAACTTTAAAGCGCGGAATCACAATCATCATTGTGGTGATGATGGTAGCCAAAAGAATCACTACTGCTATGCCGGTCGCGGTGCTCCACTCCCAGCTTTTGCCATGAATCTTAATGATTGCCCAGGCTGCACTAAGCGGTGCGCGTACAAGCATATTTGCCCCCACCGTGATTAGCATGCGGGTCTGCGTGATGTCGTTCGTGGTACGCGTGATTAGGGAAGCGGTAGAGAACTTGCGTACTTCGTTGATGCTGAGACTCTCGACTTTATCAAAAACCTTCTTGCGGACAATATATGAAAAATCTGCGCCGATATTTGAAACAAACCAGCCGGCAATTATGGTTGATATTAGGCTACCAAGCGCACAAAGAAGCATCATTCCGCCATTTTGGAGAATATCGTTCATTTCGCTTCCTTCGGTCTGGACGAGTCGCGTGATAGCCGACATATACTCCGGCATTTTTAATTCAAGCCCGACTTGGCCGGCGATAAACAGTACCGCGAGCCCAATAAAAACGTAGTCTTTAGGCTTTAAATATCTAAGTAATTTAAACATGTTTTCCTTTAATCTAAGAATAAATTATAGCATGAAAAAGCCCCGGAACGAAATGTCCCGGGGCGGGGTTGAGCCACTTGAGACAATTCAGCCGCTGAGCGGTGAAATGGAAGACAGCGACTGATTAGCCGCGGAGTCTACAAGTGGCGGTGGCGGTGGATGGAAGTGGGCTGATGGGCCGTATTGGTGTGACGGTCTTTTTTTTATTACTCTGAGTGATCCGCGCTCAGCGGGATCCTGGCTCATTCCAGTTCTAGACTGGGGAAACGCTGAGCGAAAAAATGATTCCTTGGTACAACTTTCCCGCACATAAGGCGGGTACTTCCGATGGAAAAGCTTATATTTCGCCAGCCCAGAGCATCCCACTCCATCCAATCTATAGGTACAGCCTACTAGATGCTCCCTCTCAATGGTCTCTAGGAGTCACCCGTAAGCTAAAGTGATTCTACCGCAACATATAGTATTTATGCAAGCATAAGAATATTAATAATATATAATAGACAACATGAATAAATTTTTATCCCTGTTGTTGGCTATATTTTTAGCGGCTTTTTCGACCAACTCCGCAGCTGCAGCCAGGATAGATGACCTAGGAAAAGTGCTATTTGTTGGCGATTCTTATTGTATGGGCGCCAATGTTGATAATGATGGTAGCGAACACGTAGATGAGGGCTGGGCAGTACTCGCTGCGACACAACTAAACATGACAAACTATAGTCTCGCATGTGCTGGCGGCACTGGTTTTTTCCATAAAAATGAAGGTGGGCAGGATTATCTCTCGTTAGTCCAGAATTATGTAAATAACAATACAGACATGGATAGCGTTCGTCAGATAGTTATCTTTGCTGGCTACAACGATCAGTGGCATAGTTATGATGAAGTAATGATTCGCGGCGAAGAGACCCTTAAGTATATTATTGAAAAATTTCCAAATGCAAACATTTCTATCGGTATGGTTGGCTGGCATAATTCAAACGAACAGTATCAGCTACAGCTTGCTAATGTTTCATCTCAGGCATACCGAGACTTAACGAACTATATGGGACTAAACTATATCGAGGGGGGCGAAACTATACTAGTGAATGGCGAAAACCTCTTTTCGAATGACGATTTCCATCCAAGTCGTAATGGGCAAGATCGTATGGCGTCGTTTATCGCATCTTTTCTTAATGCGGAATTAGAAAAACAACATGCAACCGAAGAAACTTTGGAGCCGATGTTTAAGGATGTCGACAAGAAATTCCCGCTCTATCTGGTAGCCATTGCAGTAATAATCATTGTAATCATCGCGGTTATCCGTATCCGTTTTGCGCATTGATAAAGTTAGCCAATCATTATATAATCTTCGAATAGTTGAGAAACTATGCACTTTTGTTGACCTATGCAGGGGGATGAAAATTATGTTTCTTGTCAGTGAAGAGACTCTGAATCGTGTTCATCATGATTCAACCAGAATGAGTCAACCGTTTTCTGAAGAAGAGCTTGACGCACTTCGTCAAGACAAGGCCACCAGCTCCGTGTTTGATTCTCGCGACACGATCAAAACGAAGATCGAAGAACTCTTCGAGGCATCGTATAGCGGCGCAATTACGCCGGAGCAGTTTTCAGACCAGTACGGAGTATGGATCCGTATTCGGAAGTTCCTCTAGTGTCACAACAACTACGCCCCGGCCACATCCAGTGGTGCGGGGTATTTTTTCGTAGACAATAGATATGTTAATATAAAAATAAGCATGAACACGGATTTATCCACGGTAGATTTTGGCCCTTTTATTGCTTTAATTGTGGGCGCAATTGTTATAGTAATAGCCGTCGATCGTATCGGAAAATCGCACGGCGTTGGAAGTGGTATCAATATTGAATCAATTATTCAGATGGGGGCCGAGCGTAATGCCGCAAAAAGGCGCCGTGAATCAGAAAACCTTCAGCGCGCGCTTTTGCATCGCATAAAGATTCTTGGCATCGTTGCCGCTCTATGTTTTGCATTGGCACTTGGGTCATTGTTTTATGTTCTTGGCGCTTTGTTTGAGCTCTACGAGCCCGACCAGGGAGGAATTAACCTTGCATTGTCCGGACTAATCCTCGGCTCAGTGCTTGCGGTCGTATATTTCTTGCAGTTTGCAAACAACAAACGCACTTATGAGATGTATTACGGCTCTATCTTCGATAAAAAACGGTAGTATAATTATACATAAGCAATATGAAGACAAGAATTGACCGTGATATTACGCATTTACAGGTAATTTTTTCCGTTATTGGCGTTTTATTCCTTGCATCGACCGTTTGTTTCTTGATCGCAAACTGGGGCAAGCTCCCAGAGTTATTTACGCATTTTGGCAGCTCACTCGAGAATATAATTACTTGTCTGGCGCCATTCTTGACGGGGTTTGCCGCCTTACTTTTCTTGGTGCCCATGCTGTTAAGTATTATGGTAGATAAGCTCTCTGCTAAGATGTTTGAATTTCTAGTATTTGTTTGTCGGTTTACGATGTATGTAGTAATAGCGCCACTTACGGCCGTGGTTGCCGTCTTTGCATTATTTATCGCAATTGTCGACCCAAGCTATCTTTTACCAGTTTCAACCAATCTTCAAGATATGGCTGGCTATATTTTCTATATGTTGTTCTTCGTCGAAGTGGCAATGCTACTAGTGGCATATCATAGATCGCACAAGATTAGCATAAAAAGGTAAAAGCCCCGGCTTGCGCCAGGGCTGGTTTTTAGTCTACGGTGATGGGCGCCGAATACTCGGCGCTGATCTTGCTGCACCACTGATCGATGGCATCGCTTGCGGCCAGGGCGGCCTCTTCGTCCTCCTCCTGTTTGCCGCCGGATACTACGACCACGAGCAGGGCGAAGACTTTGCCGTTGAGTGACAGCTGATAGAGGATTGCGCCCTTATACGGGCCGAAACCATGTTCCTCGTCGTAGCCCTCGCCAAGCTGGTTGCCGGAACGCCTCGTCTCCGAGTTTCTCTCGTAGGCCATGAGGCAGGCCGCCACCTTTAATGCCGAGAAGGCGTAGGTATCGACCGGCTCGCCGTTCCGTCCATCGCGGTTGATGACGTAGTTCCCATTCTCGGTGAGCCTTGAGACCACCTCATAGCGATCTCCGCAGCGAGTGCGCATCGGCATCTGACTAACGCCAAACTCGTTCTGTGGCAGGTAGCACATCCTTATGGCTCCATCGCCGCTCTTCAGGCTGTCGAGTGTGCTTGCTTTCTCGCGGCACGCTTCGACGATTCCATCAAATAGACTGTTAATTCGAATATATTCCATCCGAATCCCCCCTTTGTATTTATTCTATTCTTGCAAAAAACGAGAATCATTATATATTATATCACAAAATGCATAATAAATCAAGCATCACTGCTGTTGGAGCAACAAAAAAGCGCCGGTCGTGCCGGCGCCATATTGCTCATTAGCCGAGTGATACAAGCACTTTGACGAGTGCCTCAATCAAGTTGTTCTTATGCCATAGTTCACTTTGAAGCTTGCCGATTTCGCGTGCTGCGTCATCATATTCTTCTGAACCTTTTTCGATGCGTTGATCTTCGAGCTTATCGATTTTTAGAATAATAGCATTGCGTTCTTTACGTACGCGAAGAAGATGATCGTGCGTAATATTGTAATAGCTATCATCGCGCTCGCTACGGGCCGGCTTTTCTTCTGGCTCGTTGTCAAATTTTTCTACTGTAGCGTCTGGAGCTTGCTCTTCTAGTGGAGTCTCTGTTTGGCCATCATCTTCTGGAATTGGATTGACTTTGAAGTCATCTGGAAGAGGTGCTTGCTCTTCTGCCGGAGCTGGAGCGGTAGTTGGATGCGCGGCGGCTGCACCGAAGAAACGTTGGTGTGGCTGAGGTGTTTTATCCTCGCTCATTGGACTAAATTGATTCATCTATTCTCACCCTTTTGTAGTTTTTACAATATATGCTATAATTTTAGCATAAGTTAAATGAGAAAACACAAAAATGCCAAAAAATAAAAAAGCCACTAAAAAATCAACCAAGGCAGCGCCAAAAGGCCACAAAGATTTAAAGGTTGCGCGCTATCTTCATATTTCTGGTTTATTAATGATGATTGGCAGTATCTTCATGATCGCAATGCCATCGCTTTATTCTGCGGTTTACCACCATATGGTGCTCAATACGCCAATGCCAAAAGTTGATGACATGATGAATTTTTGTATTGCCGCAGGCGAAATCATTGCTCTCACTTACTGTCTAATTGGCCTATTTGTATTTCGTGCTGGCGAGCAGGGGACTTATCTAGCAAAAGGCATGACTATCTTTAACTCATTTATGACCATTCTCTCTATTATTGCGGCCGTCTTAATCTTCCTCCCAATCCCAGACCAGACTTTTGCCTACGCGATGCAGTATTACAATAGCGGCATTCAGGTAGAAAGTGGAATTATTCCAATTGCCATCGTTACGATTATTGATATGGCGTGTATTGTGGGCATTCTTTGCTCCGTCTCTGTTCTTGACGATATGTGTCTCATTAAAAACAAGAAAAAATAGCTAGTCATTTATCAAAAAATTATAAATACAAACATACACCGGCTATTATCTTCGCCTTGTTAATCTAGGTCGCCAAAATCACAAAAAAGTCGATAAACATTAAGGCACAAAAAATGGCAGGGGCGGCAAGACTCGAACTCGCGACACCTGGTTTTGGAGACCAGTGCTCTACCAACTGAGCTACGCCCCTACGGCTCCGTTCATTATAACATATCTTATGGCGTGGTAAAATAGAACCAATATGTACGACAAGTTTACAGATTTTATTAAAGACAAACAGAGTATTTGTGTTATTCAGGCCGAGAATCCTGACGGCGATTCCTTAGGCTCCGCGCTTGCGTTAGAGTCGGCACTTTCTGATAAGGAAATATCTCTTTATTGCCCAGTCGATATTCCTAAATATATGCGTTATTTTGAGGGCTGGAGTAGGGTTGAGAATGTATTTCCATTTCGCGTCGATGGCTACATTATTGTTGATACAGCCAGCTCAACGCTCCTCTCAAAGCTTTTAAATGATGGTGCGATACGCAACAGTTTATATTCTGCGCCAGTACTAGTCATTGATCATCACGAGACGGAAGCAGACTTAGATTTTAATTACGATAGCATCATTGAGCCCACCTCTAGCTGCTGCGCGCTTTTGTACAAGATTTTCAAGGATCAAGATGTAAAGATTGATGCTCTTTGTGCAGAAAATATCATTTATGGCATTCTTTCCGATACGCTAGGTCTCACCTCCCAGACAACGACTTCAGACGACTACCGTGCCGTAGCGGAGCTCATGGATGTCGGCGCAAAGATAGCAGACATGGAAGAGCGCCGTCGCGAGTATTCTAAGAAGTCGCCACGCATACTTGACTATAAAGCAGACCTTATTAAGCGCATCGAATATAATCTTGACGGCAAACTTGCCACTGTTCATATTCCATTTGATGATATTCAGGAATTCTCCGATGAATATAACCCGAATGTACTCATCCTCGAGGAGCTTCGCCTGGTTGAGGGTGTAGATATTGCTGTAGCAATCAAGACTTATCCGGACGGGAAACTTACAGGCAAGATCCGCTCCAGTTTGCCGATAGCCGACCAAGTTGCCGGCTACTTCGGTGGCGGCGGGCATCCATATGCGGCTGGTTTCCGTACTTACGACACGACTTACGAAGAAGCCGTCAATGATCTCATTTCTGCAACAATGGACGCAATTTCTTCGCTCCCAGATTCAGAACCAGTCGGCTCTTTTTAGACATTTTTGTTCCGCTTATGCTAAAATATACGTATGCACATGCATGGGTTGGGCGTTAGCACCGAAAAAATAAATGATCGAATCGATTTTTGCGATTATCTCTCTGTCGCACAAATCTTTTTGAAAGATAATTTCTTATTAACTAGACCACTCAGTTTTTCTGATATCAAGCCGAGATTGCTTGGGCATTGGGGTTCGTGTCCTGGCATCAATATTGCATACGCAAATATTAAGGCACGCTTCCCGGTGGCGGACTTTATTCTTGGTCCAGGCCACGGCTTTCCGGCACTTCAAGCGAACTTATTCTATGACGGTGATTTATATGAGCATTATCCTGATGCTACGCCGAATCTTCATGGCATCGAATATATTTGCAAGAATTTTTCTTGGCCATACGGCTTTCCGTCACATTCCAGCCCTGCTACGCCGGGTGTCATCTCTGAAGGCGGCGAGCTTGGCTATTCGTTAGCTACGGCTTATGGTATGGCGCTTGGCCGCCCAGAACGCACAGTTGCTGTGTTGATTGGCGACGGCGAGCTCGAAACCGCTACCGCATTAGCTAGCTTGAACCTCAATAAAATCCTCAACTCGGACCATAATGGCTGGGTAATTCCAATCTTGCACCTAAATGGCTACAAGATCTCTGCGCCTACGCTTTATGGACGTAGTAGTGAGCGTGAATTATTGCAAATGTTCCGCGGCTTTGGTTTTGATCCAATCATTGTCGATGGCACGCGCACGGATGATTTCCAGCTTGCACTTGCTAATATTACTCGCAGAACTTTCATTATTATGAAGACGCCAAAGGGTTATGGCGGTCCAAAAGAGCTGGACGGCATTAAAATCGAGGGCAACTGCGCTTCGCATCAAGTCCCACTCCCGAACGCAAAGACAGACGAAGATCAATTAAGAATGCTAGAAGAATGGATGAAATCTTACAACTTTAAGGAGCTATACGATGAATTTACCAAACGCGGTTGAGCACCCAGGTGCAGAGAAGTATTCCATCGCTAAGGTATTTGGCGAATGCCTCCGTGACGAAATGCGCGCTCATAAAGATTTTTATTTCTTCTCGCCAGATGAAACCACTTCCAATCGCCTCGACACTGTTTATGAAGCGTCTAATCGCGCCTGGATCCGCAAAGTCGAACCATGGGATAAACACCTGTCTTCTAATGGTCGCGTTATTGAGATGCTTTCAGAGAATACATTGTTTGCCGTAATGGCTGCCCATATTCTAAGTGGTGGTCGTGGCTGTATGACTTCTTATGAATCATTCTTGCCAATTATCTCCTCTCAAATCGATCAGCATCTGAAGTTTATTAAGCAGAGCAAGGAAATTGAATGGCGCAAACGTGTGAATGCCGTAAATATCCTATCCACGTCATGCTGGCAGCGCCAAGATCATAATGGTTATACACATCAGAATCCAGCACTTATTTCTAGCCTTCTTGCGAAGCCATCCAACCTCGCAAACTGCCTATTCCCAGTAGACGACGTTGCGGCTGCGGCGGCATGGGAATTTATGACCAAGTCGAAAGATGTTGTAAATCTTACAACATTTAATAAAATCGAACAGCCACGCTGGATTGATATTAATCACGCAAGATTCCAGTTAACTCATGGTGGCGCATCTATTTTCGGTTTTGCTTCTGACGATGATCCAGATATTATCGTTACGGCAGCGGGGGATATTCCGACTTATGAGGCCCTTGAAGGTATCAAGCTTGCAAAACAAGACGCACCAGACATTCGCATACGTTTTGTTGGCATAGCGGCATTATCTTATGGCGCCATCGGTACGACCGAAAATAAACTAAAGCCATCCGATTTCGACGATTACTATACAATTAATAAGCCAATTATTGTAAACTTCCACGGCTACCAAGAGACGATTCGCGCCATTTTTAGCCATTATGCAGATATGCGCCGTGTTGATATTCATGGTTATGAAGACCACGGTTCGACAACTTCGCCGCTAGATGAACTTGCGCGCAACCGTTGCTCTCGCTATGATATCGCTTTGAACATTTTGGAACGTACTGGCCATTATGACTTTACGCGCAAATATCAGGATCTTGTTATCGAGAATGCGCACTACGCCAGCATGTACGGTGTAGATAAATAATTGACGGGGGTGGTATAATACCCCCATGAGCAAGCTTATTTTAATTACTAACCCTGGCAGCGCCAGCCGCAAGTATGCCCTTTATGATGGCGAAGAACTTATGGCGCAGTTCCATTTCGAGTACGAAGGCAAGAGTGTTGTTTGTACGATTAATGACGTCGATGACGGCAAGAAGAAAATCAAACCAGGCATCAAAGATCTCAATGATGCTATTACTATCCTTCCAAAAATCCTTAGTGACGAGCAATATGTTACCGGTCAGCACAAACTTGCTGCTGTTGTAGTGCGCATTGTTGCTCCTGGCGATTACTTCACCGAGGATCACGTTGTCGATGCTGAGTATATGAAGCAACTTAAGGAAGCAGAGAAACGCAATCCCGTACATGTCCCAACGACCGCTAATGAAATTCGCGGCATTCGTGAGTGCTTCAAAGACGTAAAGATTATTTCCGTATCGGATTCTGCTTTCCACTGGGAAAAGCCAGACACTTATAAATATTACAGTTTTGATACAGAGCTTGCAGACAAGTATGAAATCAAGCGCTATGGCTACCATGGCTTAAGCTACGCGTTTATCTCTCGCTACATGAAAGAACAAGGCATTCTTCCAGAGAAACTAGTTGCTATGCATCTTGGTTCCGGCTCTAGCGTTTCCGCTATTCTTAATGGCCGCGCTATGGACAATTCTATGGGCTATACGCCGCTTGAAGGTCTAGCAATGTCTACTCGCGTCGGTACGATTGATGCTGCTGCTGCGCTCAATCTCAAAAAGGCTCTCAAGATTACTTCCGACGAAGAATTCTTGCTATATCTCAACAAGAAGTGTGGCCTTCTTGGTTTGTCTGGCGTATCCGATGATATGCGTGAAGTTATTCGGGCTCGTGATGAAGGTAATCTTCGCGCCTCAAATGCTCATTCAATCTTCGTATACCGCATTCAAAGCTACGTTGGCCAGATGGCTGCTACTCTTGGCGGTGTTGATGCATTGGTATTTGCTGGCACAATCGGCGAGCGCTCTGAAGAGATCCGCCGCTTTGTTACTCAAAAGATGGGATACCTTGGTTTCCGTCTAGATGAAGAAAAGAACGCAAACCCAGAATTTACCGGTCGTCATGCGTTGATCTCTGCGGCAGATTCCAAGCCAATCTACATCGTATTCACCGATGAAACTGCGCAGATGATCTATCGTGCGCAGAAATTCCTAGAAGAAGAATAGTATTTCTATCTTAAAAGAGCCCCCTAAAAAGGGGCTCTTTTTGTTACACTAGATATATGGAGAGATTTTTTGATTATTTTACCCCAAACCACTATGACCTCGATCTAAAAATCAATGCCGAAAAGACAAAGATTAACGGCGAGGCAGTAATACTTGGCGAAGCAAAAGCCGAAACTATTAAACTTCATGCGGTCAGAATGGATATAAAGTCCGTTCATATTGACGGCGCTAAGTTTGAAAGTTTCAAACACGCCGATAATACTTTGGCTATAAGCGATATTGCACTCGGCAATCACGAAATAAAGATTAAATTCGTATCAAAGATAGAATCCGACATGGAGGGTGCCTATCTTTCGACGTATGAATATAATGGTGAAACAGAAAAGATTGTCGCCACGCAGTTTGAGTCGCACTATGCGCGCGAATGCTTCCCGTGCATCGACGAGCCTATTGCTAAGGCTACTTTCAGCCTCAAAATCACTTCTGTCGACACCGATACAATCCTCTCTAATATGCCGGCCACCTTTACAACGACTCAGGATGGCGTAAAAACGGTTGAATTCGCGGAAACGCCACGCATGTCTACATATTTAGTGGCGTTTGCGGCTGGTAAGTTCAATGCTACTCGCGCTAGGACCAAGCATGGCGTAGAAATTGCGGTTTATGCTGGCCTCCATCAAGAATCTGCCGATCTTGCATACGCAGCGCAATTCGCGGCCGATGTTCTAGATTATTACGATGATCGTTTTGGTACTCCATTTCCTCTTCCAAAGATGGACTTGCTTGCGTTGCCAGATTTTGAGGCCGGCGCTATGGAGAACTGGGGTTTGGTAACCTTCCGCGAAATTGCCCTAATCGCGAACGAAAACTCATCGCTCGATACTAAACAATATGTCGCAATCGTAATTGCGCACGAATTGTCGCATATGTGGTTTGGCGACCTCGTAACGATGGCCTGGTGGGATGATCTCTGGCTCAATGAATCGTTCGCGAATATGATGGAGGTTTATTCTACTGATAAGATTCGTCCAGAATTGCGAGCTTGGGAAGATTTCTATCTTTCGGCCGTATCCGGCTCACTCTCCCGCGATAGTCTTCCGGGTGTACAGCCGGTAAAAGTTGAAGTTAATAGCGTAGAAGAAATCGCTAACCTCTTTGACGGCGCAATAGTATACGGTAAGGGCTCGCACCTACTCCTGATGCTCATGCGTACAATGGGGGAAGAAAACTTCTTTGCTGGCCTAAAAGAATACTTCGAGAAACATAAATATGGCAATACGGTCGCTGATGATCTATGGAACGCTTTGACGCCGCATGCAGACTTTGATGTAAAAGAGTTCATGACGCCATGGCTTACTCAATCCGGCTTTCCGGTAGTAACAGGAAAGACCCAGACGCGCTTCCTGGTCACTGGCGAGACTGATAATACGAAATATCCTATCCGTGAACTACGTGATGATTTATCTGGCCATTATATTATTAACTACAGTGAGGAAGAATTTGCAGAGAAGCTCAAACACGTAGATTCGATGAATAAGGAGCAAAAACTCCGCTTGCTCATGGATCGCCGTATGCTGGCAAAGACTAATTATGTCCCATCCGTATCTTTACTTCCACTCGTAAAAGCCTTCGCCAATGAAACGGATTCTGTCGTTTGGGAAATCGTGGCGGCCATTATTGCGGACCTCAAGGCCTTCTTTGATCCGAAAACTGACCAAAAGCATCAATTCCAGGCCTTCGTGCATGAAATAGCTTTACCAAGCTACCGCAGACTTGGTAATACTGCCAAAGAAACTGATACGTATGACGATATTCAGCTTCGCGCAACCATTATGGGCATGATGCTATACTCCAATGATCAAGCATATCTCGATGAAATTGACAGTATATATTATGGTAAGCCAATTTCTAAGGTTGATGCGAACTTGCGTTGGGTGGTAGGTGCGACCCTAGTCAAGCGCCACGATGAATTATCCTCGAAATACTTCAATCTATATAACAAGACCCCAGATGCCGCCCTAAAGCGTGACCTCACGGACGCACTCACAAACACGCGTAATCACGATATCGCTATGGGGTATCTGGACAAATTAATGGATGGCACAATTCGTCCGCAGGACCGTCTAATCTTCTATATTCGCCTAGCGCGCAATTATGTCATTAAGGACGAGGCGCTCGATTGGATGTTTAAGAACTGGGATTGGCTCCGCAAAGAAGAGGGAGATAAGACGATTCCGGATTATCCACGTTATGTAGCAAATCTCATTCGCCGTCCAGAAGAAGCAGACCGCTTTAAAAAGTTCTTCGACCAGTACAAGAATGAAAATATATTATCTCGCGATATTAATGTCGCATTTTCCGAGATAGATGCACGACTTAAACTCATCAGTGAAGATCAGCCAGCCATATATAAATACCTAGAATCTCACATCTCAAAGTCCTAAAAATCCCCCCCAAACCCCTAAAAACAGCCAAAAATGGCCAAAAAAGCCAAAAAAGTCCAAAAATCTTCAAAAAAACCCTTGCATTGGGTCAAAATATGCGCTAATATAAGAACAGTTTTTGTTCAAGTTCGTTTTGAACCTCTGAAAATAGTGTGATAAATTGCGAGGAAATAGAAAATTACATTATTTTCTTCGCTCCAAGTTTATCTATTAACAATTTGAATTAGACAACAATAGGAAATTTAATTGACGGCAGTAATTGAAAATCAATTACTAGTTAAGTCAATGCATAAAAAGGTACATAAGGGCACTGATAGTGGATGCCTTGACATTTGCAACCGATGAAGGACGTAGAACTCTGCGATAAGCTTCGGGTAGCTGAGAACAAGCTTTGATCCGGAGATTTC
>JAFXZL010000001.1:0-124871 GCA_017541245.1 Candidatus Saccharimonadota bacterium
CCTGAGCCAGGATCAAACTCTCCATAAAATTGAAAATTTGAAAACTCAAATATAAAAGACTGACGATGATTGAACATCTAATTGACGTTCTTTAATTGCACAACTAAATTGTTAAATTACATAAAATTTTAAAGGCTCAACGAAGAGAGTGCTCAAATAATAAGTCCTCTCGCAGTTGAACTGTTCTTATCTTATATTACCCAGACAAAAGTGTCAAGCACTTTTTTTGAGATTTTTGAACAATTTTAGGTTTTTCGACAAAAAACGCCCATTTGGGCGCTTTCCTAGAGAGCAAACCCCGTTATTAAGCCGATCATAAGGCCGATTATGCCGCCAACAATGGCCTGAGGAATCGTGTGACCTTCCACTACGCGAATCTTTTTCTTCTTCACGTTGCTACTGCTCGCGATTACATTGAGCATCTTCCCCTGCTCTCCTACCGCATAGCGTACGTTTACGGCATCATAGACGACAATAATCGTCATTGCCATCGAGAGCACCGTAATATTAGCAAATAAGCCATTTTGAATAGCAAAGAAGGTCGTCAAAGCTACAAAGCTAGCCGTATGGCCACTTGGCATGCCTCCACTCCTTACAAAGCAATCTACCACCTCACGAAAAGTCAGGGGGCGTTTCTGCGACACCATGTCGCCCATCAATTTTCCGGTTTGCGCCAAAAGCCAGCCAAGGACAAACGATAGCAAACCTCCTAAACCACTAATATCTTCCATATATATAATATAGCATGCATTTTTATTCACGCCCAAACCCACGCCATGTAAAAAATACCGCCCAATCCGTTTATGTTTTTTCTACAATAGAGGTACAACATTGTACAAAAATATCCCCCATTTTGCTGGGGGATATTTTTTACTGAATAAGATTACTACTTCGAAGCCTTCTTTGCGGCCGGTTTTTTATCGACAGCCTTAGCCTCTTCTTCGCCATCTTCTTCAGGCTCTTCCTTTGGAATGATACCAATCGAAGCCACAGTATCGCCTTCATTTAGGCGCATTACGCGTACGCCCTGCGTTGCGCGGCCGAGCGTTGGAATATCCTTAACCGCTACGCGAATCGCCTGACCACCAGTAGACATCATGATAATCTCCAATGCCTCTGGATCGAGCGTATGTACTGCCGCGATAGGACCAGTCTTAGCTGTTACGGCTGCAACCTTTACGCCCACGCCGCCACGCTTGTGTGGTGGGAAGTTCGTAGCGGCCGTCATCTTGCCGTAACCCTTAGTAGAAATCACAATCAATTTCTGGCTCTTTGGATCAGATACGACGTCCATACCTACAACGGTGTCATTTGGACGTAGGCGTACACCGCGTACACCGCGTGCCGAGCGACCCATTGGACGAACGTCCTTCTCATTGAAGCGTACAGCCTGGCCAGCGGAGGTGGAGATAATAATATCATTATCACCAGTTGTACCGCGTACCCAGCGCAACTCATCGCCATCATCGAGTTTAATCGTAATCAAACCATTTGTACGAATATTTGCGTAATCCTTCAAAGAAGTCTTCTTGATGGTGCCCTTAGCGGTAGCCATAAAGAGATAGCCATCTTCGCCTGCTTCATCGCCTTGCTTGATCACGGACGTAATCTTCTCTTCTGGATGCAAGTTGAGCAAGTTCACAGATGCCGTACCCTTCGCTACAAGCGAGGATTGCGGTATTTCGTAAGCCTTAATGCGGAAGATGCGACCCTGGTTCGTGAAGAATAATAGATAGTCGTGAGAGGAAGCCGTAATAATAGTATCAATAACATCCTCTTCCTTCGTAGTCATACCACGACGACCCTTACCGCCACGATTCTGCTTCTTAAAGTCGTTCTGCAAAACGCGCTTTACGTAACCCTGGGCAGTTAACAATACAACACTATCTTCATCTGGGATAAGATCTTCTTCGGCGAACTTACCAAGTTCGTGATTAATAATCTTACTGCGGCGCTTGTCGCCATACTTCTCTTTCATCGCAAGGAGTTCTTCCTTTACGACGTTGAGGATAGCCTCTTCGGATGCCAAAATGCCTTCAAGTTTTGCGATAAGCTCATGGAGCTCTTTCAATTCGTTTTCAATCTTGTCGCGTTCTAGACCTTGGAGACGACGAAGCTGCATTGCCAAGATTGCTGCGGCCTGTACTTCAGATAGACCAAAGCGTTCCATCAAACGCTTATCTGCGTCATCATAGGATTCACGAATCGTCTTAATAACCTCATCAATATGGTCAAGCGCAATCTTCAAACCTTCCAAGATATGCGCGCGTTCTTTAGCCTTATTGAGGTCGAACTCTGTACGACGACGAATAACTTTCTGACGATGCTTAATAAACTCAGCGAGGATTTCCTTCAAGCCCATAACCTTTGGTTGGATACCATCAACGAGTGCAAGCACATTGTAGTGGAAAGTCGTTTGCAAACCAGTTAACTTGTAAAGCTGGTTCAAGATTTTCTTCGGGAATGCATCCTTCTTGAGTTCTACAACAACACGAATCTTGCCACGAGCGGACTCATCGCGCGCGTCAGCAATATGATCAAGCTTCTTCGCGAGTACAAGATCACGCACCTTCTCTACGAAGCCTTCCTTACTCATACCGTAAGGAACTTCTGTAATTACGATATTAAAGCGACCATTCTTGCGCTCTTCGATGTTCGCAACGGCGCGAATCGTAACAGAGCCACGGCCAGTCGCATAAGCCTGCTTCATTGGCGCACCACCATAGACTTCTGCGCCAGTTGGGAAATCTGGACCTTTTACATGCTTCATCAATTCTTCGAGCGTAATGTCCGGGTTGTCAATTTGCGCAACAGTTGCATCCACAACCTCACCGAGGTTATGTGGTGGAATGTTCGTAGCCATACCGACTGCGATACCCATCTGACCGTTCAAAAGAATGTTTGGTACTGCTGCCGGAAGCACGACTGGCTCCTGCTCTGTACCATCGAAGTTATCACGGAAATCAACGGTGTTTTTCTCAATATCGGAAAGGAGCTCTGCGCCAACCTTGTCCATGCGGGCCTCAGTATAACGTGAAGCAGCTGCTTCATCACCGTCCATAGAACCAAAGTTACCCTGACCCTCTACAAGCGTATAACGCATCTTCCAAGGCTGAGCAAGGTTAACCATAGATTCATAAATCGAGGAATCGCCATGTGGATGGTATTTACCCATTACTTCACCGACGATACGTGCGGACTTTACAGTAGCATGTGGAGCCTTCCAGCCGTTCTTATTCATCGCATATAGAATACGGCGGTTGACTGGCTTCAAGCCATCGCGCACATCTGGCAAAGCACGATCAATCAAAACCGACATCGAGTAGCGTAAGAAGCTATCTTCCATCACATTCTCGACAGTCAATTCTTCTACGCCATCCTCGGCACGATGTGCTTGTAAGCCACCGACTTTTACAATCTCTTCTTCAGCTTCTTCGGCCTCAGTATTGTAATCGCCAAGCGTTTCGTCGACACCTTTGTTGTCAGCCGCATCTGGCACGCCACCAACCTTGCTACTATCTTTTTCGTTCTCTTCTGGAGTTTCGTTTAGTTTCTTCTTATCTGCCATAATCTATCCTCCCTAGAAGTCCAAATCATCCAAATCGACCGTTGCGGCACGAGATTGAATAAAGTTTTTACGTAATTCTGCTTCGTTACCCATCAGCTTTGTAAAGATTGCGTCAGCTTTCTCGGCATCCTCAATATTTACGCGAATCAAGGTACGGTTCTTCGGATTCATGGTAGTTTCCCAGAGCTGAGATGCGTCCATCTCGCCTAGACCCTTAAAGCGCTGCTGAGCAGTATAGCCAGCCTGCTTGAAGCGTTCATCTTCTGGGTTAATCTTTGTTCCAGCCGCTTTACGCTCTTCGATGCGCTTTGCCAGGGTATGCTCAAGGGCCTCTTCGTTATAGATGTATTCAATCTTACGAGTATTACCAGTACCCTTAATCAAACCAAATAGCGGCGGTTTTGCCAAATAAACGTGGCCCGCCTTAATAACTTCTGGCATGTAGCGGAAGAAGAATGTCAAAAGCAAAGTCGAGATATGTGCACCATCAACATCTGCATCTGTCATAAATACAATCTTGTAATAACGTAGACCATTAATGTCAAAGGATTCACCAATACCTACGCCAAGCGCCTTAATCAAAGAAACAATCTCGGCGTTTGCAAACATCTTGTCTAGATGTGCGCGCTCGGTATTAAGTACCTTACCACGAAGTGGGAGAATTGCCTGGATCTTACTATCGCGACCTTCCTTTGCGGAACCTGCTGCAGAGTTACCCTCTACGATAAATAGCTCGCACTCGGTACGATCGCGCGAAGAACAGTCGGCCAACTTCGATGGAAGATTAAGGCCTTCAAATGCACCCTTGCGAAGTACGTTATCGCGTGCTGCACGTGCAGCCTTGCGAGCGCGTGCCGCCAAGGTGGCTTTCTGCACGATTGCCTTTGCAATATCTGGATGTTCTTCAAGGTAATATGAGAAGTACTCACTCATTACCTTATCAACATAACCACGCACTTCTGGATTACCGAGTTTGTTCTTAGTCTGACCTTCAAACTGCGGATCTGGAAGTTTTACGAGAATAACTGCTGCAAGACCTTCCTTAATGTCATCACCAGTGAGGTTCTCGTCTTTCTCTTTCAAAAGACCATTCTTACGTGCGTAATCATTAATTGTGCGGTTTAGTGCAGTACGGAAGCCTACAACATGCATACCGCCATCTGGCGTAAGAACGTTGTTCGCAAATGGACGCATTGTTTCTGCGAGGCCATCATTATATTGTACTGCGATTTCTACAACACTATCCTCAATCGCTTTTTCTACGTAGAAGATATCGCCGCCACCAAGGACTTCCTTGCCATCATTAAGACGACGGACATAACTCTTGATGCCGCCTTCAAAATAGAAGGAATCACTCTTCCCTGTACGCTCATCGTGTACGGTTGCCAAAATACCCTTGGTTAGATATGCCTGGTGACGTAGGTAATTAACTACCCAATCATAATCAAAGGTTGTCGTTTCTTTAAAGATTGCTGGATCTGGATAGAAAGTAATGCTTGTACCAACCTTATCGGTCTTACCGATCACCTCTAGCGGCTTTACAGTCTTACCGGTATCGAATTCGATATGATTAATCTTTCCATCACGATATACCTCTGCAATCATATGCGTAGAAAGTGCATTTACTACAGAAGAACCTACACCGTGAAGGCCAGATGAAACTTTATAGCCACCACCGCCGAACTTACCACCAGCGTGAAGAACAGTTAATACTGTCTCAAGAGATGACATTTTTGTTTTTGGATGGATATCAACCGGAATACCACGACCGTTATCGTCAACACGACAACCTCCGTCAGATAACAATGTTACCGTTACTGAAGTTGCATAACCGGCAATCGCCTCATCGATAGAGTTATCGGCGATTTCCTTAATTAAGTGATGTAAGCCATCGTACCCAGTCGAGCCAATATACATACCAGGACGCTTGCGAACTGGCTCAAGTCCTTCGAGAACCTGAATTTCAGACGAGTTATACTCTTCAGCCATGAATACTTACCTCAACTTGATATTTTTAATACATATAATATATTACTATATCGTATCTAAAAATTCAAGTAATTGCCCCCTAAAATCGCTTCTAAGGCCTTTGTTTAGCGCCAGCGCAGTACAACGCCGTCTTCATCGTCTTTCGTGGCTCTAATGCCGCCTGACGCGGTCGTTTGTGTTTGCGCCACCTGGCGTGCAGCTACTGGCTGTGCAGCTACAGGTGCTGCTGGACGTGGCGCCTGAGCCTGCGTGTGCGGAATTCTAATTGAAGTCATCATCTGATCTTGTGCTACTACCGGCGCTTGTCGTACTGGCTGCACCGCTGGCTGTGCCGCAATAGTCTTGCCGTGCGCGCCAACTGCCTGGGCTGGCGTCGACGCGATTACCTGAGCTTTCGCACCACCATCAAATACCGCACGGCGATTTGGACCATGCTGAATCTTAATCATCGTAGGATCTTCAACTACCTTTGGCGCCACTGGTGCCGCCGGAGCAAGATTTGCCTGCGCACGCGCTGCATTCTGCGCCGCCGCTGCCGCCCAAATCGAACCATTCGGGTTCTCAAGCATCTTCTCTGCTGCCGCAACTTTCGGTGCTGCTGTTGGCGAAATAACTGGCACGGATGGCTGGCCAACTGGCTTATTATGTCCAACCATTGTTGTATTCTTCGGCTTAATCGTAGGAGCTTTCGGTGCAGCGGCCGGTGCTTTTTGTGCAACCGTAGGAATCGCTGCCACGCCAGGATGGATATTATCTGCAGGAGCAGACGCCGTCGGCTTTACTACTTGCGGAGTTGCAGCTTGCTGAATTGCTGCGGCCTTAACTTCTTCACGTGCCTGCTGTTCAAGTTTTGCCTTTTTCTCTAACCAAGAATCCAAGAAGTTCTTCTTCGGTTTCGCTGCTGGCTTTGGTGCCGGTTTTGGTGCCGCCGGAGCTGCTGCCGCCGCAGGGGCTGTGCTGGTGGCCGATGGCATCGGTACTGGAGCCGGAGCCGGCTCTGGTTCTGGCTCTTCATCCTCATCGGTTGCCGCTAGACGCTTATCAATTTCCGCTTCAACTTCGGCGCGTGGACGACCAAAGCGAGACAATGCATAGTCGCGCATGCGCCTCATTAGCTCGTCACTCGATTCACCCATTGGTGGCAAAAGGCTCATCGTAAACGGCGAGGTCGGCATATCAAACATCATTACAGTCGCAATCGCCGAGAAGTTCGCCTGTTTATGTAAATCCTCTGCCGTAAATACCGGCGAGAAGGCCTTCTCCATCAACTCTGCGTCCGTCACGCCAAGACGACCAGACATCAACGTACCAACGTTACCAAGCAACGCCTCGCGAATCTTATCCGTAAGCTGCGTCATGAACTGGTTTGCCAAAACAAGGTTCAAGCGATACTTACGAGCCTCCGAAAGGATAGACTCAAAGCTCTCTGTCGCGAAGTTCTGGAACTCATCTACGAATAGACAGAAATCCTGACGATCATCTTCCGGCATATCCGCACGGCTCATTGCCGCCGCCTGGAACTTCATGACGAAAATCATACCAAGAAGCTTCGCGTTCAACTCACCGGTTTTACCCTTCGAGAGATTAACAAGCAAAATCTTCTTATTATCCATAATTTCGCGAATATTAAAGCCAGACTTGGTCTGACCAAGAATATTACGCATCATCTTGTTCGATAGGAACGGGCCCCACTTCGATACGAACCAGCTCGTTACCTCACCCGCATCATTCGATTTCTGCGATGCTGGGAACTCTTTCGTCCAATAGTCATATACGGTCTTATCAGTGACATATTTCAGCTTCGATTTTACAAACTCTGGATCAATAAAACAGCGTGGAATATCAATAAATGTACCGCCCTCAGGGTCACTCATAAGAAGTAGTGCCGCGTTGCGGAACATATGCTGTGCGCGCGGGCCAAAGATACCCTGGTTGCCTGGGTCGTACAAGGAAGTAAGCATGTTAATACCTTCCTGTACGATAAAGTCCTTCTGGTCCTCGTTCTGGAACTCAAACATGTTCATACCGACCGGATTATCAAGGTTACCCGGCTCGAACAAGATGACATCGTCCATTCTCTCTGGTGGAACTTTGCTAAGAAGTAACTCTACGGCATCGCCGTGCGGATCAATAAACGCGAAACCGCGCCCATCACACATATCCTGATATGCAATATTAGTGAGCAAGATAGACTTACCCATACCAGTGGAACCAATTACATAAGTATGGCGACGGCGATCCTTATCACGCAAGCGAATAATCTTTTCTTCGCCACGGAACTTGTTCACACCAAGAATAACACCATCTTCTGGCAACTTCGCCGGACCATCTACCTGCTTGGTCGCCTGACGCTCAACCTGGCTCGTCGGAATTGCGTTCTGCGCCGGCAAGTGGAAAATAGATGCCATCTCGACGCTATTCAAAATCATATCTTTACGATCTTGCGGGAAGATGCGTAATATATAGTCCTTCGCCAAACTTTCACTACTCTTCTGGATGTCGTAACGGAAGCCGTTATAATTCTGCAAGTCAAACTGAGAGAACACAGAGATTACGCCACTAAGCAAAGCTTCGGAACGCGCTTTCGTGGCACAGCTCGAAACTACACGAATATAAGTTTCAAAGCCAGGACTTTTAGTCTTCTCTTCAATCTTCGTAATTTCTTCTTGCTGAAGATTGGTCAATATTTTTTCTTCTTCTTTATATTTTTCGTGTTCCTCCGGCGGCTTCCAAAGTGCCTCCGCAACATCTCCTACCAAGTTTGTTGCGCCGTAAAATATTTTACCCAAAAAGTTCGAAGCAACACGAGATTTCTTCCCGTCCTTTATATTTTGTACTCGCTCGAGCGATTTTCTTGTCCAGCCACCATCCGTTGGACGGAACATAATCTGAATACCAATACCATCGCCAGGCTTTGCAACGGACATCGCGTTAATCAAACCAAGGCTCGCATCGCGCTTTGTATCCTCATAGGTTGCAATCGGATACCAATAATCTTCCTTAAAACGAAGTTCGCCACCAACTACCGCATCAATCTTACCAACCTCGCTAAAGAAGTTCGGATCCGCCACCTCTTCCATGCGCGCAGTTGGGTATGCAGCCGTAATTGCCTGTTTTACAGTCTCGGTCAATACCGCTGGCACCGTAGCATAGTAATTAATAAGTCCGTCATGCGCCACAATCTCAAAGCTAATATGACGCTGGCCGTATAGCTTACCCTTCAAACCTTTCTTCAAGGTAGAAGAAATAATACTATACATTACTTGTGCTTCAGAAATCTGTTCATTAATAACATCGCGCTCATCGCGTCCGCCAGTCTGAATATCGTCTGTACTTGGCGGCAGATGAATTAGCATTGGCACCATCTTTAGGGCACGTTCGTAGTTCTTGCGCTCGCGCTTTACGCCAGCAAAAATCTTCCAGGCCAAGATAATAAAGCCTATCGCTAGTAGTATTCCAATTAATGTATACTGCCAACTTTCCATGCTAAATCTTACCGTTTAACCCATCCCCGCGGTTGCGGCCAAATGCCTTACTCATCATATCCCAGCGCGCTACATCAAGTTCAGCCAATAGTTTATGCGGATCCTTCTTATCACGATTCACAATCTTTGTAACGGCCTGCATGTAGGCCTTCGGTAGAACCTCAGCATCGCGCTTAATATCAATCGACGCAAGCTCTGCTTTTACCTCGTCCTCTATAGATTTAGGCTCGTCCTTTGGTGGAGCCGCCGGTATCGGCGTCGGCATGTCCTGCGCCTGCATCTCTGGTGCTTTTTCACCAACTGTCGCCTCAGCAGATTCTGCCAATTCTGGCGGCAATTCCATCTGCGGCTTCAAATCTTCACGCTGTTTTACGAACTCTTCAAAATCAGCAACTTCACCCATTGGCGCGGTATTTTCTGCCCCACCAAAAACAGACGCTTTCTCAGAACTACCCCCACCAGAGCCCATATTATCCATAAGCATTATTGTATCATACTATATTGCGTGAAACCAAGAAGCAAAGCAATATTTCTAGGCCTAAAACCAATCCAATTTCAAGGATAGAAATACCGCCAAACGACCCGCAAACCAAGATCAAAATTGGAGCCAGCGCTATCACTAAACCATAATAGTAGCTCTTCTTTTTTATGTTGCCCATCTTGGTCTTATCAAGCTTGCTCCTCAACGTGAAAAATAGCCTGCAGCCTAAGACTGCAAGCCCAAGAAAAAGAACATAGCACATTGTAAAAAATACTAGAACACCGAGCGGCCCCACATCGCTAGGTGAAAACAAAAACATCATTGCAACCAGAAAAACAAACGATATCGCGCTAAAAATCAGCAACAACTTATCCATAAGCGAATTATAACACATGCGCGTGCTCTACGCTCTTCCCGCTTACGAAAAACCACAGCTAATACGTCGTCCAGACACGACCGAAACACAGACAATAATATCGATTCTTTTTCCCCACAAGAGATGTTCAGGAGCTAAAGTAGAGGGGCTTATCTGGCAAATATATACATTACTTATAGCCACAAGCTTATTCTCTACTCTAGCTTTGATTGACCGCCTCTCGTATAGAGAGGCACGTCCTTGCAAGATCTTTTACGTTACTCTATTTTTGGGTATCAATGTGCTAGTTACGTTTTACAATCTTACGCGCTCTACGCTCCTGATCTCGCGATCAGTTTTGGCGGAGCTTAGCTTACTCCTAGGTGTAATTTATGGCTAGTAGTAAGCTTTCGCTGCGCCAAATACACATTCTATGGTTCCAACACTCTACTCCTCTTTATTTTTGTTTTGTGCGTTTTTATTTTTGTTCAAGCACATTTTCAATATAGCAAACATAAGCATAAAAGTCAATAATTCTTTTGTTCAATATGCGTTGTGTTATTTACAACATTATGCCCTAAAACAGATACAGAATGACTATAATTTATTGTTGTCATTTTTACAACAAATACAATTTGGCGCTTTATCTACCCTATTTCGCCTAAAAACGTGCATTTGCTGCAATTATTTGAAAAATAGCAATTTTCCTATAATGCTAATCATTAAAAATTTTAACTATAAACGGGATCATTTTCGTACATTTTTTAAACAACACCCCTGTTAAAAATTGTTGCAAAAATTACAACATTTTTTGAATATTTTCTATTGACACTAGCATTTTGCTGACTTATTATAGAGATAGCTTTTGAATAAAATACTTATACAAAAGCCAAAAACAAACATCGATTCCAAAATATAACTCCACACTCCACACACAGAAGAACCGGTTTTCCTCGCAGTTACCGGTTCTTCATTTTTTCTATATTTTTCGGCCAATCCTGGCCATTTTTTATTGCTGAATTGTCGCCCTGCTTTTCTGCCGCAGAGTCATACAAATGATCGACGCGCTTTATATTGTATGTTGTAAGAAAAACATAAACACTTTAGTCTTATCTATAAAAAATCCACCCGTTTTGGGTGGATTCTGCTATCAAACAATTGGTGGAGCTGCCGGATACTGCCTCCGGGTCCGAACAATCTCATGTTACGCAATCTACGAGCATAGTTAATTCTTTTATCTTGACGAATATCGCAAAGCTGGAATCAACAAAACTTCACGAAAGTCATGGCTGAATTTTCGTGCCAGCCCCTGCCAAGAGGTTAGCCTTAATACCATAAATATGATATTACCGAGTGTTATGGTATCTCACAAACGATAACAGACCTAAAATATTAAACTAGGCCCAAGCGTAAGCTGGCATGAAAGCCACGCGCTTACTAGCAGTTTTGTCTGCATTTATGAGAAGTACTTACGGTACAAATCGACTCGCATGCATACTGTTAATCATCCGTCTAAGCTTTGTCAGCCCCAACTGTCAAACATTTTATCATTCTCATGCTTTATTGTAAAGATTACCACCCCTATAATTCGCCCATGACTAGCAAAGTATATACCGCCGTACCTAACGGTATCGGCTACAAAACCATCACCGTTGAAGCAGACGCCAATCATGGCTTACCTGCTCTAATTATCATCGGAATGGCCAGTAGATCAATCGCCGAAAGCCGCGACCGTATCCGTTCTGCCATCCGTAACTCTGGGTTCAGCTTCCCCGCGAACCGCAAGATAATTATTAACCTCGCACCAGCAGATATGAGTAAGGACGGAACAGGTCTAGATCTTCCGATTGCCTTATCTATTCTCACCCTGTCACAGCAATTATTACAACAAGACCTAGCAGAGCGCATGTTCGTCGGAGAACTATCCCTTAACGGAGAGATAAAGCCCATCAAGGGCATCATTAATATCGTAGACGCGGCACAGCGAAACCAGATAAAAGACCTATATATCCCCTACCAAAATGCCGCCCAAGCGGCCATTGCCGTGAACACAAAAATTAACGTTTTTCCGGTCAAAAATCTACGTGAATTATGGCTATTATTAAAACAAAAGCGCGATATTTTACCCCTAAAGCAAAATGTAAAAATAACAGAAAAAGATAAGCATGAGCAGTATTTGGACGCTATCATTGATCAGCCTTTTGCTAAGCGAGCGCTCGTCGTTGCGGTCGCCGGACATCACAACATTCTATTCCATGGCGAGCCTGGCTCCGGTAAAACTATGCTCGCACGCACTGCGCAATCTCTCCTTCCAGAAATGAGCCTGCAGGAATGTATCGAAGTCACCAAGCTCCATTCCATCTCCCAGCCAATCACACATATCATTTCTAGCCGACCTTTTCGCGCTCCGCACCATAGCGCTAGCTATTCTGCCATCATTGGCGGCGGGCCAAACCTAAGTCCTGGTGAAATCACACTCGCGCACCATGGTGTCCTATTATTGGACGAATTCCCCGAATTCCAACGCAATATCATCGAAGCCCTAAGACAACCACTCGAAGAGCGCAAAATTGCACTCAGTCGTGCGAACAACAAAATTGTCTACCCCGCCGACTTTATGCTAATTGCCGCCATGAACCCATGCCCTTGCGGATACTATGGATCACCACATCATGATTGCAATTGCAGCCTTTACCAAGTCATGAACTATCGGAAAAAACTTTCCGGACCATTGCTCGACCGTATAGATATGACTATTCCCGTCTCCCGCCCAAATAAATCTGTCTTATTAAAAACCACAACGATTGGCACTCTCGAACATGCTAATGCTAAAATTCAAATCGCACGCGCCAAAATGCGTCAGCTTGAGCGCTACAAATATATCACCAAGCACAATGCATCATTGTCGTCCGTCGAAATCGTAAAACACATCAAACTTAGTGACGAAGCCAAACATTGCCTCGATTCCGCCGCCGATAAATACAATTTGTCGGCACGTGCTTATTTCAAAACCATCAAAGTTGCGCGCACCATAGCCGATTTGGACGAAAATGAGCACGAAACAATCGAAAAATCACATATCCTAGAAGCCCTCCAATACCGCGATCGTAGCCTTTATGCTTCAACAGATAGCTAACCCCTTGTAATAATTCCACTTTTTTAGTATAATGTTCCCCATAACAAGTCTAATTTTTGAAGGAGTTATACCATCAGTAACTACAATTCGCAGCACACCCGTCTAAATGGAGAAATTCGTTATCCGGAGGTGCGTGTAATCAGCGCTGATGGTGCACAGCTAGGCATTATGTCTAGTCGCGACGCTCAATTAATGGCTCGTGACGCTGGTCTAGATTTGGTTGAAATTTCACCAAACGCCAACCCACCTGTTGTTAAGATTATCGACTGGGGCAAATATCAGTACCAGAAGATGAAGGAGCAATCTCGCGCCAAGAAAAACGCCAAAAGCTCTGAACTCAAGCAAATCAGACTTGGTTTAAAGATTGGGGAGAACGACCTCAATATTAAATGCCGCAAAATCATCGAACTTCTCGACGATGGCGATCGTGTCAAAGTAATGATTATCTTCCGTGGCCGCGAAATGGCCCACAAAGAAATCGGCACCGAACTCATGAATCGTATGCTCGAGAAACTCGGCGACCAAGTCGTCGTCGACGGCAAAGCCCAGATGAGCGGCCGCAACTTGACCTTCATGGTCCGCCATAAATAATCAAGCTGCACCATAACGCCCACCGGTTCCCTACACCCCAAAGCGTTCTCATATTAACTAAAGTAGGAAAGGTAATACAATGCCAAAAATGAAGACCCATAAGGGTACTGCAAAACGCGTCCGCCTTACCAAGACTGGTAAAGTTATGCGCGAACGTGCGTTTGGTAACCACATCTTGGCCAAGAAGTCCAAGGCTCGCAAACGCAACATGAAGACCGCTGCTACTATTCGTGGCCGCATCAAGAAAAACGTTAAAACTGCATTAGGAGCTTAATCATGAGAGTTAAACGTGGAGTCGCTGCTCGCGCAAAGCACAAAAAGATTCTTGAAGCTGCTAAAGGTATGCAGCATTATCGCACCCGTAGCTTCCGCCTCGCGAAGCAAGGTGTTATCAAATCCCTTCGTTATTCTTACCGTGATCGCCGCAACCGCAAACGCGATTTGCGCGCACTCTGGATCACCCGCATCAACAACGCTGCCCGCGAAAACGGTATCAGCTACAGCAAGTTGATTAACGGCATGAAGAACAAAGACATCGAACTTGACCGCAAAGTTCTCGCCGAACTCGCAGTCAACGATCCAAAAGCCTTCACCGCTATCTGCGAAAGCGTAAAATAATCCAAGAGATTCAACAAAAAATCTCCCCCACCGGGGAGATTTTTTTAATTCATTTCAATCAAATTCTTTGCCAATATGCGCGCCTGTGTCAACGGATGATTCGGAAATACCTCATCGTAATCCGTCTTCTCACTCATATTCATCAAAATCCCGCGCGTATATTGCGGGTCGTACGGGTCAACCATCCAGCCGGAAATGTTCTGACCATCCACAGTAACCTTGCCCTCATTTTGTAAAATCGCAAATACGGAAGCATCACGACCGCCAGTATAGCCGGTCTCATCAAAGAAGCCTTGCGCCTGGAAAACATGTTCGGCAAAATATCCGATATGCAAAACCAAGCTATATTGAACGCCAACTGTACCGCGGTTAACCGTCTTCACAATCGAAAAGATATACTTCTTGCCCGCTGGCGTAATACCAGATTCGACCTCAATTAGGCCCTGATCGTCCGCAAGCGCATTATGTATGCCACGTATTACCTCTTCTTTAGAATTAAACGGCATGGATTGTTCAGATGGAATACCACTGCACATAACCAAACAGGCCGCCTCTGGTGTTTTCTTCATAAACGACATCGAGCCTGCTGGATCACCAGGTAAAGTATTAACCTGCTGATAGTCCACCGGAATCTTTATCGTAAAGTTCTCAATCGATATATCCATAAGCCCATTTTACCATCAAAAATACTCACGTAGTGAGTATTTTAGGTGAGCTCGTCTTGTAAGCCGGGTTCTGTAACTGAAAAAACAGCCTGTAGTCATCTATCTAGCCCCACAATTGCTTGCAGGATCTAGCGGTGAGCGACCATCCTCGGATCAAAGTGTATAGGTCTCCTTGCAGCCAGTAGAGTTTACCTCATTACAATGTCGCCATCGTAATCTGTGGGCTCTTACCCCACTCTTTTCACCCTTACCACAGCTAAATAAGCCATGGCGGTATTGTTTCTGTGGCACTATTCCTACGCTTGCGCGCGGTTGCTGTTAGCAACTACCGTATCCTATGCTGCCCGGACTTTCCTCTCGCCAAAAGGCCAGCGACTACATCAACGAGCTCACTTTTATCTTAGCAGAACTTGACAAAAACTTCAATACTTGATATAATATAAATATAGCTCCGTTACCGGAGCCTTTTTTAATACTCTGCATCTACCCGACGCATATTCGCGTCTATCGCTTTATTCACTTCCGCATCTGCTTCTGCATTTAGCTCGCGCGGCACATGCGTAAAGCTATACGCCTCAAGATTGCCAAGCAGCTTCAATACATCCGTATGAACCTGCATCAAATCCGGATTCTTCACTTTATATACGCCATTCATCTGGTTAACCATCATCAAACTATCGCTCTTAAAGTGTACGCGTTTCAAACCAAGCTCCAGTGCTTGCTCGAGCCCCTCCTTCAAACCATAATACTCAGCCAAACGCGAAGTCGAGAAACCCAAAAACTCTCCACCCCTCTTAAGCTCTTTGCCATCTGGACCAATAATATAATAACCGAGCGCGCTTGGGCCTGGATTCCCACGCGAACCGCCATCGGTATATATTGTTGCAAAATCGCTTGCCGGCAATACTTGTTTTGATTCCTCGCCAACCGAGATAATCTTCGTCGTCAACGCGCCAGTCTTTGTAGCCGTAATCTGTAGCACCATTAGGCTCTCTTCGGATAGCGTCAGCGCACCTGCCTCTGATGGCTTCACCCATTTATACGCAGAATAGCGATCGGTCGTTATCTTTAAGGTCTCATCTTCCTGTAACTGTACTTCAAATACGATAAACAAGTTCCCTTGCTCGGAGGAATTACCTAAATCCGTAAAGGTTACCACATCAGCTAGCTGCAAACTTTGCGCCTGCACACCCAAATTCTCGTAAATCGCCCGAGACATCGCTTCCTCTGGCTGTTCACCGAAAATAATCTTCCCCGTCGGAAGTTCAAAATTATTCAAAATACCTTCAACGCGCCCACCTGCTCTCTTTAATAGCAAGATTTCATCGCCTTTTTTGCATATCGCCGTCACCCGAATGCGTTGTTTCATGACTTTATTTTACCATAATCAATTTTCTTATGTATCTTTGGTAACGGCAAAACCTCATATGTCGCCACCTTGTCTTCGACTTTGGTATTAATCCGCCAAGTTCGCCAATCTTGTTCTACGCTATCTACCGGCCAACTTCTCCATTCTTCCAGAGCACCCCTACGTTCAGTTTCTACCGCCAAATGAAGCGGTTCGCCTTCCGCGATATCGTCTAGCAACTTACCATAAATAATCCCGCCGCGCCCCACAGCATCATCATACTTCTCCTCACTATCGTACATATCCTCTTCGCGATGAGGCATATACATACTCAGCAGTTGCAGCTCCTGTCCAGCCTCGAACCCAAATTCGCGTTTTAACTCTTCCACACTACGCGGAATCGGCTTTCTTACGCCCTCTCGTGGTAATGTCATCAAATACTCAGTGCCATCAATTGTAATAGTTAAGCCGCGCCTCTTATCGCTTACTACGCGTTCAACTACGCCATAGTTACGAATATCATCTCTATTATCTGGGTCAGCAGATCCAGTCAAGATAAGCTCCTCCCCCAGCCGTGGCGCGTTTAACAAAAACCCGCCCTCTGCTCCTTCTTCGCCACGTTTTTTCAGCATTAAATATTTACCCGGTTGCATACTCAAATCGATGTCAAAGGTCTCAGAAACATCCACGGGGACACCAGTTTTAATATCCCCGAAATACTTTTCTTTATGTCCGAGCACATAATTTATCGCAAAGTCATCCGCAATCTTTTCTTCGGATTGCTCGCGATACCTTCTCGCATCTTCAATTACTACATCCTCACGGCCACGCATTTCGTTCGCCCTAAATCTTAATCTAAGCCGTTTTTCTACCGTTTTCCGATATGCATCAGATCTGCGCTCACAGAGCCCCAATTCGTCTGGATTCAAAATACTACTCGGCGTCAGCATCCTCGCGTCTACCATGACCTCAGTACGCCTCCCCCACTCTTCTGCCGCCTTAGAAATTGCCACAGAGAAGTTAAAATCTCTATCCCCTCCCACCTTTTTGTCTACATACTTAAGCATCGGCTTAAGGTATCGATTCAAAAAACTATTCGCATGCCCAAGTTCGTGCAATAATAACAAATCGCGCTGAAGCTCAGGACTGCTCATTATATCGACAGGATCACACCCCATTTCTATCGCCAAACGATCCGCCGTTATCTTAGATGCAAGGTATTCCTCTTCGATAAAATCACCAGTTTTGCCCGTTTCACTATAATCCCCTTCGACCAACATATGCGGACGCGCATTATCGCCGTCCTCTGATGTGGTCGTCCAATATATAAATCCGCCGCTCTCCGCGCCTGCTGTAGAAGACACCTCCACCATCTTCAGTTGCGGATACTGATTGATAATATCCAAATATGTCTCTTTTACGCTACCAGCGATGTTTTCGTTAGCCAACACGTCCGCGCTGTAATCGCGCTTCAAATAGTCATCACGCCCCGTTTCAAGATTGATCGACTGCGGAATGTAAGACCTCGTTTCCAAAGGGTTATAGCGAAGTCTTCCGGCAATCCGTTGAGCCGTCTTTCCAAATCCCTGCATGTTCTGCTGTAATACATCATCAGATTCAGCCTCTTCAATCGCATCAGAGGTAGTAAGTTCAGACCAACTATCAAGAAATGGGCTTTGCCAATCGTCACTTTCCATAAGCATATTCTAACAGATATTCAGACATCAAAAAATCCCGAGTAACAAGTTTTCCCGTGATAAGAACACGGTGGGTAAGCTCTCTCACTTCAAGACCACGGCCTTGATGCGTCGAGCTCCCATAAACATGATTATTCAGGAAAATCATGCGCCACTCGGGACACTTTTATTATAGCATATTACTCTAGCTCGAACCAACAATCCAGAGGAAGAGCTTCAAAATCGCAGACTCTGCCGTATTCATATAATTAGCCACGAGACCGCTAAGGAATGATATCAAAATATAGACAAAGAAGATCCCAATATGCTCGACCGACTCCATAAAACGCTTCACAAAATCTGGCGCCAAGGCATAAAGCACACGACTTCCATCAAGCGGCGGAATTGGAATCATATTAAATAACGCAAAACCCATATTCATATACATACTATTAATTAATATGCCGCCCCACAAATCACTATTGTGCCCAATCGTAAACCAAAGCAAGAAGAATATAAATGCTAGTATCAAATTAGTTAAAGGTCCGGCAATCGCCACTAAGGAAAAGCCCCATTCTCCACCTTTTAAGTTGCGCGTATTAATCGGCACTGGCTTCGCGCCGCCAAAAATCGGCCCACCCATCAGATATAAGATTACTGGCAATATAAGCGACATGTACGGATCGACGTGCCTAATCGGGTTCAAAGACAACCGGCCACTAAGCTTTGCGGTTTCGTCGCCAAGCCAATACGCCGTATAGCCATGCGCCAATTCATGCAAGACGGTCGAAAAGACCAGAACAAGCAGCAAGAAAATAAGGGTTATGGCGATATCCATAACCCTTATTTTATCAGACTTTGATAATAATTACTTAATCAAGCCCTTTTTGCGAAGCGTACGAAGAGCGGAAGTAGAAACGTTAAGCTTAACCTTCTGACCGTCTACGATGAAAGTACGCTTTTGTACATTCGGCTTAAAAACTTTGCGAGTCTTATGCTGAGAAAAGCTCACATTGTGGCCATACATCTTGCCTTTGCCGGTAATTTCACATACTGCCATATTATTATTCTCTATTATTTCTTAAAACTATGCTCTATTATATCTTATCTTTCCCTATTTTGCAAGGGTTAGCCACTAGTCCAAATTCCAAACTTCCATTACGGCCGGCAAAGAGTTAGCATTCTTAATTTTAAGCTTCTTTTCGTTCTTTACGGAGGCCTTAATTTCGGCAAAATCCATATTCCCCATTGGAACAACGATCTTTGGCTCGACTACAGATACATACTTCGCGTCAGAGCAACCAAGAATATCGATTGGACCAAGTTCGTCGAGATCCTCAATTACAGCAGTATTGCCCACTAAACCAATCTTTATTCCCTCTACGTCAATGCGGTACATAACACCGCCGCCCTTAAGGCTCTTCGCAATAATTGCAATATCACCAATCTCGAACTCGCCCGCACCACGAATTGTGCCGACCTTCAAATCAGCATTAATTGTGGATTGTACGACATTGATACTTACGTTGTTGTCCTTAGCTCGGATTATCATTTCATCCGAATTTTTTAACTCGATCTCAAACATCACTCCTCCTTTTCTGACTTATAGTATTTTTTCTGGATCGTACTTATCACTAATTCTTAACGAAAATACATCAGCAAGGAACTTATCGCGCACACTCTTACGATATAGATAATCCTCGCGTGTCATAATAGCATAATTCAGCGGTTTACCCTGCTTCTTCTCAATCAACTCTGCCCAACGAGTAAGTTTCCTTTGGTAGTCATTGCCAATAATCAAAAGATCAAGACCTTCCTGGCCAGGCAAACGGTTGGTAACGAGCAAAGCATTGAGGATATTTTCGACAGGACGCACATACTCTTCCCATACGGATTTTGGCGCAGAAGCATCCGCAACAGCCGAACCATCAAATTTGCGCGAAAAGATTTCTGTCATCGGGCGCGCAAACGGGTGTTTCATATTCGCTGAGTAATAAACTTTGTTTTCGTAGTTCTCAATTTTAACAAGCCCGAGTGCATTTAAGTTAGTAAGCTCGCGACGAACTGAGTTAATTTGTTCTTCAATTACGCGAGTAATCTCACGTACATAATAAGACTTATCTGGATTTTCAAAGAATAACGCTAATAATTTAGCCCTAGTCTTCGACCCAAATAATTTTTCTAGTGGCATGTTATTTTCTTTGCTCATCTTGTACTTATTTTAGCACAAAACCGCAAGAATTATCTACTTAAGTAAAAATTACTTATACGTTCTTTTGCCCCGTCAAGTGGCAACCATACAATATTTTTATTACGTTTGAACCACGTAAGCTGCCTTTTGGCTAAATGCCAATCATCCACCGCATTGAGTTTTATCGCTTCGTCTAAACTAATATTGCCACGCATCATTTCCCAGCAAATTGGATAGATATCCGACTTCATCGCCTGGCTATCCCAGCCATATTGCTCCACCATCCTTATAGTCTCTTCTTCAATTGGCTGTTCAAATAATTTATACGACCTTTGTAGAAGTCTCTCCCTCAAAACACCTCTCGGCCAGTCAATTCCAACCACCAAATAGCGCTCACTCATTGCCTCACGGTCTGAATAAGTTTTTTTCACAACATCATTGAAATGATAATCATATACTAATGCGTCTACATATAGTCCAGTACCGCCCGCGATAATCGGAAAGTGCCCACGCGCCCGTATTTCCGCAATTTTATGTTTAGCATATTCCGCAAAATCTACAACCGTAAAGCGATCATTCGGCTCGACTAAATCAATGCCCCAGTGCACCACTCCCTGCATCTCCTCGGGCGTCGGTTTTGCCGTCCCAATATCCATTCCTTTATAGATTGCACGCGAATCCGCCGAAATGATCTCGCATTCATGGCCGTTCTTACCAAGTTCTAGAGCCACGTCAATCGCAAGACCCGTCTTTCCAGACGCCGTTGGCCCCACAATTACCAAAATTGGCTCACTACCCCACTCACATTTGCCGCCACCATCAAAAATAGCAGCCCAACTATTAGCGTCGTAGCTGCTATTTTCGTAATTCATAATGATTATTTCTGGCGCTCGCGATAAGCGTAAGTTTCGGTATCAACAGAAACTACATCGCCAGTCTTAATGAAAGCTGGAACCTTGATTTCTACGCCAGTTTCAAGCTTCGCGTCCTTCTGTACAGAAGAAGTTGTATCGCCTTTTACTACGCTTTCAGTATAAGTAACTTCAAGCCAAACATTCTTAGGAAGCACTAAGTTGATTGGACTATCGTTATAAAACTGAATATCAAAGTTCTCGCCTTCCTTCATGAAATCCTTAGAATCGCCAACCATATCGGCCTGCAATTCGTACTGCATGAAGGTTTCTGGGTTCATAAAATAGAACTTTTCACCATCATTATAAAGATACTGCACAGTCTGGTTCGTAACCTCTGCTGGCTCAATCTTCTCCTGCCCCTTAAAGGTCTTCGGCAAAAGTGCGCCAGTTACAAGGTTCTTTACCTTTACGTTCACGATGCTACCACCGCGACCCATAACTTTCTGTGAGTATTCGACTACCTTATATGGTTGCCCATCAAGGGTAATCAAGGTATTTTTCTTTAAATCCGTTGGTCCGTACATTTTCTAGGAACCTCCGAATTTATGCGCTTGCTACAAATGGCATTAATGCTAGATGACGTGCGCGCTTAACAGCGACAGCGAGCTGGCGTTGTTGCTTTGCAGAAAGACCAGTCTTTGCGATTGGCTCAATGCGACCATATGCATCGACATAGCGCTGTAGAGTTTTTACATCGCGATAATCGAAATACATATTTGGATCATTCTTGTATCTCTTCATTATTATCCTTTCTAAAATGGAATTTCACTTAGATCGATTGGTTCGTCGGAGATATCATCTGGGGCGACATCCTGAGAATCTGCAGCAGAGCTGCTCTTGCCACCAGAATAGCTGCCACCACCTTCGCCAGCGTTACCGCCTACAAAGTTAAAGTCTTCTACGACGATTTCGACACGGGAGCGCTTCTGGCCTTCTTTATCTTCCCAGCTACGCTGTTCTAGACGACCGGAAACCAGAATTCCGCTACCCTTCTTTGCATATTGCGCGATGATTTCACCAGCGCGTCCCCACGCTGTACAATCAATGAACGAGACTGATTCTTGGTTTGCACCAGAACTGTCTTTATAGTTGCGGTTAACGGCCACTGAAAAGCTACAAACCTGTGCTCCACTTGGCGTACTGCGTAATTCTGGATCACGCGTAATGTTACCTACAATGATTGCTTTACTAAAACCCCGCGCCATATACTATTCCTCCTCTTTTGTTTCTTCTTGCGCTTTGCGTTCTTGGCGTTTTGCTGCCAACTTTTCACGACGTGGATCTTTTGCGACTAGCAAGTAGCGAATAACTTCGTCAGTGATGTTGAGCACTGAAGAAATCTTTGCTGGTGCTGCTGCAGGAAGTTCCAATTCGTAGTAATAATAAACCGCAAAATCTTGTCCTTTAATCTGATAAGCAAGTTTCTTCTTGCCTTCATTGGCTTCTTTGGTAATTTTACCGCCGTTGCCCTCGATCAAAGCCTTGATCTTGTCGGTCGCCGGCTCAAGATTCATCTCTAAATCAGGATGAACGAGCACGGTTAGTTCGTATTCTCGCATGAACACTCCTTTGGTTAAAGCAAGAGCACAATGTTTACTAACTAGTCTCTTGCTGAGCTAATATTACGCCTAATTATAACACACTTCACCTCTAATATCAAACACAAAAACGCCCCGGCTTTCGCCGAGGCTACACGGTTGTTACAACTCCATCACACTTAGACAGTTTCGCCAGTATCTCCGTCTTCTTCGTCGCAGCCCATAATGAAATGTGGACAGTTGTCGCAGTCGCCATCGCAACGCGGATCATGCATGTATTCCGGATGCTCTTCGCGAATATCCTGGATATTGTTCATGATTGTGCCGTAAAGCAATACGACCTTCTCGTCCGTTGCTTCGTTGCAGTTGTCGCCATATTTTGCCTCAAGCGCGTCACGTGCCATCAGCATTATCCTGTACTTGAGGAAATTCAACCACCCCAGGTCCACGTCTTCGTAGTCCTCAAAAATCCTCAAGAGCCTTTCTGCAACAGCCACTTCCTCGTCTGCTACGCCGTCTATACCACTCGCGCGACGACCACCTTTTCTGACCAGTCTTCCAGTCGATAAACCTTCCGTACTGACCACGCGAATAGTAGGCCGCTGAGCATATCCGGCCCTCATCTGGTTTCGCGTTTCAACAAGGCGATTATACTGGCGCACCTGCAACACCGCCGCTTGCGCCGCAAACGGATGGACCTCAAACTTCTCATCGGACAAACGTTCAGAAAAGATGTCGACGTCATTTCCCTTCATGTTCACGATAGTTGCAGACCTCGACAGTAAATCGAGCCCAGGGTCAACAATCTCAGCCAAAACCTTATCGTAACCCGGCAAGCTCAACTTCTGCCCAGAAGCCATCATCGCCATGACGGCGTTGATGAAGTTAACACAGTTTAAAAACTCGTTTTTCATTACACCACCCCATTTCTACTTTGAAAAACAAAGTCATCTTTCGACATTTCCTGCCGAACAGGAAAGATTATAACATAAAAATGACCCCGGGGCAAACACTCCCTCGGGGCCAAACTTCCTGCTTTTAGATTGCATACTTGTCCATAAGGGCCTTTGCCCTTTTCTCGACTTCCTTCCTGCCAGCCATTGCCTCCGCATATCCTTCCGCCGTCTTGCTTGCACCGCCCAATAGGGCATTCGACGGGGAGAAATACAGAAAGGCATCCAGGATTCTTTTCTGACCATCAAGCTTAAGAGTGATAAACCTCAACAGTGCAACGATGGTCTCGCGAACGCTATACCGCTCATAACGCTCGATTTTGTCCATAATGCCATTCATTGCTTTCCGCTGAAGCTCGAATTGCTTAGGGCAACCATCGAGCCAGCGCACATTCATCGGATCAGAATCGTGCATCTCGACAGTCTTCCCGAAGGCCAGCTTCCTTTTCTTGTCGTACTCGGTTCTTGTAGCCTTACTCGCCGGCATGACGGAGCATGCCGCCACGAGATACTCGTAGTAGAAATCAGGATCCAGTCCTTCTTCCATAACGGGGTTGACTACGTCGTGATTGATTTCGTCTAAAAAGACTTTTGCGTCCATAGCATCATCCATATGAACTCCTCCTTCTCTTTTTCGCAATCAAAAGCTAAAGATCATCTTGGGAAAACAAAAAAACATCCCAAACGACTTTTAATATTTTACAATATTATTCATAAATTGGCAAGTCTGGCGGAAATGGGTCATACTCGTCACGATCCGGCTCAAAGCTATGCTTCCCCGGTTTTCTTGTCCATAATCCATCCGAGCCGCCACCGAAATCATCCTCGCCAAATTCATCATCATCCGTAAAACCATCACCATCCATGTCGTGATTCCCATACGGATTAAAGCCCAAATCATTCAAGAATCTTGATGGAAAATTATAGCTACGCCCGCCATACGCAAATCTGGACTGCGCATAAGTTAAGAACAATTCCTGCATTGCACGCGTCATACCAACATAAGCCAACCTGCGCTCCTCTTCTACGTCTTCAAGAGATTCATCCATAGAGCGCGTATGCGGCAACAATCCCTCCTCCATGCCAACCAAGAATACGATTGGAAACTCCAAGCCCTTTGCAGCATGTAACGTCATGAGCGTTACGGCATGGTCGCCAGCGTTTTCGTCCGCGGAAGACATTAGTGCCGCATCGGCCAAAAATTCATCTAATGTAGAATACGCCCCGGCTTCGCCAATCAATGCAGTTAAGTTTTCGTTGCGCTCTTCCGCTTTCATCTTATCTCCATCATTGATAAAACCGCGATAATTAATCTTTTGCAATAGTTCCTCAATTATCTCCGCTGGACCGACTCCCGCTGCATTCTTTTTGCGAAGGTCTTCTAGTACGTTATTAAACTTCTCATATGCGTGCATCGTCTTGGTTGTCAGGAGGTTTATTTCGCCCGCTAATATCCTTTGCATTGAAACAGTACCAATTCCGCGCGTAGGCACGTTTATAACGCGTTCTAAGGCTACAATATCCTGCGGATTAACAATTAAATGCAAATACGCAACAATATCCTTAATTTCTTTACGATCATAGAAGCGCACCCCGCCGACCAGCTTGTACGGAATTCTGTATTCCATAAAAGCTTTTTCAAAAGCCTGCGACTGTGCATTTGTTCTATATAGTACTGCAAAATCGCTTAACGGCCTTGCACTCTTTTTGATAATACCGGCCACATAGCGTGCTTCATCCTGTTCGTCGCGTGTTCCATGAATTTCAACCGGTGCACCCTTCCCGGCCTCAGTGAATAAGACCTTGTCGCTACGCTGAGTGTTTTTCGTAATTACCTTCTGCGCCGCGTCTAGAATGTTCTGTGTTGAACGATAATTTTGCTCGAGTTTGATTACCTTGGCGCCAGGAAAATCGTGTTCAAAGTTCAAAATATTCGTAAAATCTGCACCGCGCCAAGAATAAATTGACTGCCAGTCATCACCTACGCAACAAATATTCATCTTGTCATTCACGAGTAGTTTTACTATCTGATACTGAATATGGTTCGTATCCTGGTACTCATCAATCAAGATGTGTGCAAACTTACGCTGCCACTTCGCTCGAATATCTGTTCTCGTACGGAATAATTTCGCTACATATACCAGCAAATCATCAAAATCGACTGCGTCAGCCTTTTGGCGCAAATCCTCGTAGCGCTCATATACTTCCGCAATCTGTTTCTGATTCGGATAGAATGCCTTCTCAAGCATTTCGTCTGGATCCTCACCATCATTTTTTGCTTTAGATATTGCCGCCTCGCAAGCTTTTGGTTTTACATTCTTGTCATTAATGTGCAGCTCTTTCATCGCGCGCTTAATTAGCGCCAGACGATCATCTGTATCATAAATCACAAAGTTCTTCGACAACCCAACACTGTCCGCTTCGATGCGAAGAATCTTTACGCAAATCGCATGAAATGTGCCCATCCATGGCATGAAGCTGAATGTATTCTCCATCTCAAGAAGTCCAGCCAAGCGCTCACGCATTTCTCGCGCCGCTTTATTTGTGAATGTTAACGCCAAAATCTCGTATGGCTGCATGCCATTTGCAATTAAATTCGCAATTCTATGGGTCAAAGTTTTTGTCTTACCAGAACCAGCACCCGCCAAAATTAACACTGGACCTTCCAATGTTTCTACGGCATCGCGCTGCGCCTCATTCAAACCAGCCAAAATTTTTGTCATAAGTCTATTCTACCCCAAAATCCCCCCACCAAAAAGCACCCCGCAGGGTGCTTTTTTGCATTTATTACAATGTCGTCATCTTGTTGGATTTATAGTCGTAGCAACTTGCGCCGGCATAAGCCGCTCTCAGCTCATCGGTGTTAAACCAATCACAACTAATCGCCTGCTGCACGCCCGTGAGGAACTTCCACTTGCCATCAGTTTTTCTATAGAATAACCCCGCCGCGTCCGGAATCGATGCCGTAATACGTTCATACTTACCGTCGGCAGTTTTTTCAATTCTATCCGCCGATGCACTAACATAATATGCGCCATTATAGTCTTTGTATTCGTCGCTTTCCTTCATCGCATCGATTAGGCTCTTTGCTAACGTTTTATCTTCCTCTGTTAGCCAATTGCTATTAGCGCAGTTTATGACAGCCGGCGCGCTCTGGGAAGAATAATTACAAATGTAGCCATCATCGTCGGCATAGTAGATTTGCCCTTCCCCAATAAAGGCCGCATCGTTAAATGGAATCTTCTTCAATCCATGGTTATTCATGACTTTTTCGATAATCCCACTCGACGCCAAACGAGAATCAAAGCCAGCACTATTCACATAAAATGATACGCCGTACGCACCATCTAGATTTGTCATATAATTCTTTTCAAATTCATACGTAACGAAAGTATCATAAGATTTCTCTAGCTGATATTGCCCATAGTTCAAGCCAAATGTCGTTAATTCATCCGACACGTCTTGGATAATTTTCTTCACTTCTTTGTTTGTTTCGGCGAAATTATCCACCACTGGTTCATCGGCAACTTCTGGTATACAGTTCGCCACATCTTGTGTGGTTGTGAGCTTGTCATAGGCAATATATCCGCCTAAGCCTAATGCTATTAGTGCAAATACCACGCAAAGAATCTTTAACGCTGGACTTGCTTTTTCTTTTGGAAGCGGAACAGAAGATGCCGGCTTTACTTCTGGCCTCTGTTCAAATTCACCCTTTTCATCCATTATTACATACCTCTTATGCTAATTAATTTCATTTTACCATAAAAAAGCCGGCGTCTACACGCCGGTGTGTGGTCAGTTTGCCCCCTCTTTGAATTCGTCGAAAATTTTCTTCACGGCCTCTCTCGAAAGCATGAAACCGGGCAACTTGTTGCGTTTCCCCGCATCCAGACAGCCAGTCTCTCCCTCTACGATATAAACCGTTTTGTCATGAGCATGCTTTCTATCGTACTCATCATACCACCCGGTAAATTGCCAGTTTGCGTCACGATATCTCTGTATATCATCCAGCACATAGTATCCCCCTTCACGATGCATAAATAGTTTTATTCTCTTACCGAGGCATGCCACATATTTATTCTCGCTACAGGCCACATCATGCGGATGCGGAGACACCCTAAAGACGCGCATTAGTCCATCCAGGTCAAAGTATCGCCCAGAACAGAATTTCGTGATAACGTCATCACGAGTCATGGTTTTTCGCAGAAAAAGCATCTTCAATTCCTGCTGCAACCACATGATTATTGCGATCGACAAGAAAACCCCTATCGATATCGCAAACAGCAACAACCGATCGTCGTTCGACATACGAATTCTCCTCCCCAACAGTATTTGTCGAGTCAAACCGAAAAAATACATCGCAATTCGATTTGCGACAAATGTCATTATACAACAAAAAATCCCCCTCGCAAGGGGGATTTTTACAGAGGTAGCTATTTGAGATTCTTAACGAATTCCACCAAATCTTTCAGTGCAACTTTTTCTTCAGAATCCTTCAGACGTACGCTAACCTGCTCAGCCTCTACATCCTTTGGCCCAACGATAATCGTGCAAGGAATCTTCATCTTGGTTGCCTCACGAATCTTTTTACCAAGACTTTCATTGCGATCATCTACTGTTAGGCGAATTGCGTTGTGCTCGATTGGATCATCAAGCTCAATGCCTTCAAGCATCTGTCGAATCTTTAAGACATAGTCATTCACAGAATCATTAATCGTAAGAATACGAATCTGTTCTGGTGCACACCAGAATGGGAACCAACCAGCCGTATGCTCAATAAATACGCTAAGAAAACGTTCAATTGAGCCAATCAATGCGCAGTGAATCATAATCGGAGTCTTCTTAGACCCATCCGCATCTACATATTCGAGACCAAAACGAGTCGGCATTGCGTAGTCCAGCTGAACCGTAGCGAGCTGCCATTCGCGGCCCAAGGCGTCTACCGCCATGAAGTCCATCTTTGGACCATACATCGCAGCTTCACCCTCGCCAATGAAGTAATCCATCTCGAATTTTTCAGCCATCTCCTTAATTGCGGCCTGTGCCTTCTCCCACATTTCTGGCGTACCAATGTAACCATCACTGTCGTCACGGAACGAAAGACGTAGTTTTAGTTGCATATCAATGCGAGAATAAAGATCTTTTGCTGATTCAATCAATTCACCAAAGATATCGCCAATCTGCTCTTCCGTACAAAATACGTGCGAATCATCCTGCGTAATTGCGCGAACGCGGCTTAAGCCACCAAGCTCACCCTTACGTTCATCGCGATAAACCATAGTGGTTTCTAGGAATTTAACTGGAAGTTCCTTATAGGAGCGCGGAACACTTGCAAAAATCTGGCTATGATGTGGACAGTTAACTGGCTTTAATGCCAATTCGTCGCCACTTTCAGAGCTCGTGAAGCGAAGCATTTCTGGAAACTTTTCAAAGTGGCCAGAAGTCTTATACAAATCAATGCTTGCAATATGAGGAATACAAACCTTCTGATAACCACAACGCTCACGATAGCTATTAGCAAAAGCTGCTACCTTATCGCGCAAAATCGTACCTCTTGGAGTAAATAGTGGCAAACCTGCACCAACCAAATCCGAGAAGCAGAACAAGCCAAGTTCTTTACCAATCTTACGGTGATCACGCTTCTTTGCTTCTTCTTGCTGCGCAACATACGCATCTAATTCTTCCTGAGTTTCAAAAGCTAAACCATAGATGCGCGTAAGCATTTCGCGCTTCTCATCTCCGCGCCAATATGCACCCGCCACCTTGTCAAGCTTAAACACACCAACTTCGCCTGTATTCTCAACGTGAGGACCACGGCAAAGATCTTCAAAATCGCCTAGAGTATAGAATGAAATGACCTCATCTTCCGGAAGATCATTAATCAATTCCGCCTTAAAGTGCTGGCCGTTATCTTTCGCCCACTTCAAAGCTTCTTCGCGAGATTTTTCGCTACGTACGATTGGTAGTTTCTGTGCAATTATTTTGCGCATCTCTTTTTCAATCTTCTTAAAATCATCTTCAGAGACCTTTGCGCCACCAAAATCTATATCGTAGTAAAAACCATTATCAATTGCTGGGCCAATCCCAAATTGGACTGTTGTTGTGCCAGCATACAAGTTCTTAATCGCTGCGGCCATAATATGGCTTAGCGAATGACGCATTTTTTCAACATTTTGTATATCTGACATCGCTGCCCTTTCTTTTTAGTTTATATATCTGTTATTTTACCATAATTTTTGATATTTACTAGATGAGAATGCTCTAGCCTATAATTGACAAATTCAGACAATAATGTCATAGTTATTAAATCTGGCCACCTGGCCAGAAATAGTTCTTTAAAAGGAGGAATATGAACATTGTTGTATACAAATGCTGCGCAAATGCGCATAGTCGCTACATGCCTGGCAGAAATCGCCATGACCATGAACCCGGTGGCAATGTGCGTGCCCACTAATCTCGAGGAAGCCGAGAAAAACTGGAAATCATCCGCCAAAGACAAACGCTTCATCGATCCAGTATTCAAGTACGACACTGATGAGCTAAATCGCATCGCGCGCCTCGGAAGCAAATTGGAAGAATGCCGTACTTTCATCTTTACGCACTGCATCCCAGAAGATAAAGTTGATTCCGCCATTCTCTCCATTCTCGGGTCCCGCATCGCCGATGCAATCCTGACCGCCGAAATGGCATACGGAATCATCTGTGAAGACGACCGCCGCACCATGGGCGCCATCCTCAAGAAATACGGAACTCCGTCCGGAGGCATATCGCTTCGTTGCTACGATATTGTTGAAGATCTAGCAAGCTACCGCACTGGCGAGAAAGGCCGCTTCGATGCAGACACTCTAAAAACCCTAAATAGCCTGCAGTTCGGCGCCGCCGATATACGCAAACGTTTTCTGGAAATCTTTAACTACTATGGATTCCAGACCTGGAAATGCATCATCGACGATCGCATCAAGAGCGCAGTCGATGCGCGAGACAAAACCGAATCCGGCGTTTCGCAGCTCGTTATTCCCACCAGAAAAACCGCAGACGGACGCAAGCTCTGTAGTCTTATTGGTCACGAGATTGAATCACACGTTCGTGGCTCCGAAAATTCACGCGAGCTTTTCAGGCAACTTCTCGGCGATAATTCTCCATTATCACCACTCGTCAACCTGCTTGCAAAAGCCGACGACGAGAAGCTCTACGAAGGCGCCGCAAAAATGATGGACGTCAAGACTAATGGCGACATGTCAAAACCACACCCATACTACGTTATCGCCGTCGATCAAGCCATGCGCAATAACTCCTATGCTAACTTCGGAAGCGTCGCCAAAACTATCTACAATCTAAAGCGCAATGCTGGCGCAACCGAAGAAGAAGCCTTGAATTTCGCCTGGACAATAACCCGCCGCGTATACCGCGGATGCACCAATACCAGCAATCATCGCTTCGCGAACACAAAAGACATCGCATACTTTGTCGGCTATACACTGGCACAGAATGTTCCTACTTCCTACCTAGATTTCTCCAGCATGTCAATCGCAGACCTGCAACTACTCGTTGAGGCAGGCGTCGACCTCACTCGACCCGCCTACCCCTACCAAGATGCAGTCTCGTTCATCGTTGGACCATAAAAAACCGCCCGGGCGAAAAGCCTGGGCGATTTTTCTTTTGTTATCTACCTGGTGGGTCGCGAGGGGCTCGAACCCCCGACCTCCTCGGTGTAAACGAGGCGCTCTAGCCAACTGAGCTAGCAACCCAATAAACGAATTATACCATAAACCACCCGATTATCGCAAGAAGTCGCTAGATCAACTAAATATTTGCATACATTTTTGTATATGCATCGAAGTTTTCGCGATCATATTTAAAGGCACGACTCATCCTAACATAAAGAGCAATCGTCAACAGTGCTTTCTTCTCTTCTATGTCACGATCGAAGAAACTATAAATATAGTCCGCCCCAACAATCGTAAAGATATTAGTATTAGACAAAATCGCAAAATAAAAATCGTAGAGATAATCGCCAACCACTGGCATCGGATCGATTACGCGAATTCTACCACTCTTTTCTACCAAAAAGTTATGCGTGCCAAAATCTCCGTGCATCAAATACTGTTTAGGCTGTTTATTACCAATCGCATCAAGCGCCGCCATAACTTTATCTGTCGAGATAGTCGGTATATAGCCACGCGCATAATCTATCTCATCGCGCAAGAACTCTTTCCACGTTGGAAACTCATGGCGCAAAAAGCCGTATCCTTCTGCATGAGGATATTCTCGGTAATTTTTTACGATGTTTGATACTTGCCACAAAGCATCTTTTGCGTTAAGTTTTGCTTCGTTGTATTTTACCCCTTCAATGAATTCCAGGCAGATATAACCAACTTCCAAATCATAGCAAATCACATTCGAAAATATATTCCTTGGATTCTCACGCAAAAACTCTACCTGCGATTCAATCGTTTCGCTATTCGTAATCTTAATCAAATACTTTCTGTCTAAATCAAAAACGACTGCGCCAGTCCAACCATCCAAATAGAAATGCGGCTCAGAATTTTCGAAGTTCTTATGTAACTTCTTAGACAAATCAGCCTTTACTTGTGATATTTTTTCATCCTGCATTCTATTACTATTCTACACCAAGAATAGATAAGTATAGTATGCCGCAAAAATAGCAACCATTAGCATCCCCTCAAAGCGCTCCAATTGCCGACTACTCCTACCAAACCAGTAATATACTACTGCCGCCAACAGAACAACAATAGTATCCACAAAGTTAAAAGCAGTGGATGTAAAATCGCCAAATATAAGCGTCGGTAAGCCCAGCACAATACAGATATTGAAGATATTTGTTCCGATGATATTCCCCACAGCCAAATCAAATTCACCTTTTCGTGATGCGCCAACCGTCATCGTAAGTTCCGGCAAAGATGTCCCAATAACAATTGCCGTCATCGTGATAATCTTCTGGCTAATTCCAATTTCAGACGCAATCAAACAGGCGTTATCCACAACTATGTCACTCGCGATTATTATCACGGCTAAAGTCACCAATAAATAAACTATAGCCTTCCATAGTGGATATTTCGCCTTTTCGCGTTTTCTGCGTACTCCTTTTTGTTTCTTTTTCGCATTATGCACAACCACTAGGATATAGGCCAAGAATACCCCAAACGCCGCCAGTAATATCCCCGCATCAATCCGAGATAAACCATTTTCTTTACCCGTAAATATCGAGTCATTCAAAATCAGAAAGAATATACCAGTCACCAATACTAAAATTGGCAACTCTTTCTTTACGGTCTGCTCTTTGACCTTGATAGGCTTTACCAGCGTTGCTACGCCAACTATAAGTAAAATATTAACAACACAGGAGCCAATCACATTTGCAAGCGTCATATCATAATTGCCGCTCGAGATAGACTTAAAGGATATCGCAAGCTCTGGAGCGCATGTGCCGAATGCTGCAACCGTAAGAGCAATTAACATCTTTGGCATCTTAAGCTTAATCGCTAAAGATGATGCCACATCAACAAAAACATCCGAAGCCTTTACTAGGGCCATCAACCCAATCAGGAACAATATAATATAACCAATTATCACTTAACTAATCCCACACCCAGTTGCTTATATTCTTCATTCTAATATCACGTTTGTTTTGCCCAGTCGGCTCCATGAATGATTTATTAAATGAACCTAGGTTGCGATAAGTTATATTAGTCTTCACATCGCGCGTACGCGCCATAGTCGTATATGCCGCCGAGTCACAAGCCTGAATCATCAAACACAAATCGCGCATACCGCCAATATCATCTTTCGTAGGGTTTTGTATTCCGAGATTAACTAGCATCTGGCGGCAATATTTATCCAATTCCGCACGCGCCTTAGCGTCGCCTTTAATAAAGCCTTTCGTAGTTAACTCCTGAGCATGACCAATCATGCCACGAACAAGCTCGCTAGTATGAGGACCGATACCAATTTGTTTCATAAACCTACGGGCTTCTTTATCGTTGTATACTTTTTGGTTACTCTTTTCGCCATTCCTTGCAGCTTCAGGTTTACCAATATCGTGAACTAACAGCGCTAAGTGCATCAACGGCACTAACTTCGCCGGCACCTTATCGGCATAATTCTCATCGAAGTTTCGCAGGACGGTTTCAGTATGTTCTTGCAATGTGTATTTTTCTTTTACGCCAGAATCAGACTCAAAAATGCGTTTATAATTCCCAACCTTCTTCGCTTCCTCGACGAGTTTTCTCGAATCGGTATTCGGATTCCTTAATATTCTCTGGAAATAAGGCGTGTCGCTTTTTTCTCGCCCCATCAATCTCTCCATCCTAAGCGCAACGCGGCCAGTCCGACGCCAGCGTGATTCTCTTTGCGCTTCAAGATTCTCAGCCGAATCCACTTTGCCCAGTTCAAAGAGAAATGACGCTCTAAACGACCTCCTAATATGAGGCGATTTAACTCTTCTACTGACGCCTATCGTATGGGTGCTTTGCGACCAGCTAGCAAAATATTCTTGGCTAAGTAATGCTCCAGGATATTTTTCATTTGGTTTGCACGCTTTACGTGCAATCAAAAAGTTTCTAGCCGCAAAACCCGGATCTTGCACAATCATTTGGCGAGTATTTAGTGCCTCGCACATTTTGCGTACAGTAGAAGACGCCAAACCAGTCTGTTCACATATTTTAGTCACATCGTCCGCCGTAAAATACTGCTCCGCCCACGGCTTTTTGCCGGCAATTTTATAAAATGCACTTGGCGGGGTTTTATCTAGGGCCTTTCTTTGGCCAAAATCCAACGGAACGGCATCCGCCAAATCGGGCATCGTCTTAATCAAATCTTCACGGATCTTAGCCTGTTCCGCAGAAGTGCGTTTCTTCCCGTCTGGGCCAGTCTTAAAACTAAAATGTCTATCAATAACGACGGCATCCGGATCCGAAGATTGAATTCTATACAATTCACCTTTACCGCCTTCATGAGTACTGCGCAATCTGGCATAGTCTTTAGCTACGCCAATTTCCGCCACATTAAGCGCCGCCACTTTATTAATATTCGCATGTCCTGTAGCATTCCCAGCGTTGTCGTAATGCCTATCAACGTGCCAATCCCCCTCGCCAGCTTTCGCTGTACGCCCATGATACATTTCATCACTATTAAAATCTTTGAGTAAGCCAGCTGCCTTCAGCCTCTGCACCGCCCTATATCCTTCACTACGCTCAAAATCACGATTCGCCTCGCGACGAGTCATTCGCTCTGGGGCTTTTCCGGCATACGGAGTACCACTCACCGATTCCCAACCAGTTTTGCCACCAGATTTGGCACCACTTACTACTTCAGGTTTCTTTGCCATATATTATTCCTATTAATATCATAACATAAGCACTACATATTTTCCCGGCAACAAAAAATCCTCCGAAGAGGAAAAACTAAGAACATGGTGGAGTGTAGGAGATTCGAACTCCTGACCTATTGATTGCGAACCAATCGCTCTACCAACTGAGCTAACACCCCATTTGTTCTGACAAAATTATAGCACACTTTCCCTAAGCTGCTTTATCTAACGATTCGCTTTTCGGTTTCTTTGTTGGGTCCATCACAAAATCTGGATGCTCTGCCGTATATTCGTCAATATGTGCTTGCAGGTCAGCAATCTCTTTCTGCCAACGCTCAATAGCTTCTCGACGCGCCTTCTCCCCTGGGTCATTTATCGCTTTCGTACCAGCCTCCGTCTTCTTCAGCGAGTTCTCTTGATCACGAATCCATTTTTCGCGCATCCTAATATCGCCAGCTAAACCCCTAACATGCAAATCGGCGTTAGAGCGGCTCATTCTAGCATCAAGACCACGGAATTTATCTATAACTCCCCTATCTTCATCAGAGATAGACTCTGGCAAAGTTTTAGCCATATCATTCAACTTATTTTGCTGATATTCCAAAGATTTAGTCGTAGAAGCAATAACGTATTTCAGACTCTGTTTTTCTTGATGACGCTTAGACCATGGGAACGTAAACAAAGGCATCTTCTTGAGCTTGGCTTTTCTATCTTCCAGAAATGCCTGATCTCTTTTTAGGGCTTCGTCGGCACGCATATATTTAACCTGCGCTTTTATGTCATCGCTGCACCCATCAAGCACCTTTGCCATCGATTCCCAGACAGCTGATTGTTCATGATAATCCGTAATGCCATCAATCCTTCCATCAAGTTCGCTTATTTTAGCGGCCGCTTCAGTGCTACTTAATTTTTTAGCTTTTTCGCCCTCTTTTGCCTTAGCAAAATCTATTACATTCTCCTTCTGATCTTCGGAAGCTTCATCGATTGTCTCATCATTATCCTCTGCACTCGCTGCCTCCTCAACAATTTCGGCCCCATCATCCACTTCCGCCTGAGCGGAAGATGCTTCAGCGGCAGCCGCCTCCACAATCGTCGCCTCCGTAGCTACAGCCTCAGCTCCTCCCATAGCTGCTTCAGAATCGCTTCCTTCATCATCGGCCGCCTGCAACTCATTGTATTCTTCAAGTACCTTACCGATAGCGTCAGGATTTCGTTTTAGGTAACCAGTTAAATGCGCCCAGTCGCGAGGTAAACCATCCGCACCAACATAAGCACGCATTTCTTTATCCCAAGTGGCGCCCTCCTTAATTGCATCGTTCCCACCACGAAGCTTAACCAAATCTGCAACTAAGCTACTTAATTCTTTTGGATTCTTTTTAAAATATTCTATGTCACTTTCAGAAATAGAGGACTCATCTTTTTTGTCTTCGGCCGATTCCAATACGTCTGGACCTTTTTCTATACCTTCCCAACCCGTAATGCGACCTTTCTTACCGCGTTCTAGTTCTGTATACACCATCAATAACCTCTATTAGTTTTCTTCATTATATCATTTATGCTTAGCATCTCGGTTATAATAAGGTTATGGATTTCGTAAAAGAGTTAGACGAGACTATGAGCAAAATCAAATATGGTTGGGCCGATACTCGTGGCTACACCTATCCAGATTTAACTGGAGATTTTGCAAAAGATTACTGCCTGCAAACACCGGACGAATTATTGAAGAGCCAATACGGCGTATGCTGGGATCAAGTCGAATTAGAAAGAAAAATCCTCACCGATGCAAAGATTAAGACGTCCGCATATAACATAATCCACTATAGCGAAGATATAAATCCAAAAATGCGCACTCATACCTTTTTGCTATTCGATTATGACAACAAAGTCTATTGGTATGAGCACGCCTGGGAAAAGCATGCCGGCACACATCAATTCAACTCAACCGACGACGCAATCAAGGCCATAAAGAAGATATTCGTCAAAGACGAATTGGGCAATAAATGCGACGATGATTACATCGTTATTTATGAATACTCCACGCCAAAGCCGCACCTTACTCCGTCCGAGTTTTATGAACACTGCGAGTCTTCGCCAAAATACTTACTGAACAGCCAACAGTAATACATTTCGGAGCGACTTATCTCTCCCGTCACACGTAGATAACAAGATGTACCTATCGGCGTTTTTCGTCCTCCAATAATACGCTTTTTGTTTTAGAATACCGACTATTTTATCGGCGTCTCGATGTATTCCATAAATATCCTTTTCATTAGCACTTATTTTTGCAAACCCTATCACTTCCAATCTAAATACTTTTTCGTCCGAATATAGTACACCTCCTAGATGATCATTAAAATATTTTTGCTCTGAATATTTAGTAACGTCGGAAAACATTTTTCCATAACTCATTCTATGTCCATAAATAATCAAGAATTTATCACGCAATATATCGTCGCGATAATCCAGGAATATACTCCCCGATACCGCAAATTCATTCCGATAATTACGAGACAAGTAGTACGAGTTGTCGTTCGCCTGCAGAACCGGATAATTTATATCCGTATTATCTATCTTTATTCAGCCAATTATATTAGGATTAAGGCCTTTTAACTCATTGAGATTAAAGTCATCATTGTTATGATTCGAAGAAGGCACCATGGCAACAATATCTTCCCCTAATTCAGAACCATTAGCCACCTTTATCGCGTCATAAAGAACATAGAACGCAATTAAAGCTACGAGCAATACAATCAAAACAAACACAAAATCAATTACGTGATTAATAGTCCTAATCATCAAACCCTCTAACCCTTAAAAGCAAATACGTTTCATCTCCTGCTCCATTTCTCAACACTAAATCACCATCCTTATAGTTCGGCGACGAACCATCCCCTTCGATTCTTTCAAATGAAAAGAACGAAAAGAACACAGCCAATAAAACAGCAATGGCACCCACCCGAGCTAAAAGGCGCCAGCATTCGCGCCCTCTAGCTTTTTTAATTTTCATTATCTTCCGCTTTTTCGCAACTTGCGAGTAATTGCTAAACCGCAGACCCCCAATACGCCCAAGACTGCAATTGGAGCAATGGCAGAAGAAACACCGGTCAAAACAGTAGATTCTTTATTATTTACGAATTTAATCTTGTTCGCCTCGGTTATCTCCCCATCTTCCATCGCGACCGTGTTCAACCAGCCAGTGGAACTCTTTTCGGCGCCATTAATAAACGTAGTATATCCAGCCGGCGCAGTCTCCAAAATTACGTAGGACATTCCAACAGGCATTTGGGCCAAGTTACCACTTTTTCCAATCGTAATAGTCTGACCGTGTTTTAGGTAAATCTTATTGCTTTCACCTACAACATATTCCTTTGAGGTCTGAATTGTCTGGCCATCATAAACGATCTCATCGTCCTGCCCTTCAATTACAAACTTATCTCCATTATTGGCTCCGTTGATTGATAGTGAAAACAAGAAATATCTATCGGTTTCGCCTAAGTTACCAGTAACCTCTTTTGATACCTCGATATATGTAAACTTTGCCGTAGACTCAAACAGCATCTGGGTTTTATCTTCCGATGCGGCGTCCCTTGCTTGGGCTATCAAAACCGGAACAATATTCCCAGTCGGCTTGCCATTTTCATCTAACTCGTTACGTACGGAAACCAAGATAAGAAATTCCTTATTGCTCTTCGGATATGTATTATTATTGCTACTGCCAGTCTCCTTTACGTGAAACTTATAATCACCCAAAGTATTAAACTCTACGCCTGATAAATCCAAAACCGTAGACCTCGACGCTACCCCGCCTGACGGCTCTACTTGTTCAAATTTAATCGTAGTACTCTCTGGCAAGTTGCTTACAGCAGCCGGGTTCTTTGGATCTTCCGTAATAGTATATGTAAATGTATTAGTTACTGGATTTGTAACACCATGGACATACCTATGTATCGTCATACTCTGCGGACTATCTGCATTTTCGCTAATTGTTACAGCCGACACCGTGCCAATAAACGGCATGCTAATTGCGGCAATTGCGGACAACAAAAAACCACCCAATATTTTCTTATTCATTTCTCCTCCTTAAGTTATTACTTTTTTGCTAATATCATGTAACCATGTCTTTTTTACCTCCTTTTTCAAATACTCTAATCAAAAAAGTGCTTCCGAAAAAGCACAAGTACAATCTTTTTGAAATCTATCTATTTTTTGACGACTTTTTCCGTGACGTCAAACTTTTCCATATAGGCACCAATTAACAGTCTTGTCTGCGAATAAAACGCACAAAACGACGTGTATACTATCGCAATCACTGGCGACATCACCCATTGCAATACCATGATTATTTTCTTCGTGCTACGATACTTTTTTGGCCTTGGCGGCAACATCTTAATCGATAAAATAATAGAAGCAAACAAGCTCATCATGGCAATCGTCTGAATGTAACTCACTACTACAGGCAAATTATGCGCCAGCAGATCGCGTGATTCTATATTGAACAAAAGTGGCACCCAACCACCAAAAGCCACGATTGGCGCAAACGCAGCCAACGTAACGTGACCATCCAATAGCCTAATAAACTTTGGAATCAGCGAAAGATAACGCACAGTACGATCCTTAGATAGCATATATTCACCAACGAACGCCACATCCGATGCCCCATAATCCCAACGTCGTAGCTGAATCCACTGCGCTTTTAGAGTCTTTAATAATGTATCAGACAATACTGCATCCTGATAAATTGGTGCACGAATCGCCAAAACATCATAGTTACCATCAAAGTAAAACAGCGAGCGCCAATACTGATGTCCATCTTCTACAATCGTGCGCGTACTCCAAAAGTTCATCTCAACTAGTGCGTCTAACGGCTGCGAATGTGACGCAAAGTTACGCAAAGTATGTGGACGCATTGTACAAATTAAGTTCCAGAATGAGTTTGTGCATGCCACTACACGAGTAACGGCCGGGGCATCCCAAATATTATTCGTAAAAATCGAGACAGGCTGATAGCTAAGACGCTTCCTGTCTTCATGCACAATAAACTCATACGCAACTTGATCAAAGTAGCATTCATGCGGCTTATTATCACTATCCAGCGTAGTGACAATTACGTCGCCATAACGTAGCCCCTTCTCTCTAACATACTTCTTTAATACCTTACCAGCATTTGTAATGTTTCCACCCTTGCCAACAACTTCTCCCGGTATGCCATCTGGATGCTTCGCTAAAATAAAACCACCGAACTTCTTTGAATAATTTTTTTCCAAAGTTTTTGCCACCTTCTCTGCGTTCGCACCACCACGCTCCTCATACGCAATCACGACAATCATTCTTTCTTTTGGATAAGTCGTTTTCACAATGCTATCCAAAGTCGGCGCAAGCACATCGAGAGTCTCGTTGTACATCGTCACAATCACCGCGTGATAAACTTGGCTTGGTTTCGGAAAATAACCATCCTCTGCTGCCGCCATCATACAAAGATTACGCAAATGCGTGTCATAATCATATTCATGCTTCCTAGAGCCGGCAAGCTTATCATAGCTTTCTTGCGGGTCTTCAAGCTCGGCCAAACGTTTTGACCAATTCACACTAATACCCTTATTTACGGTGTTATAGCCTTGTACAACCCTATAGGCTACACCGATCGCCTTAACTAAAGTAATAATTACAATTAACAGGATGTAAGCAGAACCAAGAATCGGTGATATCGCCGACAAAACAAAAAGCAAAATAATCATTCCGTAGCTTATTAGCGCCGGGAACATCTCAAAGAAACGATATAGCGGCGTGCGTTTACCCGTAGGAATCTCGCGTACCTTTGACATTCTAACCTTCCCCGATAATACTCATCAAAAACTTAATTGCAATAATCGTCATTGCAATGCTTACCCCCAAAAACAAACGCGCAATATCTTTACCGCGTTTCGTATAAAGCTTAATACTTAATAAGTTATGGCCGATGCCAAACGCAAAGCCCAAAACAGAGAAAGATACCAAATACCACCAATAGCTAGAAGAGTATCCATTGCTAATATCCGAATAACGAGCGTATACCTTTGGATGGTTAGGATTAAGATTAATAATCGGAAGAATAAATAAGGCGGCAGCAATCAAAAACTGAGCCGCTATCCACCAAAACAATCCACGATCCTTCTTCCAGATCGTCTTTATCTCTTCCGCTAATTCTTTCATAGCTTACATATATTCTACCATATATCCCCTAAAATAATAGTTCTTACGCTTATCCTAAGTCATTCAGCTTTTTAAGGATGAGTTAACTTTAGCCACGTATTATAGGAATACATTAAGGAGATTACAGTATGAATAGTTCAAAACGTCTAACAGCAAATATAATAATGGTCATCGCACTCATTGCATTAGGGTGCGCCGCAGTTTTTACCATCAATGATGGTGTAAATTCCGCCCAAACGAATACGCCGACGAGCAACTTCGCCCCAAACAACAATGCTCCACAAATGAACAATAATAGCATGGGCACTCCGCCAGAGATGAACGGCGACAACAATTCTAATACTGAGCAAAATGAAGCCAATGCTCAAAGAAATGGTCGTCCAGGCAAAAAACAAAGCGATACGGAGAACACCACTGACGCAGCAACTGCACAGCTTACAGCTCCCGAATCATCTGACGACGAACAGCAATCCTATCCACCATCTAATAATCAAGAAGCCAACACGAGTAACGACCAAGCCCCTCAACAACAAGACATTACAAGCAAGGTCACGGCCACAGACAACAAATTAATAATCGATTTCATCCTTGCAGGTACGGAATTCCTCGCCATGGGGGCAATCATTACTTATCTACTCTTATCACGTTTCAATTCTTATTCACCAAAAGAAGTAATTAAAAAATAGGAATCATTTTCATTTTCTAGTAGTCATGCTATCATATTGGCATGGCTACTAGTAATAAATATCATTCCGAAAATCGCGACTTAATCTTCAATCTATCAAAGGGTTTTGATACTCCTTTCACAGCCAAAGATATTCAAGATTCTCTTTCCAAAAATAATAAGCATATCAGCACCAGCACAATTTATCGTATTCTCGACGAATTTGTTGGCGATAATATTCTTACTATTTCTATGGGCGACAATAATACTGCCACCTACCGCTACCTAGAACCATGCAAAAATACCAATCACTGCAATCTCGAATGTATTGTTTGCCATAAGACCTTTCACGTAGACTGTTCCAAAATAAAAACACTTTCAAAGCATCTCAGCAAAGAGCACAATTTTACGGTCGTAAATAGCAATTTAGTCATATCTGGCATCTGTTCGGAGTGCACAAATCATGAATGACAGTCTCAAAAAAATACTGCGCATTCTTTTTACTATCGGTCTAGCCGCATCCTTAATTGCAATCCTATTTGCGCCAATAAACAGACATAGCCAAAGTTCAAAAATCGTCATTTCAATCTTTCCACTATATGACATCGTCAATAACATAATTGACGATGAAGCAATTGACACCAAACTATTAATTAAGCCGGGCACAGAATTGCACGATTATGAGCCAACGCCAGAAGACATCACAACATTAAAAAACGCCGATATCATCATTTATAATGGTGGCGAATCAGAAGAATGGATCAAAACAATTATCGATCAGAACAATAACGCCACCATCATTCGCGCCATGGACTACGTAGATTTATTGCAGGAATCATCGGAAGAATACGACGAGCATATCTGGACAAGCCCAAACAACGTCATTAAATTGACAAACGAAATATCCGCAAAACTACAAAAAATCTACCCAAACATAGCTTCAAATATTGCCAATAATTCTACCAACTATGCTAACGACTGGAAAAAACTGCATGAGAAATTCCAGGAGCTTACACAAACCACGCAAACAAGAACAATAGCCATTGCAGACCACTTCCCCTTTGCATATTTCATCAATGACTACAAATTCAAATACATCTCTGCATACGTAGGCTGCTCGCATGACGCCGAACCTTCCGCCGCAAAAATATCCGAAATAATCAACAAAATAAACCAAGAGCATATCCCAACAATCTACACGATAGATACCCTCGAAAATAAAACCGCTGAAACTATAAAAAATGCCACCAACACAAAAATCACTTTGTTGTATTCCGGCGAAACAATTACAATCGATGAATATCGGGCAAATAAATCATTGCTAGACATGTTCAATGATAACTATTTAGCCTTAAAGGAGCTTTATAATGGCGCTAATTAAAATAAAAGACCTAACCATAAAATACGATAATAATAAAATAATAGAAAATCTTTCTTTTAACGTCGAAGACGGAGACATACTTTGCATCGTCGGCCCAAATGGTAGCGGAAAATCCACTCTACTAAAAACAATCATAGGCGAAATAAACCCAAGCAAAGGCTCCATAAAATTCGATCAAAGCATCAAACAAAACCATATCGGATATCTTCCACAGCATGCACAGATTCCGGACAATTTCCCAGCAACAGTCTACGAAATTGTCAGCACTGGCACCTTAAATCAAACGCATTTTATCCGCAAAGAACATCGCCAAATTATAGAAAAAGCACTAAAAACTCTAAGAATAGATAATCTCAAAAACCATAGCTATTCAGAGTTATCTGGCGGACAGCGTCAAAAGGTTTTGCTTGCTCGCGCGCTTTGTTCTAGTACAAAAATATTAATTCTCGATGAAGCATCAAACAACCTAGACTATAATTCAAAGACCTCTTTTTATGAAACTCTAAAATCACTCAATAAAAAAGAAGGCCTCACCATAATCATGGTCACGCACGATCTCGACCACAACAATCTACTCGGCAATAAAATCTTATCAATCGACAAAGATAATCCATTCTTTGGCACAACCGAAGAATATGTCAGGAGGGTTCATGCTCACTAGTTTCTTTGAAATGTTACATTACGATTTTATCGTAAACGCCCTCATCGCCGGCTTATTAATCTCGGTTTGCGCTAGCTTAATCGGCACAAATCTCGTCCTCAAAAAACAATCCATGATTGGCGACGGATTATCGCATGTTGCATTTGGCGCGATGATTATTGCCATTACTTTTGGTTTTGCGCCACTATATTTTACAATTCCAGTCGTCATCATTGCGTCTTACCTAATTCTTCGTATAAATAACAGTCGCAACATTAATAACGATGCCGCTATCGCAATCCTCTCTTCATCCGCACTTGCAATTGGCGCAATAGTAAACACATTAAACCCAGGCAAGAACATCGATATAAACTCATATTTATTCGGTAGTATTCTAGCCATTAATCATAGTGACCTTATTGTCATTGCAATAACTACCATTATTGTTTCGCTGCTCTATTTGATTTTCTACAAGCAAATCTTCGCCATCACAATCGACGAGAAGTTCGCAAAGTCCGTCGGCATCAATACTAGGCTTTATAGCGCCATTCTTGCCGCAATTTGTTCCGTTGTCATCGTTCTTGGCATGCGCATGCTAGGCGCGTTACTCATTTCTAGCCTAATAATTTTCCCGTGCATCTCCGCAAGGCATCTCGCAAAAAGTTTCAGGAATACAGTCATTACCTCAGTAGCTCTAGCAATCATTTCTTTCCTGTTCGGCTTGACCGCATCCTACACTTTTAATCTGCCGAGTGGCGCATCTATAGTCTGCGCAAATCTTATCTGTTTTATTATCTGTTGGGTATATAATAAACTTAGATGAGCAAAGAAAAAACCAAAAAGATTTATTATTACGATTCCTTTGATCAAGATTTTGCCGAAACAAAACAGCAAGATTATAAAATACCATCCGACTACAAATGGATGCACATCAACCCGATTTATCATGCAATTTCTTTAGCGCTCTATGTAGTAGTAGTTGTACTCGATTTAATTTACATGAAGCTGTTTGCGCATATTACAGTCAAAAACCGTCATCTGCTCCTGAAGGCGCGCCTATTCGGAGGCTACTATTTGTATTCTAATCACACTCAAACTTTCGGCGACGTCGTAAATCCTTTTGCGATGACTTTCCCTACTCGTCCATCAATTATTTGTAGTCCATCCAACCTCGGCATTCCATTCGTCGGCAAACTGCTCCCTATGGCTGGGGCAATCCCAATCCCAGACAACATGTCTGACTTCAAAAAATTCAACCAGACCATCTCTCGACGCATTAAAATCGGTGACTGTATCGTAATATACCCAGAGCAGCATCTTTGGCCGTACTACACAAAAATCCGCCCACTCGCAGACGCAGCTTTTCATTACCCTATCAAAGTCAGAAAGCCAGTCTACGTAGCCACAACGACATATCAAAAAAGTCGCATATTCAAAAAACCAAAAATCACAATCTACATTGATGGCCCATTCAAAGCCTCTGAAGATTTATCCAAAAAAGACGCCCAAAAACGTCTCAAATACGAAGTCCAAAAAACAATGGAACGCCGAGCAAAACACAGCACCTTCGAGTACGTCACTTATCGCAAAAAATCAAAGAAATAATCTATTTAAGGCCAGCGATATCCCACTTGGAATATTTGTAGTCTAACTTTTTGCCGTAGCACTTTTCGTAGCATTCTACGCGTTCGGCGTAATCTTTTTCTGCCATCTTGATGCTATTTTGCTTATTATTCAACTTCTTTTCTGGATAAATCGGCTTCAAGACATGAACAACATATTTCAATTTCTTGAACTGCTCATTATCATCCTTATCCAAATCAATCATCTCTACGAAGATTGGCACCACTGGCGCATTTGCCTGAGCTGCAAACAAATACGTACCCCGTTTGCATGGACGTGGCTTACGATAATTAAACCAAAGCTCTTCTTCTGGATATATCTGTACGAATTCACCAGCGCCAATTAGTTCTTTAATTCTCGGCACAAATTTCTTCAATATGTAATTCGGCGCCTTTACAAGTGGAACCATATTCAAGTTATTCATGAGGTAACCTTTCGCGCCCGGCATGGCAAGGTTCGTTTCTTGAATCACGATATATGGAGTTTTCTTGAACTTCTTCCTAATCACGGCACGCGCAAAGATACTATCGATTGGATTAAAATGGTTACACGTCACAATCGCGCCACCTTTAATCTTGTCTAGGTTCTCCAACCCCTCAAAAGTTGTAACGCCTTTATGCATCAGCCACGCAACATCAACAATCGCAAACGCACCGCGTTTTTTAATTGCATGCATGACTTTATTGGAGCGACCTTTTTCGAAATTAGCCAGATACTGCTCAACTTCCTCATCCGTCAATTTTGGATCGTCTGGCTCAGCTTTTTTATTGTATTCTTCAGCCCGAATATTCTTTTGGATATTAATAATTGTTTCGCTTTTGTCGCCGCCAATAATCATTATTAACCTCTTTTTTCTTTACCGTCGTCGAAAATCTTTTTAAAAGTAACTTCACCTTTTAATATTTCTTCTACGCGCTCAGACATTTGGCGCAAACGCTCCTCGTCGCTCTTCTTGCTCTTTCGCGTAAAGGACTTTTTCTCACGCATAATCTCACGGATAAATGCAGACTTGTTCGCATATGGCCAGTAGTATTCTTCATACTCTGTGCCATCATAGTGCCATGGCTTAAAAAACAAGTTATAATGGACAATTTTTGGCTTCTCAATGTGGGCAAAGCCGCCAGATGGCATCGTATTCCATTCATAATCTAGATACATCACTCTATCTTTGCAGAGCGCATTCAAATAATCCTGATCTGGCGCAACCGTATCAAAATCATACTTGTTTAGCATATAAAAGAAATGCTCACAAAATTCTTCATCACGAAATTTCTTAAAGTCCATCAACAGCACGCCGGAATTAAAGTACTTATCATGTTGAACGCCCACTGCGTCTTCAAAATATTTACAGAACAATTCATTCCCCTGCGTAGACATATCCGTGCAGGCCGCCAATATATTATTCTCGCCGAGCTCTTTTTTATACAGCTCCGCAACATCACCAATAACAATAATATCGCTATCAAGATAAATACCTTTATCGTATTGTGGGAACATTTCCGGCAGGAACAACCTGTAATAAATCGTAGGCGTAAAACAATCGGCCTTTAGGCGCGTTTCCTTACGGTCGGAGATACCAGTCAATGTCTCCTGCATTTCGGTCAAAATAATATTCACGTTATCGACGTCCTTGCCGATTTTCTCAAGTTTACGCATCGTGCTGCGCTTCATATTATGATAAATGACATTCACGTCGTAATCATTATTTTTACTAACGTGGTCAACAAGCGAAGCCAAAGCCGTCGACAAATATGGTGCATAATTCTCATCGGCCGTAAAGAATACTGGAACTAGCAAGCGTTTCGTCATAACACCTTCTTTCTTACGTCCAAATACTCGTCCAAAATATCATCAAATGCATGGCAATCCAATACATCATGCAATTTCTCAATATTCCATGGCTTAATCTTTTGTGTATGGAAATAAGGCCAAAACTTAAACGTTGTCGTAAAATGGCGAAAAATCGTATCGTCCGTCTCTTTCTTCTGCTCGTTAAACTTTCTATCAACCAACAGTTTATGCTCAGCATATAAATTCAAAGAAGTTTGATCCGGTAAAAGCATCTTCGCCCATTTAACTCGCTTGCGCGCTTTCTCAAATAGACCAGTTTTACGAATCAAGTCCATATTCATTAATAATACCCCAGAATTCATATAATTGTCTTCAAAAATACTGTCAGTATGAATCCAATGCTGGCCATAGTAGTCCGCTACGCCGATTAATTCGTATTTCTCATTATTCATGCGATATAGTTTCTCTGGCGGCCCCAACGCCACTACATCAGTATCGAGATACAATAACTTCTTCGGCAATTCTTTAATCAAATCAGCGTAAAGGCGTAAAAGACAATACGGCGTAAAAAATGTCGAAAGATTCATCCTCGGCATATTATTCATAAAAATCTCTGTTATATCAATAAGCTGAATATTATGTTTAGGGTTCTTTATTTTCAAGATTTCATCCAGTTTTTCAATAACTTCAAAAGGAATTTGCTCATATCCCTTCATATACATCGTGAGCACAAAAATATTAAGTGTTTCCTTAGTTTGTTTTGCTAAAGATAAAACAGAAATGATTAGTCCGTCCAGGATGTTCCTGTCGCCACAATACAAAATATTCATTAGAGCTACCTTGTATTATAGCATGTAGCCACCAAAAAGTCCCCTATCTTAAAGACTTCATAATCTTTTAAGCTTTCGGTGTTAATATTCTTAAGCCCATACGACAATCCTGTGCCATCGCACTTAGCAAAGCTTTCCTTTAATACCCACATCCTCGTAAAATCTTCGGGCGTCTTTATGCTTGCCGCCTCAGCACGCGTGCAGACTCTATTTATTACTCTCTCTCGATAATCTATCTTCTGAATATCAATACCAACTTCCCTGTCAAAAACCGCACAAACTACCATATCCCGACAATGACTAAGATTAAAAAACAAATCACCAGACGCTAAATATGGCTTTCCATATTCTCCATACTTAAGCGTCCGGTCTTTTATATTATATCTATCAAAAACAGATTCTAATAGCTCATTAGAACTAACCCCCCTCGCAATGAAGATTTTAGGCTTCATGCTCCTCGGCGTATTTAATAATATCGCCCACCGTCTGCAAATTCTTAATATCTTTATCGGCAATTTCTACGCCAAATTCTTCTTCAAATGCCCCAACGAGATCAACCAGGTCCAAAGATTCAACTTCAAGATCCTTCACGAGATTCGTTTTCTCGTTAATCTTTTTCTTATCAATATCCAATGTCTCGGCAATTAAACTAATAACTCTATCTTTCATAGTTGTCTTCCTCTATTAACTTATCTCGAAGAATCTTTCCGTTATTATTGCGCGGGAACGCCTTGCTACGCACCCTAACCATCGCTATCTGACGATTCTTCGGCTTATCACTATTATACCCGTAAATTAGTTCGTCGAAGTAATCTTGATCGCCAAAATACCCTTCGCTTGGATAGACCGATGCCACAATTCTATTTCCAGACTCATAAACAGCCACTTCCGTTACGCCCTTATCGCGCGAAAGTTCTTTTTCTATCTCTTCCGGGCTAACATTCTCCCCGTTGCTCAAAATAATCAGATTCTTTTTCCTACCAGTAATAAACAAGAAACCATCCTCGTCCAGCATGCCAAGGTCTCCTGTGTAAAAATATCCACCCTTCAGCACTTCGTTGGTCGCTTTCTTATCGTGGTAATACCCCTTCATCACAATATCCCCACCAACCGTAATTTCGCCATCAACAATCTTTACATCCACATCTCGACAAAGCTGCCCCACACTACCATCGCGTTTAAAATGATTTCTATTCACGGCTACCACTGGCGAACATTCCGTAATACCATATCCAACCAGTATCTCTACGCCAACACTACGAAACCACTTCACATATTTCACATCCAAGTGCGCCCCACCGCAGATGATGTAATCAAGATTGCCGCCGAACTCGTTCAAAATTGACTTAAATAATTTTCGGCGCAAATCGATACCAACCTTAAGCATCGCGTCGCTCGCCTTAATCGCCAAAGCGAGCTTCTTTTCGCGTTTTTCGCGCCTTGCCGTACGCCAAATCTGTTTATACATCGTTTCCATCACCATCGGTACGGCAAAAATCGTATCCGGCTTCCCCGCTTTAAAATCATCCGTAAGATGTTTGAGGCTACTACTTATATACGTATAACAACCATAATAATATGGCATCAATAGCGACGTTACATATCCAAACGCATGATGATATGGCAAAAAACTCGATGCACGGCCCTTAGTCGTATAAATAGATGACGCCGCCCAGATATCGGAGATAATGTTTTTCTGTGATAAGACCACCGCTTTACCATATCCAGTTGTACCGGACGTAAAGAATACCATCGCATCAGCCTCTGGATCAACCTTGTTCTTATTGCTACAACGATGCCCCTCTTTGCGATAACTTTCCCAATCTTCTAACGGAAAACTCCTTCGAAAAATCTCCGACATCCCTTCACAATAGCTATCAGAATAATAAACTGCTCTCACATCTGTCTGACGTAATTGTTTTTTCCACGTTTCCGCATCTGAATCTTTATCTAGCGCCACGCAAACGTTTCCAGAAAGCACAATCCCCAAAGAACAAACCAGCCACGCATAGCTGTTTTCGCCTACAATCGCAATATTTTTGCCTTTATAGTATTCATTAAAATAACGCGCGAGATAACGCACGTCGTTATAAGTATCCTTAAAAGATTTCTTTACTATTTTCCCGTCAACACGATATGCAAAAGCTGTCTTATTTGAATCTTTACGAAGCTCTATTAATTCCTTTAAATCGCCAAGTTTCGGCATATCATAGTAATCATAATTAGCGTTAGGAATTCTATTCATATGCACATTATACCAAACAACAAAAAATGGAGCCGTTGACTGGGATCGAACCAGCGACCTGCTCGTTACGAATGAGCTGCTCTGCCAGCTGAGCTACAACGGCGTCCGTACTCGTATTATATCACAAAAATGAAAAGAGCCCAGCGCGTACGCTGGGCTCAGGGTCTCTTACTTCAGGTCACCCGTCACTCGATAGATAAAGAAGTTCGCCGACTGATCACCCACGCCATTCATCAGGACATATGCGCTTCCGTCAGCAAAATCGATACTCTCGAGCTCCAGGAGCGGCTCTTTGATGATAAAGGTCTTCACGATGATACCACGTGCATCAACCTTGTATATCATGTTCTGGTGCTGCTTCAGGCCGAGCTGAGTCGCAAGATCAGTCGTCGCATCACTTACCCAGTTGCAAAGATATGTATAGCCACCATAGTAGCCAATATCCTGCACGGAAAATTCTGCGTTCGTCTCGAGCGTCTCCTTCTTGATACCAGGCACATCAGTGATGCGGTACAGCGTCTTGCCGGAACGTACCATGTAGTAGTTGAACTTGTTGTTGTATGCAATTCCACTACCATAGCAAGGCATCTTGACCGTCTTGAGAACTTCAAAGCTTCTCGCACCGATTATCACGGCAAGCTCTTGCTTGCCTTCATCATTGCGCTTTCCGACCACCACGATCTCCTGCTTGTCGGGATTGTAGGTCATGCCGTTTGCATGCCCCAACTCGTAGGTTTTCCCAGCAGGAATATGATTCGCAGTAACATCGGTCAGGCCGTCGCGAGTAATCAGAATCAACTGATTGTTTGTCTCGCCACCTTCTTCGGCGCCTCCGCTCGGTCTTCCGGCAATGACAAAATAGTCATCCGTAATAGTAAAGCTCTGAACGGAGCCGACTCCACTGGGCTTCTGCCCCGTGTAAACCAGCTCAAGCTTCACTTCCTGTGCCTCGGATAAGCCATGCCCATCGGACTTGATAATCTTTGTCCTCAGTTCCGGAGTCAGCATTACACCAACTACAACGGCGATCACCAGAATAATGCAGAGGATCCCACACCCAATCTTCTTCATTGTTACACCTCCAGTAAGATTAAGGAACATATTTTTGGATACTGCTAGTATTTTACCATAAACGCTACAAAAAGTCAATACATAACGCAATATATGCCTTGCATTTTATGAGTTTTTCGTATATACTAACCCTAATGCGGGCTCGTAGCTCAGTTGGTTAGAGCGCCTCCCTGTCACGGAGGAGGTCGCGCGTTCGAGTCGCGTCGGGCCCGCCATTATAGAAAAAATCTCCTTTCGGAGATCTTTTTTTAATCTGTAAGCTCGTCAAATATTTCAGACAATTCTTCGTCTACCTCATCATAATTTCTTGGATACTTCATGTAGCCATGAGCCTCTAGCGTAGCCCCGGAGGTATACTTAATCTTCAGTGTAAAACCATGTCCGTCCAATATACCGTCGTCGGACTCATCAAAGCCATCCCAGCTCGCCACATCATATTTCTTAATAATATCGCTAATTCTATCCAAATACTCACCGCTTATCGTCTTTTCTACGTTCATGTCATTACCATTGAATCCCGTCGCACGAAAAGTAACCCTACCATCAGAGTTCTCTATATCATACTCTGCATACCCCCAATAGCTACCAGAATGGAAAGAAAACGAAGCGATATCGCCTTCATACTGTTTAGTTGTAACAACTTTGCTAAAAACTATCCCTCCCACAGTTAAAACCGCTAATATTACTAATCCTAATATAGCAAGACCAATCCCCGTCTTTTTAGATTGTTTATTATGCTTATCCATATCTCTAATATAACAGAGTTAGCGAGTCTGTGCTAAAATATATCTATCCGCGGGTGTCGTATAACGGCTATTATGTATCCTTCCCAAGGATAAGACGAGGGTTCAACTCCCTCCACCCGCACCAATACCAATAGAAAATGCCCATAGGGTATTTTTTTGTTGATTATTGTTACTTTGTCATCTCGCAAACTCTTCTTGCTTATGCTAAAATAATTGTATCTATGCAGCCGAATTATTATAATGGCACCCCTGGACAGCCGGTTCCAGTCCCTCAGCAGCCCCAGCAGTATCCGTCCCCATACCAATACCAACAGTCAACCAACATCCAGCCTCAAAAAAGTGCCAACAAATTACTACCAGTCACAATTATTCTCGGCATAATCGCGCTCGGTCTACTTATTTTTATCGCCGTCGATAAACTGATTTTCACTTCATCAGAGGACCACACCGCAGAAACTATCACCACCGAAATCTTTGATTCGCTCTCCAGTCTAGATATCCCTGACGACGAAGATCATGACCTACATATGGCACAAGCGCTTGCCGGTCGTCTCTTCACCGTCAATGCTAGCTCTGACCAAACCATCAAGTTTACCAGCTCCGAAGAGTATGAATATACCTATTATCGCGATCCAACCGAGGATTACCGCAAGATTCTTTCCAGTACGCATCACGGCAACTTCACAGTTTCAGGCGAATATATCAGACTCGAATCTGGCGACGAATTCCGCATTGTTGGCGATTATCTCGTCAAAACAAAGGATGAACTCAGCAGAAACAACCTCTACGTCTATTTCGACAACTATCAGATGTATTCAATTGCCAACGGCCTTAATCAATCATTAAATACGTACTTCTCTGGCCTGAAGAAATATAACGAAAAACTTCCGACAACTGAAAAATCCCACATCGACATCGATAGCATCATCTGTAAGGCAGACGCAAATAAAATGACAAACGCAGATGCCTACGTCTGTTCTACTTACTACACTCAGTATTTCAACGAAAAGAGTGCCAAAAAGCTCGTCGAAGACGGCAAATACGCTCATTTCCAAGATTTCTGCTGGAACGATAAAGCTTTCAAACAATACACCGATGGTGCCGCATGCTTCGAAAACTATGCTCTTCAGAATGGCGCCGAAATAATTGTCCGCCTTATCGACAATACCAACTACCGCATAACTGGTCTAAAAAAGAACTCTGAACTAAACGTTAGCAGCCAATCAAAGCCTTGAAATTATAGCCAAAGTATGGTATAATATAAAGATATGAAGCTTACTCGCTATAAGCATGATTTTGACCATTCTTACGCCCTTGGCGCCACATTAGTTTTTGAACTCCTAAAGACAAATCCTTCCCTTATCAATCGCGTATTTATCCGACCAGATATAAAGCATGGCGAAGACTTAGAAAAAATCCTTTCAATCTTGCGCGACAAGCACGTAGACGTCATCGAGACCACAAAAGCGTTCAACATTCTCGGCGCAAAAGACAATTGTCTCCTCGCCGCAGAATTTAGAAAGCCTAATTCTTCCCTAGTTTTTACGCCGGAAACCCCACATCTCGTCTTAGTAAATCCTTCCGACTCCGGAAATCTAGGCACCATCATGCGTAGCGCAGTTGCTTTCGGTTATGAGAATCTCGCCATTATTACACCGGCTGTAGACCCTTATGACCCAAAGGTCATCCGTGCGTCTATGGGTGCAATTTTTCATCTCAGCATCCAGCAATTCCCTACTTTTGAAGATTACGCCAAAAACAACACTGGCCGCAAATACTATGCCTTCATGCTAGACGATTCAGCCAAACAGCTTTCGGACTTGCAGCTAAATGATAGTAACTATGCTCTCATTTTCGGCAACGAAGCCGCCGGGCTCCCAAACGAATTCTCTAGTATCGCCCAGCCAATCTTCATCCCACAGAGCAAAAACGTCGACAGCCTTAACTTATCCGTCGCAACAAGCATCGCGTTATACACCCTACGCAACAAAAAATAACCCCCGCTAAGGGGTTATTTTTCTTCTGTATTTTCCGAGTCTGTTGCCTCTTCTTCGTTGGTATCTTGAGTTGCCAAGTCAATCCTCTCTATAACCTTGCCCCCTTCTCGCAACTTCGCCATCTGATCGTCTACCCACTTAAAGCGCACCCAAATCGAGGCATACGAAACTTTAGTATCAGTCTTGTTCAAGAGCTTCACGATATAATAACCATCACCGTTCTTAGAAACGAAGAAGTCCGTCATGTCCCCAACATTCTGTAGCTTAGCCGCTGCGGCAGCGCGACCACTATCGAGATTTGCATAATCTACATCCTCGACCACCTCAAAACCGACCTGATCATTCCCCTCATAATTCTTCATCAAATCGCCAAAATTGTTTACAACCTTCAAGCTAGTCGCTATTTCGTCGCGCAATTTCTTTGCATCTTGATCAAATTCCATAGATGCTTTCTTTTTCGCCAAGGATAGCATAATCCAACGACGATATTCTTTTACACTGAGGCCAAAATTATCGCGGATGATGCCTTCGAACGCTTCATCACTACGTTTCTCGCCATCAATCGTCTTGTGCTCTTCAATAATCTCGTCAATCTCTTCTTCCGTCACAGACTTTCCGGCCTCATCCAACTTTGCCATCGCAAAGCTATAATCTTCCGCCGCATTCAATGCCTGACGCTTATAGTATTCCTTCTGCTGCTTTGATGCATCAGAATCGTCAAAAGCACCCTGCTGACGCTCTACGGACGCAATCGAACTTCTATAGAGCATTAAGTAATCACTAAAACGAACCTTAACGCCATCGACGCTTGCCACCGAGAGCCCCATCGAGCGCGTAAAACGATACATTACTTCTCCAGTATTTTGTGCTTTATACAATTGATACCAGCCCACCAAAGCAAAAGTACCAACAGCCACTACGCCAATCAATATAGCATTAATCATCAATCTATGCTTGGCGTATTGGAATGGATACTTAAACTTTTTGCCCTTAGAAATAATCTTCTCGCGACTTTCCTCAATGTTTTGCTGAGTAATCGTCTCGGACTTCTTATCTTTCTTGGCTTTTATCTTTTCGCTAATCTTCATTTTCTTTTTCTTCAACTTTGCGCGCAATATGCGCTGCATCCCCTAATTCATTATACACGGTTTCAGGTTTACTCACCATGCTCATGGTTAGATCACCGGCACTCGTCTGGACCAAAATCGTGCCATAATTGAGCATCGTCGCAAAAACTCCATGTTGCCCATAGGATGCACTAAGGATGTTCTCCAAGTCCAAATCTACGACAGATTTCTTAAACATGCCTTTCTGACGCACTTGGCGCAATCTCTGATTTGTTAGCATATAGAAGCTAAAGTACCAAAGCATGTAGCTATATCCTAACCCAAGTAGCCCCACTACAGAAAACGCCAACCAAACCAAGAACATCCGATTATCCCCTGGCCACATCAATGTAGGTAGATATCCAACCGCAATCATAATAATCATGAAAAACACGCCTTTGATTGCCGTAATTGGATGGCGCCTAAAAATATACTTGACTTCCTCGTCTGATCTTTGGCCTTCAAAATCCATAAGCATATTATACCATGTACCAAAATACCAATAAGAAAGCCCCGTCCTCGCCTCAATTCGAAGATAGATTTGTTCAGATGGGTATTTTCTTCTTATCTCGCGCGGTTATCGACCGAGCGACGGTAAGAAAAAATGCCCAGATGGGCAAATCTAACTCGAATTGGTGACCCGGGTGCGAGTCGAACGCACAACCTTCTCCTTAGGACGGAGCCGCTCTATCCATTGAGCTACCGGGCCAACACAATTATTTTAACAAAAAAAGCCCCCCTCATAAAGAGGGGGGCTATATGCCTAGCGAGTAAAGCGTTCTGCAAGTGTCTTGTAGATTTGAATTTCTTCTGGAGCAAACCAGTAAGATACTTCTTGTTCTGCTTCTTCTGGATTACCAGATGCATGAATCAAGTTTGCTACACCCTCGTTGCGTGCATCTGCATAACCAAAGCTAACGTGTGCATAATCACCACGAATAGTACCCATATCTGCCGCCATTGGCTCAGTAGAACCAACGATCTTGCGTACTACAGGAATTGCCTCTACGCCTTCTAGTACCATCATGATAACTGGACCAGAAGTCATAAAATCCACGACGAGATCAAAAGCCTTTTGGCCACGACGAGACACCATCTTCGAGATACCCTCGTAATGATGGTAATAGCGATCTTTGTCCGGGTTTGTCATCTTAGTTGCAACAATCTTGAGGCCAACGCGTTCAAAACGGCTCAAAATTTCACCTACAATACCACGCTGAACTGCGTCAGGTTTAAAAATAATCAGCGTACGCTGAATCAAACCATCTGGATTATTGGTTTTATTGAAGCCAACATTCCATGCATTAACAACTTTTTCTTCTGCGGCAACTTTTGCTGCAGCTTTACCAATTTTCTTATCTTTGGCGTCATTTTTGTCTGCCATAGTTTTCTCCCTTTTTGCCATTATATACCAAAAAGCCCCATTTGAGGGGCTTATCTGTTATTTTACGTCACTATGAAACTTTTCGTGAATATCCTTAAGATGCGGATCAGTCACATGTGTGTATATTTGCGTTGTCGAAATATTCGAATGTCCAAGCAACGACTGCACCGAACGAAGATCTGCGCCATTCATCAGCAAATCTGTCGCAAACGAATGTCTCAAAGTATGTGGCGTCACATGTTTCGTAATACCCGCCGCACGCACATACTTATTTATAATACGCTCTATACTACGCGGAGTTAAGCGACGATAATCGCCACTCGTGCCAACCATTGGCTGGTTACGTGAATTATTCAAAAACAACGCTGGTAATTTGTCTTTACGCTCATCTAAATAATCCTGGACCGCATCTGCCGCCGACTGCGAAATAAATACAGGACGGTCCTTTTGCCCTTTACCACGCACCATAAATTCACGTCGTGTAAGATTCACGTCGCCTCGATTCAGCCCAGTCAGCTCAGAAATACGCAAACCCGTAGAAAACAATAATTCAAATATCGCACGATCACGCAAACCATCCTCGGTATCAAGCGGAATTTCCGCTAAAATCCGATCAATTTCGTCTACATGCAAAAAGGTAACTTGTGGGCGATGCGTACGTGGCAACTCAACCAATACCGGATCAAGGGACTTAATATTTCTTTTCGCCAAATACTTCAGAAAGCCACGTAGTGCGATTAAATGATATGCCTGCGTCGTCACAGACAGTCCCTTACCTTTTTCCGTCTGATACCTATTTAGCCACAAACGATATTTTCTAAGCCACTCCTGCGTAATGTCGGTTGGTTTTAAATCATCCTCTGGATTAAATTCATTCTGAAACTCAAGCAAACGCGACAAACACAATTCGTAGTTTCGCGTCGTATATCTACTGCGCCCGCTCTCAACCTCTAGCGATTCCAAAAACTCATTAATCAAATCCGCAACGTACATCAGAAGCCCATGAAATTAATAATAATATCCTGCAAGAAGAAAACTAGCAAAAACCCCGCAATTAAAAACGGCCCAAATGGAATCATCACGCGCTTTTTCTTTTTCGACTTCACTATCGGTAACATCACGATGCAGCCAATCATATTTGAAATAAACAGACAGAATAATGATAGCCACATATTACCTAGCACGAATGCAATCGACAAGCATAAGATCCAATCACCGCCGCCCACCCACGTTTCTCTGCTAATCTTATAAAGTAGGTAATAAATTCCAGGCAAAAATAACATGCCCAAAATAAAACTTATCCAGTTATAGTCGCCATTAACGTTATAGGATTGCCAAACCGATATACCAAAAAATACTGCCGCAACAGCACACGCGCCAATCAAAAGCTTCGTTGGCATCTCGCGCCATTTCGCATCATATATAAACAAAACCGTATATATAACAATCAGCGCCAAAAAGAGTACAAATTTTATAATTTCTGAAATATTTAATAGTAACAATTCGTTTTGTGCTGGCCAAAATGCAAAGCTTAGCGAAAACAATAACGCCACGCCATTTTCTGCAAGAATTTCCGCATAGCCAATCTTCTTGCGGCACTTACGACATTTTCCGCCCAAAGCAAGCCAACTAATAATCGGGATGTTATCGTACCACTGTAATTGATATTTGCAGTTCATACAATGCGACCACTTGGATTTGTCATTTTTGCGGATTCTCCAAACTTGGCAACATGCAAACGAGCCAAAAGCCGCTCCGAAAATAAACAACGATATAATCGCAAAGATTCTTTCCATATCTATTATTATACAATACAAAAAGAGCCCCTCTCGGAGCTCTTTTTAGTTCACTAAAGATTAGTGGTTATCGTTACAAGCAATAGCGCCACCTTCTTCTACGAAGAAGAGAGCTACCTGGCGTACACCAGTACCCTTCTCTACGACGCCTTCATCGCCACAGCCTGCATTAGTGAAGCCATAGAAGGTATGATTGAAAGTACCACCACCTAACTTATTTACGATACTAGAGCCGCCAGCAATAGCACCTTCGCCCGTGCCACCAACTTCGCCAACATACTCAATTTGATATGGCTGACCATCTGGATCTAGGAACTGAGCACCACATTCGCTGAATTTAGTTTTACCGCTTTCAGCAGTAGCAGTTTGCTTACACCCAGAGTCAAGATAACGCTGAACGAATTGCTCCAAAGAACCAGCTTTTAGGTTATTGAATGGAGTTTTACCATTGTTATTTGTTTGGTAATCGTTGATAGCACTGATAACACGTGCCATATCGTCCTCACGCTGAGTATTGCGTTGTGTACGCTGCAATGCTGGGAGAGCGATGAAGACCATCAAGAAGATAAGACCCGCGATAGCAAGAACCAAGACTACCTCGATGATCGTAAAGCCTTTTTTATTTTTTGTTGTCATTGTATGCTCCTTTTTTATTTTTGCAACCAGTAATTGCCTTTTGGCTACTGAGATACCCACTCAGTGATTACCAATTGCAAAACTGCATTTAACTAAACTATACATAATTCTTATGCTAAAATCAATAGCATTTTTGTATAGTTTTTTATATTCTACGGGGCAGTAATTAACCAATTGAGTTGACGAGTGCGTAGATTGGGAATAGCACGCCACCTACCAAGAGACCAGCCACAATAGCGAGCAAAATCATCATAACTGGCTCAATCATTGCAGACAAAGTTGCAATCTTTTCATCAAGCTCATCTTCAAATACCTGTGCCGCCTTGCCGAGCATCTCATCCATCTTACCAGACTGTTCACCAATCGCCGCCATCTGATAAACCATCGGATCAATATATGGCTTGTCACGCAAAGCATCAGAAAGCGTCTTACCACCCTGCACTTCCTGCGCGGCTGCTTTTACCGAATCCTCAACCACGACGTTGTTTGCCGCATTACCGGCAATTTCCATCGTATCAAGCACCGCAACACCAGTCGAAAGCAAAATCTGAGAAATTCTTGCAAAGCGAGCCATATATAGCATCCTAAGAAGGCCATTAAACATTGGTACATTTAACTTAAAATTCGCCGCCGCCCTAATGCCTGGTTCTGTCTTCAAGAACTGCATAATACCCATTACGAGGAAAGCAATAACAATCAAAGCAAGCCACCAAAACGCAATGATAAAGTCCTTAATCGCTACCAATGCTAGCGTCAAACCCGGCAATTCCTCGCCAAGATCGTTGTACAAAGACTCAACATGCGGAACAACTTCGAGCATCATGTAAATAAAGACTACGATAATAACACCCAAGGTTATCAATGGCATCGCCATAGCGCTCTTGATCTTGCCCATCATCTTATCGTCTTTCTCTTCCTGGGTCGCAATACGGCGAAGCGAATCATCTAGCGTACCAGAAACTTCACCAGCTTTAATCAAAGAAAGATAAACGTTATTGAAAACGTCAGGGTGCTTACCAAAGGAATCACCGAGCGCACGACCAGATTCTACATCTGCCAAAATCTCTTCAATTACAGACTTCATTGCCTTATTGCTAGTCTGCTCAGAAACGGTACGCAATGACTGCGCAATCGGAAGACCAGCGCCGACAAGCGTCGCGAACTGACGCGTAAAGTTAATGCGGTCTTTTGCTGTAACTTTATTTAATTTTTCACCAAAACCAGAACCCTCTTCTTTAAGGGACTCTGGTACATATCCACGATCAACCAAAAGCTTACCAGCGACACGTTCAGTCTCGGCCTGAATTGTACCTTTGATGACTTTACCGGTGCTAGATTCCTTAGCTTTATAGGCAAAACGTTTCATCCGCGAGCTAACCTTTCAAACTCTTGCAAATCGACTGCGAATTCCCTAGCGGTATCGTAGGTAATCACGCCGGTTTGGATTAATTTAACAAGCGTACGGTCCATCGTTTGCATACCTTGATCTGCGCCAGTTTGAATAATCGTATCAAGCTGGTGAGTCTTGCCTTCACGAATAACCGAACGGACGGCTGGATTCGCAATTAAGATCTCTGCCGCTACAACACGGCCACCACCAATTGCTGGTACAAGGCGCTGTGCGCAAATTGCCTGCAAGATGTTAGACAACTGCGAGCGAACCTGTGGCTGCTGATGCGGTGGGAATACGTCAATCATACGGTCGATACTCTGCGAAGCGGAGTTGGTGTGGAGCGTTGCAAATACCAAGTGGCCAGTTTCTGCAATTGTAATAGCCGCAGATATAGTCTCAAGGTCGCGCATCTCACCAATAAGAACAACATCAGGGTCTTCGCGGAGTGCCGAACGGAGCGCCGCCGAGAACGAGTAAGTATCGTAGTGAACTTCGCGCTGCACAACTACGGAGCGAATAGACTTGTGCGTAAACTCAATTGGATCCTCAATTGTAATAATATGTGCGGTTTTTTCACGGTTAATCTTATCAACAAGAGCCGCAAGCGTAGTAGACTTACCTGAACCAGTAGGACCAGTCACAAGTACTAACCCACGTGGGAAATCGGCGAAGCTCGTCACAATTGACGGCATGCCAAGTTCATTGATAGATTGAATCTCATTCGGAATCAAACGGAAAGCACCAGCAATGTTGCCTTTTTCATGGAAGGCGTTAACACGGAAACGGCCAAGATCGCCAAAGGAGAAAGAATAGTCAAACTCCTTATCTTTGATCAAAATCTGCTTCTGATCTTCTTCGAGCGTAGCAAATACTAGACGCTCAACTGTAGCCTCATCAAGGTCTCCATAACCAGAAACTGGTTGCAAAGCACCATCAATACGCAAAATTGGAGGCAAACCCACCTGGATATGAAGGTCGGATGCTTTCGTACGTACACATTCCTCAAGTAAACTCTCGATACGTACTTCACTATTCGGAACAGTGTTAGCAATTGATTGCATAGAAAAAGCTTGTTGTGGGGTTGGAGCCTGTTGTGCTGCTGGGTCTGCAGGAGGCAACGCAATCGGAGCCGCCGCAGGAGTATTTTCTACAGCAGGAGGCATGGCTTGAGGAGCCGGAATCGGCTGCGCCATCGGTTGTTGCATATCCATCTGTTGCGGCATTGCTACTGGAGCTGCCGTAGGTGCCTGTGGCATTGGAGCCGCACCCATATTCACCTGCCCACTTTGTTCCATATACTTTATTGTACTTATGTTTATGTAAAATTGCAAACAAAAACTTAAACAAAAAGCCGCCCATAACAACCGGGCGGCTTTCATAATCTTTCCGAAATACTACTTCAAATATTCGTGAAGTTTCTTAGTCTCTTTATTCTTACGAAGCTTTGCCAGGGCCTTTGCTTCAATCTGACGAATACGCTCACGTGTAACGGAGAATTCCGCACCGACTTCTTCGAGCGTATGGCTCTTACCGCCGCCGATACCAAAACGCATCTTAATAATCTTTTGTTCGCGGTCAGTCAAAGTTGATAAAATCGATGCAATTTGTTCTTTCAAAAGCTGAGTTGCAGCGGAATCTTCTGGCGAAACACGATCTTCGTCCTCGATAAAATCACCGAGCGAAGAGTCGTCATCGTCACCATCGCGACCAACAGAAGCATCAAGCGAAGCAATATCCTGCTTAATCTTCATGACATACTCAATCTTCTCTGGCTCCATACCCATCGCTTCTGCGATTTCTTCAGTAGATGGCTCGCGGTTAAGTTCCTGAGTCAAACGGCGCTGCGTGCGGAGAACTTTATTAATCGTCTCCACCATATGAACTGGAATACGAATCGTACGGGCTTGGTCCGCAATTGCACGGGTAATTGCCTGGCGAATCCACCAAGTTGCATAAGTAGAAAACTTAAAGCCCTTATCTGGATCGAATTTCTCGACCGCACGAAGCAAACCAGTGTTGCCTTCCTGAATTAAATCCAAGAAATCCAAGCCACGACCAGAGTAGCGTTTTGCAATCGAAACTACAAGACGCATGTTGGATTCGGCCATTTTGTCCTTAGCTTTCTTCTGCTCTTTTGGTGTACCATGAATAATTTTTTGAGCCAATTCGTACTCTTCTTCCGAAGAAAGTAGCGGAATTTTACCAATCTCGCGAAGATAAAGTTTTACCGAGTCATCGGACACCTCATCGTATGTTACGGAATCTAAATCTACGTTTAAATCCTCATCGCCTTCATCGCCCATATCATCAAGCGTAGGCTCATCCATCATATCGTCGTCTAAACGTAAATCTTTGTCGTCTTCGTCCATTTTCTTTCCCTATTATTTTTACCAACAAAACACCCACCCGTTTGCAAATTTTGTTTTAAAAGTTTTTGTATAGTTCTAATCAATTTATACTTCTTTCTGGATGGACTACCAAAATAAGCCCGCTAATCCAGCACTTAGGTGAAATATAGCATAATTTTTACAACATGTCTATTTTTTGCGCAAAAGTTTGCTCATTTTCTGCATCAATTCCCCCACTCTCGCGTCATCGCCAGCTTCTTCAGCAATACGAATCTCTTCTTCGAGCTCTTTTCTCTCTTGAATCGCCCGTTCTTCTATCACGCGCTTAGTAATACTTTTTAACTCTTTCTTTAACTCGTCCGGGCTAAAGCTCTGATATTGCTGCTCAAAGATCAAACTCAGCTCGCCCTCGTCATAATCGCGCACCTCAACATCTTCAGTCTCAAGTTTTCCAATTTTTACAAGCGCCGCCAAGTTCTTCTCAGCCTTACTTTCAAATGTTGTACTTTTTACAACATTAGTTCTCTTTAGCTTCTTCTTTTCTGGCGCCGCTACCTTTTTTGCGCGATATGCCTCCAAAGAAATCCCCAATCTTTCCGCTGCAATGCGCTCATATTTCTCTCTCAAAACCGTATCTTCTGGGTCAATTTGATCAATTAGCTTCTTTGTCTCGGTTGCATATTCCTGGAAACCTTTTTCGGTGCGCAAATTATACTTTGATTCATATTTTTCTAGCAACCATTCTAGCGCCGGACGATAGCTATTTACCGCTTCTTGCCACAACTTCGGATCTTTTTGTATCAGTTCATCCGCATCTTTGCAGCCATGATAATCATCAATTACTGAAAGATAAATACCGAATTTTGAAGCCATCGAAATTGCGCGTTCTGCCGCCCTAATCCCAGCCTCATCGCCATCGTAGGCTAACCTAATGTCTTTTGTCATTCGCGCAAAGCTCTTCAAATGCATCTCCGTCATCGCAGTCCCTGCTGTTGCAACCGCTTGATTCACACCAGCCTGATGCGAAGAGATAACATCCATATTTCCCTCGACCACTACGACGTAATCCGTTCGCCTAATTGCATCCTTCGCCTGGCTTAGACCAAAAATGTGACGACCTTTGTTGTACAAAATTGTTTCTGGCGTATTCAAATATTTTGGAGAATTCTTATCTTTATCGTTCAGGATGCGAGCCGTAAAACCAATCACGCGTCCACCCACATCCATCAACGGAATAGTCATACGGCCTCTAAATAAATCTCCGCCATATTGATTTAGAAGGCCAGCATCTTCCATTTCTTGCTTCGTAAAACCGCGCTTGGTCAAAAACTTTTTTAACGCATCGCCAGATTGTGGCGCATAGCCAATTCGAAAGTTTTCTACCGTCTTCTTATTCATGTTGCGTTTATAGAAGACGTACTGCATTACTGATTTGTTTTTCGATAAACAATACTGAAAATATTTCGTCGTAAGTTCCAGCACCTCATAGAGACGCGCCTTATGCGCCGCCTGTTTTTTATCGTCTCCCGAATATCGCTTTAACTCAACGCCAGCCTGTTGTGCCAGCTTTTCCAAAGCCTCACGAAAAGTACATCCCTCCATCTCCATGACGAAGGTAAAAATATCACCCCCCTTATTACTCGAAAAATCGTGCCAAATACCCTTATCTGGCGAAACCATAAAGCTAGGTGTACGATCAGTCCCCCAAGGTGAATGCCCTTTAAAGTTTCGACCCGCGCGCTTCAGCTCAATGTATTGCCCAACTACATCCTCAACGGCCAACCTCGCGCGTATCTCCTCTTTCGCATCCTCCATACAAAAATTATACCACCCCAAAAACAGATATGCGACCCCGTAGCTACAAACTTGACTTTCATTACAAAGTGTGACATAATTAACAAACACTGCCCGTATGGGCATTGGGGGTACCTTATCAGAATAGGAAAGAGGAAAACATGTCCGAGAACACCACTTTCGACAACGAGATCGACGACATGCTCGCCAAGATCGAAGCCGCCAAGGCCGCCGGGCACGAGCTCAGGCGCGCCGACTGGAACATCGACCAGGAGATGCGCTTGGCCTCGGAGTACGTCGAGTTCGACCTCTGCGTCAACCAGGAATCCGAAATCAGCAAGATCGGGCGCAAGGCCTGCGAGGTCGTCAACCACAACTGCGCCAGCCCCTCCTTCAACGAGGCAGACTTCGACCAGTGCGTCAGCGACTTCCTCCGGAGCATCCAGAGCTCCAGGGCGCGCCTCACCGCTCTGCTCGAGTACTACGACCGCCTCGAGTCCCTCGCCAATCGCTACCAGCGCGTGACGAAGGCCCGCATCAAGGCACAGGAGGTCCTCCTGAACTGCTAGCTCCAACTTTTCTATTCACCCACGTCCCCGGCCGATTGGTACTCGACCGGGTTTTTCTTTTTATAAACCTAGGGTAAGATATATATTCCTTTTCGAACATCCGCAGCCAATCGCTAGGCGGAACACTATCTCCTTTTGGAACATTCGCAGGCCACGGCCGAGAACAAGCGCAAGACGCCTGTGACGACAGGCCGTCTTGACGCGGTTTCAAAAGGAGATAGTGTTTCGCTAAGCGTTTATGCTATAATGTCCTTATGGACAACAAAGCTTATCTTGACGAAATCGCCGTAAAAAGCAAAAAGAAATTCTCAGCTGGGCCAATCTTGACTCCACTCATGATTAAGCTCATCGCCGCAGCAGCAGTTGCTGTTATCGCAATGATTGTAATTGGCGGTATTCTCGCCGCAAAAAACAGCGAAGTAGCCGAAATCCATCAAACCGTCTATGCCCGCATTTCGAGCATCGTCGGTGACGAAAGTCCATACGAGGAATACGCCGACAGGCTAAAGTCCTCCGATCTTCGCACCTATGTTGTCCAAATGACGTCTTCTCTAGACACCACGCTTGCGGCTATCGACTCATACTATCCAGACGCTTCTAAGGCTAGCAATAAGGTAACCGAAGAAAACACCGGCACCATGACAGCCCTCATGACCACCTTCGAAGATGCGAAGCTCAACGGCCAGCTAGACAAAACCCTCGCTAGCGAGACCGCATTCCAATTGTCCATGCTCATTTCGCTCGAACAACAAGCCCGTGCGAAGTCCACTAACGACGAATATGCTCAGGCGCTAGATAATTCCATGCGCGACCTCGAAACCCTCCAGAAATTATTCAAAGATTACAGCGATACACACTAAAACAAAAATATCTCCCACAAAGGGAGATATTTTTTATGCTATTTTTATTCTTCCGGCGCAGATTCTTCGTAACCGTGACGAACCAAATCAATCACTTCGTCGTCGCTCAACTGGCCAGAACAAATAATCTCAATTCCATTGCGCCCCAGTGCACGACTTTCCATTACACTTTCATATCGCTCTTGCAATGTCTTGCTAAGCTTACGATCGCAGCGAACCTGAACGCGCAGTGGATTTGTACCCAGTTCATACAACGCAAAAATCCGTTCTCCGCGCGAGAAAATCCTCATGCCCTTCTCTTCGCGCATCGAAACATTTTCTAGGCCAGAGGCGTATTTTAAGATACCATCTTCAAGTACCATTTCAACTCCTCAATGCTGCCACGAATATCATCAAGTGCGCGATGATTTTCTGGCTTCATAAACTTACGGTGCAAAGCATTCTCAAAGTAAATCTTCCAAGCGCTCACATCTAACTGACGATAATGTAGTTTTGCATTTAGCTTTGGCCATTCGCGCTCAATGAACTTTTGATCTTGATGGATAGAATTACCGGCCAAATATACGGTGTCGCCAAAGTTCTTCTCTACAAATTTTAGAAGTTCCTTCTCGACCTCCTTGGCTGGTTTTCCGTCCTTGTTCTGCGAAACGAGAGCATCATAAGATTCCTTATTCTTCTCCCAAAACTCGCCAACCATGCGCTCACGAATGAGTTTTTCATCAACTTTCACAATCTCAGTAAAAGTATCAATTTCATTCATATCCCAGTCCGTCGCAATCGCAGCGACTTCAAGAATCCTATCGTCTTCCGGCGACAACCCAGTCATTTCAAGATCAATCCACAAAAGCGTGGCTTTTTCTGCTTTCTTCGTCATTATTTCTTAATATCGAGCTTTAATAGCTTAATAACAATATAAATTACAAATGCCAAGACAAGGAAATTAATCAAATCATTTAAGAATTGGCCAATGGAAATCTTTGCGCCAGTATTGGCAATTTCAATCACCCAACCCCTCAAGCCGTCATTCGAGCCAAGCAAAAGACCAATCGGAGGCATAAATACATTATCAATAAGTGAGTTAATAAGATTACCGGCATGAAGACCAAGCACCATACCTACTGCGAGGCCTACTATATTCTGCTCTTTGATAAAGGTCATGAAGCCACCAGCTCCACCTTTCATTTTTTCTACGCCACCCTTAGTAAGATTTTTTGCTTTTTCTTTGACGTTTGCCATAGAATTTTTCCTCTTTAATTGCCATAACTATACCACATTTATAGATTATTGACAAATAGCGTAATCTGTGCTAAAATACTACAGATTCACTCTGTTTGGGGAGAATTGAACATCAAAATACTAGATTTCATGATAAATACAAGCACAGGGGAGGTGTGCAACATGAATGATAACAAAGTTATTAGTTTGAGGTTCGCTCACTTCTCGTACGAGAAGTGCTGCGGATACAACCTGCCGATTCCCGAAATGATAGCGCAATTCTTTGAATATATGCGCGGAATCGGCCCAGACGCCTTCATCATAAAGCGATACAGGCCAAACGAAGAAGGCACCCTTACCACTGATGAAATAATGCGCGGTTGCGTTCCAACCAGCGCAAACGACAAAAAAACCATCAGACAAGCGCAGGTCAATCTGAGCTCGGAACTCGACGCCCGCGCCGAAGAAGCACGCGAATACATCAGCGACGAGACGTCGCGCGTGTACGAGCTTCTCAACCGCGGCAACAACGTCATTTTCGTACGTTGCAGCGAAGGGATCATGGGGTGCGGCTGGTTCGACAGTGCGCACACTCTCAGGAAGGGGCTCAAACTAGCGGCGTTCATGCTGTATGTGCTCGGGTCGATCAACAAGTGGGACAACATCCTGCTTACGGCCGTATGGAATTACCTTCCGTACGAAAGCACCTTCAGCCTCGCCGAGTCCGAAAAGGCCAGTAATATCATCGCTACGGTGCTCGCAGATAAAGCAGTCACTCAGAACAAAGGCCCGTTCGTAGTCATGAGCTAGCATAAAATAGCCCCGAGTACATCCCGGGGCTTTTTGCCGTCTCAAAAAATCCGCAAAAAGAAGTCCCCGGTCACATATCGACCGGGGATTCTGCTGATTGTAGATGAGTCTGACGCCCCGAGGTGAGGCGCGCAAGGTTGTGGGACTAAGCGGAGACGCTCAGCTCATAGCCCATATCAAGGGCGCAAGCTTTTGCGAGCTCCAGAGCACCAGGCAGGCCACGATAGACTTCCGCAATCTCGCGGAGCTCGCCAATGGTCTTGGCCCTGGTAATGTCTTCCAGCATGGAGGCGTAGTCAACGGCATCACTGCCATTCACGGATACAACCATACCAAGGTCGTAATCGTCCTTCTCGTCCATCTCAATGATATGAGTGGCGATATCCGCCAACGCCTTTGCCTTCGGACTCTCGTCCTCGAATCCAAGAACCTCCTTGTCGTATGCTGACTGACTCTCTTCATCGCATGGGTCGTACACGGTGATACCGCATATTCCCATCTTGTTCCTTGCCGTCATCTCACGGCGTGTTTCTGCGTTTCTAAACATAATGTGCACCTCGTCTTCCCGCCAGCTCCTACAGCCGGCTATCTAATCTTAGTCCGGCAGCGAGTGGCTCCGCTTGGGACTAGATTTCTATCCCCTCATAGAAAACTAGCCCCAAAATGGCTTAGTGCTTTGAATTCACAGAATTCATCTACAATCTAAAAAAGGTCATGGCTCAATAGATATACTAAGCCATAACCTTATTGTATCACACTTTTGTCAAAAAGTCAAGAGATACACTCTTACATCTGCGCCGGTATCTCAATCCCAAGCAAGTCGAGCGCGCGTGCCAATACAAAATCAGCCTTGCGAATCAATTCCAAACGCGCAGATCGTTCCATGTCTGGCGCCGAAGAAATCGGCGTTTTTTCATAATAGCGGTTAAGCTCTTGCGCCAATTCAAACGCAAAACCAGCAATCTTATGCATCTCAAAGTTCTCGCTTGCACCAGCCACAACATCTGAGAATCTCAGAAGCAACTGCAAAACGCTCTTCTCTTCTTCCCAATCATATTCAGCATAATCGACCGTCTTGAAATCCGCATTTTTCTCGAGGATTCTGCGCATACGCACGTCGGCATACTGGCAGAACGGACCAGACTGCCCAGTTAATGCAAAAATCTTATCTGGATCATACAAAATCCCGGTCTTGCGATCCGCAATAAAATCGGAGTATTTAATCGCGCCAACTGCAATCTTCTTTATATCGTCATCGCTAAGTTCTGCACCGAAGTTTTCACGTACACGTTTCTCAGCATCATTAAGAAGCTCTTCCATTAGTACGACGCCTTTGCGTGACGACATCTTCTCGCGCTTGCCTTCTGGATTAATTTGATCAATCATTCCAAAATACAAATGGATATTTTCTTGTGGAATACCAATCTTCTTACCAAGCGCAAATAGCTGTTCAAAGTAGAATTTCTGCTCGCCACCCGCACAATAAACCACCTTATCTGGATGGATATTCTCTGCACGGTAAAGCATGCAACCAAGGTCATTCGTTGCATAAAGCGCCGTACCATTGCTCTTTAGTACAAGCATCGGTACATCTATACCAAATTCATCAAGGCGACAAATCACCGAGCCGTCTTCATTTTTCTCGAATACTCCCTTTTCAACGTATTCCTTTACGGCCTGCTTGCCGCGCTCAACAAAACAACTCTCACCCATTTCTAGGTCAGTCGAAATCCCAAGACGGTCCATCACTTCATGGGTGTGCTTCATTGAGATATCTTTAAAATGCTCGGAGAGTTTTACAGCTTCTTCATCTTTTGCCTCAAGTTTCAAAAGCCAATCTTGAACTTCATCTGCCAAAACATGCTTACCGGCTTTTTCCTCTTCCTTCAAATCGGCCTTCATCTTGATATAGATATTGCCAAGATCATAAATCGTAACATCATCAAATGCGATACCAGAGCGCTTAAAGCCGGCCGCCCAAATACCAAATGGCGTACCGACATCGCCAAGATGATTATCCGTAATCACCTTCCAGCCATTCGCCTCGAGTACTTTCTTTGCCGCCCAGCCTTGCGTACCAGGGCGCAAATGTCCAACAGAATATGGTTTCGCAATATTAGTACTTGGGAATTCCGAAATCGCGAGTTTACCCTCGCCAGAATTATTGTTACCATAATCATCCGACCAAGCTTCGCTAAGTTGCCCCATCAAAGCCTTACCAGATACAGAAACGTTAATAAAGCCTGGCCCAGCAATCGTAAAGCCAAAGCCACTGTCTGCTAGACCATCGATAATCTCTTGAGCAATCTGACGGGGATTTTTACCAACCTGACGCGCAAGACGCATCGCCACATTCGTTGAATAGTCACCCTCGATCTCGCTCGGCACGCTCGCAAAATCAACAGTCACGTCATCAACGCCATATAAATCGTTGATAAGTCCTTTGATTTGTTCTTTTAGATTATCCATAATATGCATATTTTACCATATTTCCACCCCTGTTTCAAACCATCGGAAGCATAAATACTATTGACATTTTGTCAAAACCATGCTACAATATCACTATGACTTGGCGCATTTTTGTGCTAAAGTTATTTTTACGCCCTTCCATCCGGAAGGTGCGCAGACTCATTGTGCCACAAAGGTGGCAAGTTCGTTAGGAGGTTAGATATGATGAGTATCACAATCGAAACCATTCAGAATGTATCCAAGAACAGGAAAGCCGTACAGGACTTCCTCATCATGGACGAAGGCAGCAACGCGTACATCGAGCAGGAATCTGCTCTCCATGCCATCGGAATCAAGCTCGACAGGCAGGAACTCGCGGAGCTCGAGTCTGTATTCGAGAATCAGGACGCCGTACAGCGTTTCCTTGATCTTCGCTACGGCTCCATCCAGTCCGAGGAGCAGGCCGCGATTCTTCACGACCTCGGCATCAATCCTGACAAGCAGTATCTCACCAACGTCATGGCAGCACTCCACGCCAAGCTCGACATCGTCGGCAAGGCAGAGAGGTACGTCACCCTGAACAAGCTGGAAGGCTCCGGCGCAAAGCTCTCTTCCGAGGCAACGAACGAAATCGCAAGCCTTCGTCGCGAGCTGAACGCCCGCGGACTTGATCCGCAGCACATCGACGAGCTCGAATACCGCGCTCTCGTGTACAAGCACAAGAGCAAGGTTGCGACCTTCGTTGGCATGCGCGACGGCAGCAAGCGTCACGCACAGGTCAAGTATGATCTCAAGGGGCTCGGCATCGATCCCAACAAGAAGCGCCTTGCGCGCATCCTCGCCGGCTTCAAGCTGTCCGGAAAGCAGACCAGCAAGAAGAAGACCACTCGCGGCGTCAACATGGCCCGCAAGCAGGCCGACCTGAACCTGGCCGACATCAGAGCCGAGATCAGCGCCGAAGACACGAGAATCGCCACGGCCGCCAGCGCAATTGGCCTTTCTCCCGAAGAATTCAAGGAGCTCGCCGCATACTGCGGAATCACCCTGCTTGAATTCATGACTGGCATCGAAGAGTTCATCGCGGCAGAAAACGCAAAGAAGCAGCGCGAGGCTATGGCAGCCGAAAGCTTCACTTCTTTTGTAGCCGACGCCGTCTAAGATCGACTGCACCTAGGGAGTGGCTTCCCTTTTGCAATATTGACAATCCTCATCACCCATCTTCCACCACCATCGGTCTCTAGGAGACCAAGGGGTGGCCGTTCCCGTCGGCCACCCCGTTTTTTATGCCAAATTTTTGCCAAATATTATTTGATACTCGCGCGAATCAAGCCCTCAAATAATGGGTGCGCACGATAAGGACGACTCCTAAATTCTGGATGAGCTTGCGTTGCCACAAAGTAATCGCATTTTGGTGCTTCTACGAACTCGACCAACTTTCCATCCGGCGAAGTCCCAGAAACTACCAAGCCACCAGCCTCAATTTCCTTCAAAAACTTCTGATTAACCTCATAACGATGACGATGGCGCTCAACTACATCCTCGACGCCATACAATTTCGCAACATGACTACCTCTAACGAGCTTTGCCGGATAATCACCAAGACGCATTGTGCCGCCCGTGCTTTCCTTGCCCTTTTGGCCTTCCATAATATAAACAACATTTGCATCCGCAGGCGCATCGAACTCTTCCGAATTCGCATTCTTTACGCCGCCACGACGCGCAGCCGCAATTACTGCAGTCTGCAAGCCAAGACAAAGGCCAAGATATGGTTTGTTATTTTCAAGACAATAATTTGCCGCCGCAATTTTCCCTTCTACGCCACGCACACCAAAACCACCTGGCACTACAATTCCGTCAACCGCCGCAAAGTCTTTTTCGCTAGCTTTTTCTGCATCAATCCAGACCGTATTTAGCTTTACGCCAACCTTCCAGGCCGCTGCCTTCAAAGCCTCCGTCACGGACAAATATGTATCAGTATTATCAATATACTTCGCCACAAGGCCAATCTTTACTTCTTGATTTGGTTTCGACTCAATATTCTTTACTAGTTCTTCCCACTGACTCATATCTGGATCGCCATGATCAATGAATCTCTCAAGCGGCGCAAGCACACCACCCTTCACGGCATTTAATGGCACTTCATAAACCGATTTCGCATCCGGCATTAGCACTACTGCATCCTCAGATACCGCGCAGAACGTAGCTAGCTTCGAAGCTACATGTGGGGCCTTTACGAGCTTATCTACATCCATACGCGCTACAACCATGTCTGGAATAATGCCAAACTCGCGCAAGTCACGCAAAGAGTTTTGTGCCGGCTTTGTCTTAAATTCTTCAGAAGTCGAAAGCCAAGGCACATAGCAAACATGCACGTATAGACAATTTTCGCGACCAACCCTTGTGCCAAACTCGCGAATCGCCTCAATAAAATGCTGTCCTTCCATATCACCAACCGTACCGCCAATCTCTACAATATGTACATCGGAACCAAAGTATTCCGCATTATCAAGGAAAGTTTGCTGCACAAGACCAGTCACATGAGGTACCAACTGCACCGTCTTGCCACCAAATTCACCATTACGTTCCGCATCAATCAACTTTTTGTAAAGTTTGCCCGATGTCCAAATAGAGTTGCCGGTCATCTCTTCATCGAGGAACCTCTCATAATGCCCCAAATCGAGATCAGTTTCCGCACCATCACGCGTCACAAAGCATTCGCCGTGTTCGCGCGGATTTAATAGACCTGCGTCAACATTAAAATAAGGGTCACATTTCTGCATAGAGACCTTGAGACCCTTAGCTTTTAGAATAGCGCCGATACTTGCTGCCATGATTCCCTTCCCGACACCAGAAATCACGCCCCCTGTAACAAAAATGTATTTCGTGTTTGTTTTCATTGGGCACCTCCTTAATTAGCCCACCTTTTAATATACCTTTAGCATAAGCCAAAAAATGCCTCTTGCCAAGAACTGACTTTTTTATTTTTTATGCCTTAGCACTTGCAAAACTACGCTATATCTAGCGTAGTATCATTACATCTGGGCGCTAGACACCCCTTATGCTTATTGACTTTTTGTCTAAAATATGCTACAATAAAAACATAAGCATTCTTCCAGAAAGCTTACGTACATTGCAATCGATAGTTTCATAATTCATGCCAATCCATTAGAGGGTGAGATACGGCCCAATATTGCCATCAATATTGCTCCATGTCTCACCCCCTAGGCTAGTCCTTGGGAAAACATATATTTCAAGGGCAAAGCCCAGAAAGGAACGTCATGAAAAGAGCAAAAATCGCAGTAGTAGCAATTGTCATGTTCACTATCGTCGCCGCAGCGGCATTCGCCATCATCAAGAACAACGAAGCCAAAGCTGAAAATCGCGTCGAAGTAACAACATACCGCTACGATTCTGAGGCAACCCCTATTGAGGGATACAACTTCGGTAATTTCGCCGAGCCCACTTTCGACGAAGAAGTCGGCGATGAGCTGTACTCTCTCGGACGTGGAGCATACTACGATCGCGACAATGCAAGAGTAGTGTTGGATTCCTCCGCAAAGAAAGATAATCGATTCAGCGAAAAGGAGCTTGAGTACTGCGAGCGGTTTATCACCGAAATTGACCCTAAGACCGACTCGTTCTACCCGACGTATCTCGCAAGAGCTTACGCAGCCTACACGCTGAAGGACGGGGGCAACTACGTAAGCGCAGTGAACATTGCCTACGGGAATATCCTGGGGGACGAAGCGTACGCAGAACAAATCTTCGTGGAGCTGATGAGCAACATTACCAGCTTTCAACTTACAAGCGTATCGGACTACTCCAGCGAAAACTACATGCCCTGAAACTTTCAACCAGCCCCGGCCACAAGCCGGGGCTTTTCCTTTCCCTTTTTCCCTCTAACTCTTGTATAATAATGCTAATGAATTGTTTCTATTTTTCCCGCTATCGTTTCTACAAGGCTAACGCCAAAAAAGAACTGAAATTTTTCTTGCTTAGCGACATTCATTTTAGCCCAAAAGTCACTCAGTCCACCCTAAATACTGTCCGCAAGCAAGCCAAACTTATGGCGCCGAACTATATCCTCATCGCAGGCGACCTCATTGATTCTTACGATGCAATAAAAAACAAATCCGACCTCAAACGTCTTACATCCTGGCTCGAACAGCTCGGCCAAATCGCCCCAACCATCATTTCGCTCGGCAATCATGATTTTTATCTCAAAAATCCCGCTTACACTAGCATTTTTTCCGGCAAGCGCCATTGGTACACCAAAGAGCCAACCGAGCTCATTACGGCCGTCAACGAACTAGATAATGTCAGAATCCTAAACAACGAAACCTACGAAGACAAATCCGTCTACATCTTCGGTTTCACGCAAACCCCAGAATACTACCAATTCGATCGCGACGAGAACCACACTACGTCCATTTTTAATCCAGGCAGCGAAGACAAAAACATCATGCTTTACGACCTTCGCCATCTCGACCACAAACTAATCGAAAAACTACCAAAAAACAAAGCGAAAATCGCCATCATTCACTCCCCCGTCTTCCTGCAAGACCCAGAAGTCATCAATTACCTTTCCGAGTTCGACTTCTTTGTCTCGGGCCACATGCATAATGGCGTCGTACCACCAGTAGTCAATGACTTTTGGCGCTCCGACCGCGGCATTATGGCCCCCGGCAAACTCTTCTTCCCTCGCAATTCTCGCACCCACGTCACTAATCCAGATCACAAGTCCATCATCTGCGCCCCTGTCACTACGATTCAAGACAGCGCAAAGCCTGTCACTTTCCTAAACAAAGCTTTTCCAGTGAATATTGCTATGCTAGAGCTCAGTAATCGCGAGACGCTCATTGGAAAACCAGATATAAAACATCAATATATTAATTTCTAAAAGAAAGGAATAGAAAAATGGATCCAAATCCAACATCACCACAACCAAATGAAGAGTCAGCTCCACAGCCAACTCCAACCCCAGTCACGCAGCCAATCGATATGGCTACGGTACAAAACCCAGCCGCCGCCACCGCTCCGGCACCACAACAGAAAAAGAGCCACACCGGCCTCATTATTGCCATCGTACTTATTGTGTTATTTGGTTTACCGATCCTCGGTCTTATTCTCTTTACTGTAATCATCTTTGGTATAGCTAGTACGCTCGACGAAAGCGATATCCAGGAAATCGAAAACACCATTAACGAGATTCAAGAGGAAGAAGAAAAACCAGCCGTCAACGTCAAGAATGTCGTTGCTGGTACTTGGAACTGCGTAAACGGCGCCATTGGCACAAACGACCCAACAAAGTTCTACACCACAATAAAGCTCAACAAAGACATGACTTTCGAATACGGTCTCTATGGCAGCCTAATGAATAATCACTTCTCTGGCACCTATACCTACGAGGATGAACACAAGAAAAACAACAGCGGCGATTTTAGCTACTATATGGTCTCCTTTGATACCGAAGAAGTCTATGTAGATGGCGAAGAAAAAGATATTGAAACAACCGGCGGTCTTTCCGACATGGAAATCGGCATTACTACTGGCGAAGATGGCAAAGAAGCTATCACGATGTTCACTTCGTCTAATAATATGTACTACTGCTACGAATATTAAACATCAAAAAACCAAGAATAATCATCTTGGCTTCAACTCTTCGATGGTAGGCCCGGCTGGAATCGAACCAGCATTGTACCCTTAGAGGGGGTATGTCCTATCCGTTGAACGACGGGCCCAACACCTTCTAATAATAACATAGATTATCGGCGGTTTCCTCTCGCGCTTTAGAAAAAAATAATGCTTGTGCTAAGATATAGGTATGAATGATACACCAATAAATCCAACTCCACTTGACTCTACTGAGCCAACACCAGCTCCAGCGCCAGAGCCAACACCTATTGCTGAACCGACGTCAATGACGGAACCAGCACCTGTTGCCGAGCCAGTAACTGAACCAGCCCCAATAGCCGAGCCGGCTTCAACCGAGACACCAGCCACCGAGCCAGCGCCAGCCACCGAGCCAACACCGGCCACCGAGCCAGCACCAGCACCAGTTATCTCCTCTGCTCCAGCCCCGGCAGCTACTCCAGCTGAAGAGCCAAAAAAGAAAAGCAGCACTCTAAAAATCATCCTTATCGTAGTCGGCATTTTGGTGCTCATAGCCCTATTACCAATCATCTTCGCTGTCGTAACATTCATCTTGGCAGCAACCGCAGATGACCCAACCCTAGGCTCCAAAGAAGATTTCTATAAAGAGCTTGAAACCTATAATTTAGTCACCGCTAAAGACGATGAGCATCCAATTAAATGCATGTCTTTCAAGACCAAGTCCGATGAAACGATCACAATTTATGGAGCAAAATCATCTGATTGCGTTCACGCAGGATCTGTTGTTTCCAACAGTGCTTTCTAAAATAAAAAATCTCCCCCACCAAGGGGGAGGTTTTTTGTCCTCCCTCTATAAAGATGTTATAATAATAAAGTTATTAACTAAAAGGAGTATTCCATGAAATTATCCGAAGAGCTCCAATGGCGCGGTTTTGTTGCCGAACATACATTGGACCAGATATCAGACTTAGACAAAGCTCCGCGTAATTTCTATTGGGGCACCGATCCTAGCGCCGATTCTCTTCATATCGGTCATCTCGCTGCTCTAATGATGTGCGCTTGCTTCGTGCGACACGGCTATACTCCTTATTATCTTGTCGGTGGCGCTACCGGCCAAATCGGCGACCCAAAGGACACCGTAGAACGCGACCTAAAGGGCCTCGACGAAATCGAAAAGAACAAAAAAGCCCTTGCCGCACAGATTATCCGTGTTACGCACTCCCCGGAAGGCACCAAGCTCGTAGACAACAACGATTGGTTCAAGGACATCAAGTTCCTTCCATTCCTTCGCGAAATCGGCAAAGCTTTCAGTATGACCCAGCTTCTCGACCGTCAATTCGTCCAAAAACGCATTGGCGAAGGTGGTTCTGGCATTTCTTACGCAGAATTTAGCTACACCCTAATCCAGGGCTATGATTTCTTACATCTTTTCCGCACCTACAACGTAGACCTTCAGCTCTGTGGCGCCGATCAATTTGGTAACTGTACCTCTGGTATTCACCTAATCAAGCGCCTTGAAGATGCTAACGCCGATTGCTACTCCTGCCCTCTCATTATCGACAAGGTAACCGGCCGCAAATTCGGCAAGTCCGAAGGCAACGCCGTCTGGCTCGATGCTAACAAAACTAGCATCTTTGATTTCTATCAATTCTGGCTCAACCAATCCGATGATGCGCTCGAAGATTACTTCAAATACTTCACCTTCATCATGCCAGAGGAACTCGACCAAATCCTTGCCGAACACCGCGAAAACCCAGGCGCCCGCCTCGGTCAAAAACGCCTCGGCTACGAAGTCACCAAAGTCGTTCACGGCGAAGAGGCCGCAAAACAAGCCGAAAAGCTCACTGCTTTTATCTTTGGCGATGGCAAGATTGAAGATTTGTCCGAAAACGATGTCGAACTTCTTGCAAAGAGCTTCCCTACCGCCGAAGCCGGCAAAACTCTCGTCGATATTCTCGCCGAAACCGGCCTCGCCAGTAGCAAAAGCGAAGCACGCAAGCTTATCTCCGGTAACGCTATCTCCATTAACGGCGTAAAAGCCACCGAAGATCAAACCATTTCTAGCCTTTCGCTTATCAAAAAAGGCAAAAACAAATTCGCCTTAGTGAAGTAGTAAGCATAAGCATATATTGACAATAACCGCCACACGTGGTATAATAGCCATCACGAAAACTGGCGGTTATTTTCTGACCGCCCAACTTAGCACCTTTTATGAAGGGAGACATCACTATGCAGACATCTTTGCAGACTAATCCTGTACCCGCAACTGTTAGCGGATTTCCACTTCCCTACGCTGCAATCCTGTATCGGCGTGAACGCGATCATATCGATAGTACCGTCCACATCGCCGTCAGCCACAATCCCGCGGCTCGCAGTCAGGAGATTTACGCAGAAATGCACAAGATTCACGAGCTCGAAGAGGGCGACCCAGCAGTCATTCAGGCATACTGCACCGACGTTATCAACGCCGATGCCAGCATCAAACTGATACTTGCTGCAATGGCAGCTCTCAAAGCGAACATCGGCGCACACGATTACCCCGCACACAACCGGATTCTCATCAGAGATGCACTGAAAGACGTATTCTTTCATGCGCACCTCGACAATGCGGCCACGACCCAGCTCTACAAAGCGATTTGCGAAATCAGCCGCATGAGATAATCCCTTCCCCCCGCCATAACCAAAGCGGGGGCTTTTTATTACCATAACCACAAAAAACCACAAAATAGTATTGACTTTTTAGCAAAAGTGTGATAGTATATACATGTACTCGCGAAATATCGAGTACAGTACCTTTACTCTCAGAGAAAATCATAGTTTTCCTAATCCCGATATCTTATCGAGCATTAAGCGCACTAATTCCTCCATTAATGCGTTTTATGCTCGGTAAGATGGGCACCAGTTCGCAAAACCGCGTCTGGTAAGAATCTATACAGTCCCAAAAAGGGATAGCCCCAAAGAGGGGAGAAAGGAAATTTTGCTATGAAAAAGAATGTTATCTTCATCGCACCCGACGGAACCACCGCAATGAACCTGGCCGAAATGCCCGCAAGTGACGACATGGTCGTTACCAGCGAAGCTTTCAAGCGCCCCGGAGACGGCCGCAACATGGACAAGCTGACCATCGATGCTCCCGCTATCGGCGAGCTCAGCACGAAGGAGCAGCGTGACGCCGTCAACCGCCTGGTCGCCGACTGGCTCGGCAAGCGCGCCAAGCTCATCGGCAAGACCGTCGACGAGAAGGCCCGCGTGACCACCGACATCCGTGAGGAAAAGGACACCGACGACAAGACGAAGGTCTACAAGATCCCGTTCATCTCCGTCGAGGTACCTTACGGAAAGCTCTCCAGCGATCAGATCGTCGAGATCGGCGAGAGGATCCTGAAGTGGCTGGAGGCCACCGGCAAGAAAGCCGACACCAAGAAGTCTGACGACAAGAAGGGCGGCACCAACCCCGGCGGTACCAAGAAGCCCGATCCCAAGAAGGGCGGCACCAACCCCGGCGGTACCAAGAAGCCCGATCCCAAGAAGGGCGGCACCAACCCCGGCGGCACCAAGAAGCCTGCTCCTAAGAAGCCGGCTTCGCCCGAGGATCTGCTTTCCCCTGAGGATCTCGCTATCCTCAACAAGTTCATGCCCGAGGACTAAGCATCCGCGCACCGCAAGGTGCATGTTCATGCCCGAGGACTAAGCATCCGCGCACCGCAAGGTGCATTCTCTGAGAAATCCAACAGCCACGCTTTGAAAGGAGCGTGGCTTTCTCTTTATCTAGAACCCAAAATCTTATATAATATCCTCCATAACACTTGGAGGTATTTTAAATGAAAAAAGTATTAGCATTTGACGTCGATCAAACCCTAAATATTGCCAAAACGCCAATTCCTCCAGAGATTGCAGAATTACTCACAAAATGTCTCGACCATTACGAAATCTGTCCAATTTCTGGCCAGAAGTATGATCAATTCCTTTTCCAAATTGTCGACCAGCTCAAGGACGCCACACCAGAACAACTCGAACATCTTCATCTATTCGTAGCTCAGGGCACTCAGTATTATCGCTATAGTGCCGCAGACAAAGAATGGAAGCAGGTCTATAGTTACCCACTTACCGATAAGCAAGTTAAGGAAATCACCGAAGCCATCGAAACAGCAGCCAAAGAACTCGGCTATTGGGAAGAAGACAAGCTCGCCGAAGGCGATGAAATCATCGAAAATCGCCTCAGCCAAGTCACCTTCTCTGCCCTCGGCCAAAAGGCTGGCACAGAAGCTAAGTATGCCTGGGATCCAGACTGCAAAAAGCGCGAAGCAATCGTCAAGCGTGCTAAAGAGCTTGCTCCAGCTTATGACTACGAAATTGGTGGCACCACTTCCATTAATGCCATCACTCCAGGCATGAACAAGGTATTCGGCATGACACACCTCATGGAAGAACTAAAGGTAGAAAAAGAAGAAATTCTATACTTTGGCGACATGACTCAGCCAGGTGGCAACGACTATCCAGTCGTACAAATGGGCGTCGACACCATCACGGTACGCAACCACGAAGACACCGCATACGCTCTCCGTGGCATCCTCGGCGTCACAGAATAGTTATGCTAAAATAAGTGCATGAAGAATTATCTTTTTGCACGAATCTGTCGAGTTATTGGACGGTTCCTGCTAACTTTAGGAACCGTCTTTCTTGTTGGTTCCCTCGTTATACTTTTCCTGCCAAAACCATCGTCAGACCCATCTACAGATAACAGTCTCTCACGTCAAACTGTCTATTCCATCGTCAACAACGCCGACACAACCGCCCTTGCTGACACCCCCGCAAACAACACCGCTCTTGCCATACTCGGCATTGTATTCTCCATCACAATCATCATAGTCTTCATATTAGTTATGCGCCATTACAACGACGATATCCGCAAAATCATCGGCAAAATCGCCAAGTTAACCAAACTTAGCATCCACCAAGTCGAACTTCTATCTACTACTATTGTTTGGGGTATCGTCGTACATATCACCGTCTTCCATGCTCCGCTTTTCGCAATTCCGGCAATCATCGTACTCATCCTCAACGAACTATTCTTTATTTTCGCTCGCCTCGGTTACGGCTGTAAGGAATACGCCCTCTAATCCCCTCTCAAAAACTAGTCGCTTATGCTAAAATAATAGTATGACTAGTCCTCGCAAAACTTATATTATTGCTAACTGGAAAATGAACTTCACGCCCGGCGAAGCAAGTTTGTATCTCAACCGGTTAAGCAACCGCATTTCCCCATCGCGAAATGTACAGGTGATACTTGCGCCATCAACGGTCACACTGCAACCACTATCCCTTCAAATTAACCGACGTCAATTCAAATTGGCCGCCCAGAATTTCTACTGGCGCGATTACGGTGCTTACACAGGCGAAACTTCCGTCGCGCAAATTCGTGGTTTCGTAGACTATGCTATCGTCGGCCATTCCGAACGTCGCTACGTATTTAATGAAAGCGAAGAAGACATTGCGCAAAAAGTCGCCGCCGCTATTCGCAACAACTTAACTCCTGTCTTGTGTATCGGCGAGACTGCTCTCGAACGCAAAGATGGCGAGACCAAAGCCGCTATTTATAGCCAGCTCACAAACGGCTTACATGAAGTAAGTAAAGAGGACATTTCTAAGGTAATTATTGCCTACGAACCAGTTTGGGCAATTTCCAGTAACAAAAACGCAAAACCGGCCAAACCAGCCGATATCGCCGAGGCAGAGCTGATCATCCGCGAACACATCGCAAAACTATACAACAAACAAATCGCCGAAGACATTTCTATTCTTTACGGTGGATCCGTCAATGCCGACACAGCAGGCGGATACTTAGACATTCCAGGCATCGATGGCCTCCTCATCGGAGGTGCAAGTTTGATAGCAGATTCATTTTGTGCTATTGTTGAGACAGCTAAAGGGAAAAATAAATGAGCGATAATATTGACTACGCAGAGCTAGACAAAGCCGTTAATGAAGCAATCAAAAACCGCTCCACGACTACCAAAACCGCGACCAAACCAGTCGCAAGGCCAGTCGTTCAGCGTCCTCGTGGTCAATTCATGGATTTTGTCCGCACTCAGCCCCTCCCTACCCCAAAGACCGCTGCAACCATGCATCCGGCCGTAAAGCCAGTCGCAAAAGCAGCTCCACGTCCAGCCGTACGCCCAGTCGCTAATCCAGGCATGCGCCCAGTCGCACGCAAGGTTACTACCGCACCGCGTCCAGCTATTGCCACGCGTAGCGCAAAGGCTGCCGCTCCTGCCGCTCGTCCAGTCATAGCACGCCCAAGCGTAGCCGCACAAATCCAACAACGTCAACAAAAGGCTTCCGCGCCAGTCGCGAAGCCCGTCGCTAAAACCGCCGTAAAGCCAGTCGCAAAAGCAGCTCCAGCCAAAAAGGCAGAGCCGACAAAGAAGCCAGCGGCGCCGAATGCCAATAATTATTCTCTCGGCGTTCGTTCCCCATTCTTGACTAATACAAAAGTCGAAAAGCGCCCACTCGGCACTGATATCCCAGAAACAAGCACTGCTGCCCTTCACAGCACTAAGAATGTTTATAGCTCAAAGAGCCCAAGCAAAGCTTCCAGTACCAAGAAGAAACATATGGTCACCGAAGCTCCAAAGAAACATTCTGGTTGGCTCTGGACGCTCGTCGTCCTCGGCGTCATCGCTGCCGGCGGTGGTCTCGGTTACTTGGCATACATCCTAGTCTTTGCCAACTAGCCCAGAATCTGATATAATCTAGACACGTCAATCTAAAAAGACGTGTCTATTTTTACATGGTGGGTATAGCTCAGCTGGTTAGAGCGTCGGTTTGTGGCACCGAAGGTCGGAGGTTCGAACCCTCTTACCCACCCCATGTATGGATCTTTGCGGGTTTCATATAACGGTTATTATGTGAGTTTTCCAAACTCAACACGAGAGTTCGACTCTCTCAACCCGCACCAGTGCATAAAAAAGTGTCCGAACAGGATATTTTTTTATGCACTGCTCCGTTGAGGGAAGCGAACGTAGTTCGCCTATAGTAGGAGCCGAGCGAAATAGAATGCTTGCATTCATATTTCCGAGGCGACGCCCTATAGGAAAGCTTTGCGCAGCAAAGCGCTCTCTCTCAACTCATAAAAGTTGCCAGTAGCCTCGATATATTATCTCTTAAGCAATCCAAACATGGCCATCGGCATCATGCTTAGCAATAAGTTTTCCGCAATTATACCAGTCGCCGCATATCCATTGGCTACCATGATCAAACGAACGACACACATAATTACGAACTGTAATATCATATGCCCAACAATCAATCTCTTACTATACTCCTTGAGCGTTCTTATCATACAGTAATCAGCAAGAGCAAATAGTATCACCTTTATAAATAAGCAATTAACCGCTTCAGCCCCAACAAGCAACGGCAATTCAGATGCAAAGTCGGAAAAAGTATTAATAATAAAAACCTTTAATAGCAAATATATTCCACTAAAACAATAATTATAATCGCGTCTGATGCTCTTGTCTGATTTTATGTATTTTTTCCTATATAAAATGACATCGAAAATAGACAAAATAGTTAATAAGAATGAATATACCCAAATGAGGGTCACATTTATGTGTAAAAATGTCACCCCACAAAAAATCATAATTATGGCATTAATTGCTAAAACCAACATACAATTGAACATAATTATATTATAGCAATAAAAAACGCTCGCCATTAATGACGAGCGAGGCGATGTTCTATATGCACTAATTAGCCTGTTTATATACGGATATATCCCTCAATTCTATCGTATGAGGAGTACCGACGCATAACAGTACTACTCTATATTCTCTTGGCACTAGATAAGAGAGCGTATTAGGTATATTCCAATACAACCTAAAGAATTTACCATCTACCTCTTGCCCAGTTGACGTATTATATGTCTGTCCAGTCGTAGGCGTGACATATCTCCACGATACATCAATAACGTCCGTAAAGCTTCCATCTCCGGTTAATGAACGGCTCTGTAGACGTACGCCAAATCTCCCGCTGGTACCATATGCCACGCCCTCAAATATAACCGTATCACCGCTGCGAGCAACTGCGCTATTAATCGAGGAACTAGGCACATAATCAAAACCTGAAACCTGGTGCCAAGTTGCGGAATACGCAAGCGCCGACGGAGAAAATTGGACAAGCATGACCAGTACCATCAAGACACCTGCTATCACTCTTTTATAATTCAAAAAAATCAACCCCTAGAAAAAATTAAAGAACAAGAACATCGCCTTCAAAGATTATAACAAGCCACCTAAGAGTAATGCAATAAAAAACGCCCCGGCTTTCACCGGGGCTCCAGACAATCATGCTCCTCTCCTTCCGCGGATTCTCACGACGTTCGACGCTTCTTGCGCCTTTTTGAACGTCCTGATGTCGTTCATGCACTGATGGCAGAAGTAGTGATTCGGATTCTCCTCTTTTATTGCAGCGAGTAGATCCTTCATAGTACCAGTCTGTCGCATCGTGCAACCTTTATTAGTACAATGTGGGCCATGGTTATCAACGGTATTAGGTCTTTTCAAATCCGCTGCACAGCGGAACGTATGCCCAATCTCGTGGCGAAGCGTACGCGCTATGCACGCATACATTTGTCCTTTCGGCAGGTGACGATACCACGCAGTAGATTCGACCGCCACCCTCTTGCCAGTTCTCGCGCAGCCAAAGCACCATTCCATTCCGTCCATGGCCAGCTCTTTGCCGGTGAATAGCATAAACACCCCCGGCTCGAACCATTCTCGCGACGTCTTAATCATGAGTTCCATCGTTTTTGTGCCGTCGACTCTGCCATTCGATCTTTTAGGAACAGCCGCCAATATCTCATCGGCGGATTTGTATTGTCCCATTAGCCATTTGGAATTGCCGTAGCAGTAAACGCTGCAACCAAAAATCGCTTGAATATCTTCTATGGCTTTACGGATTGCCTTTATTTCTGCTTCAGTGACATGTTTGTCCCAACAGATATATATAGGAAACAATCATATCCCCCCTTTCTTCAATGTGCCTTAAGGCAACAAAAATACCTCAACGTACTAATTATAGCACAAATTGAGGTAAAAGTCAATACAGCTTAACCTTATGCAAGGTCGGATGCTACGCGGTTCACTTCTTCCATTGTCGTTACGCCAGTAAGAGCTTTCAACGTACCGTCCTGACGCATCGTAATCGCACCTTTCATCTTTGCCACGCGCATAATATCGCCAGATGTAGCGTGTGCCACAATCAACTTCTGAATGTCTTCATCAACAGAAATTGTCTCATAAAGACCAGCGCGCCCTTTGTAACCGCCTGGAGCTTCATCGGACTCCACGCCCTTCACGAGCGTAAAGCTCTTCGAGTTCGCTACTGGCAACGTACCATAGCCAAGCTTCTCGCTCACTGCCGCTACGTCGCCCTGCGATTGAGGCAACAAATTACCGACAATCTGCTTAATCGAATTCGTTTCAAGCTCGGAGCTCTGATAGCTCTCACGACGTTCCGCCACACGGCGCACAAGACGCTGGCCAATAACTGTGTTCAACGTAGACGCAATCAAGAACGGCTCGATGCCCATATCCAAAAGACGAGGCATAATACCTGCCGCCGAGTTGGTGTGTAGCGTCGAGAACACAAGGTGACCAGTCAAAGCCGCCTGAACCGCAAGGTTTGCAGTCTCGCCATCGCGAATCTCACCTACCATTACTACGTCAGGGTCCTGACGCAAAATAGAACGAAGACCAGACGCAAAGGTCAAACCGGCATCCGTATTAATCTGAATCTGATTCACGCCATCCATCTTGTACTCGACCGGATCCTCAAGCGTAACGATGTTAATCTTCTCATCTTTAATCTTCTTAATCAAAGCATAGAGAGTCGTAGACTTACCAGAACCAGTAGGACCAGAAGTGAGAATCATACCATTCGGCTTCGCAATACCGTCAAGGACATCCGCAAGAGCACGGCCGGTCATACCCATCTTCTCCACTTCCATAGAAGTACCAGATTTATCCAAAAGACGAATAACCACCTGCTCGCCCCAGACCACTGGCGATGTCGCAATACGAAGGTCGATAGCATTATCGTTAACTACTACAGCGAACTGACCATCCTGCGGGATACGATGTTCATCAATCTTCAACTTCGCCATAATCTTAATGCGTGACACTAATGCCGCCTCAATCGATTTCGGTAGCTCCATCGTCTGGCGCAAAACACCATCAATGCGCATGCGAATCACAAGAGACTTCTCTAGCGGCTCGATATGAATATCCGAAGCCTTAGACTTAGCTGCATAATCTAGAATCGAGGCCAAAGCCTTCGAAATCGGCGAATCCTGAGTAATAGTCTGCGCAACCGCACCAGACTGAGAACGCATCTCGGCCTCTTCTTGTTGTGCAGCCTTATCAACATCCTTAAGGTCGGAGATATACTGCATCATTGCATTCTCGATGCCAGCCTCAGAGACCATTACGGTTCTAATCGGCATACGGACAAGCGTCGAGATGTAGTCAGTACGCTGGACGTTCGTCGTATCAAGCATACCTACAACCAGCATGCTATTCTGCATACCTAACGGAATCGCCTTAGAGCGTTGCGCTACGTCTTGCGGAATCTTGCGTAGTATATCTTTATCAAACTTGATGCGTCGCACATCGTAATAAGCAACATTCAAAACAACTGCGGTCGCGTGCTGAATACAGTCATCGGTAGCCACATTCTTACTCTTCATGACAGCCAAAATCGGCTGGCCGCTCTTAGCCACCTCATTGTAAGTCTTTTTTACGAGACCAGCATCAACCAAGCCGTTCTCAACGAGAAGGCTTACTACCTTATCTTGCATCTCCTTATTTAGGAGCATGTTCTATTCCTCTTCATCAGGTTTATTGACATCAACCTTGATGTCATCAGCAGAAATCGTACGACATTCCTTAGTCTCAGCGATATATACCTGGCCAACTTCACAACGACCAATATGAACATCTACTGTTGGGTTATAGCTGTAAATATTAAAAGTCTCCAAATCTGGCTGTTCTATATTCGTATCAATATCGCGAATATAGGTAATCTGTTCTACCTTCTCGGATGGATCACCAAGAATCGCATTAAAGGCAAAGTAAGAAACAATTACGGAGATTACTGCGATTAATATAATCAATGCTATATCTGTGCTTTTCATTAAATCTCCTTCCTATTCACTCGATGTACCCATGTCGACTATTGAGTCATCACCGCCAGCCTTCATGCACTTTTCATTATCTTTATCCGCACAAATCGTACGCTTAATATATTGTAGGCTAGAATCGCCAGAATAATATGTCGCATAAGTTGTTCCAAGCTCCAAGCCTTGCCCATCACGGAATGTTATAGCCACAGATTTAATATCAAAATTCCTAATAGATTTCTCAATTGATTCAAGCGACCTAAAGATTCTTCCTTCATCAGAATCATCGAAGCTAACGGCCATATCGATAGTGTTTAAGTCAACGCCTCCTACCGTAGCAACCCCCAAGTCGCCGCCAGATGCGCTATCTACACTACTTCCATCTGTTGGTAGTTCTAGAAGAATAATAAAACTGGTCATTGCCGTCTCTCTGTTCATGACAGAAGGAAGTGCGTCCGTAATAACACGGAGAGCAGAACATTCGCGTGCAGTTTCAATCTCCTCAAGAGAGAATTCCGTCTTTACGCCATCTTCCTCTGTTTCATCAAACACAGCACAGTTTTCGCTACGCTGCCTACCCACAGATTCGAAAGACTCATTAGCGGACAATTCCGTAATCTCTCTAGAAATAGTTTCTAGACTTGTTTGCGTTCTTTTATATACGTCAATAACTTCGCCATTCACGCCAATAATTTTCGCATTAAAGGCCATCGTTTTTGCAAAATAAACAACCAAGACTAATGTAATGCCGAGCACTACTGACGCAGCCCCGACAAAGATCAGCATGTTTCTCTGCGCTTTATCAATCTTAGCCCTCTTGCCTATCGCTGGGCCACTCTTTTTGCTAGAATTCGTTTTTTCTGCCATTATTTTGTTTCCTCCACCACTTCATCCTTTTCAGTAAAGATTGGGCGAACTTGCTGATAGCTATCCGTTACATTTCTACGGGAAGGACCAATAATCATCATGTGCTTATTGGCAGATACAAATGGTTCTCTATTTAATATGAAAGAAGCGCTAAAGGTCAAAATCTTCTGGCCATCGTCATTCTTACCATAAGACCCATCGAATACTTCGGGTTCCTCATCGACTAGCGGGCAAGTCTCCAAAGTAGCGTCTTCATCAAACTTACCTTCGGAATCATACATAATACATTTACTTTCGAAATAGTAATCCTTAATTTTAGGCTCACCTTCTTTGCGGAACTTATCATTACCATTTATGTATGTCGTCTTATCTTCTTCATCCGCATAGGTACGGCGAATCTTGATAATTTCATACTCAGTATTAAGATTATCGTCCACTTCTTTAGCTTCTTCATTTTCAGACTCATCAGCGGTAGTATCGTTTTCGTCTTTTTCTTTGCTCTCATCCTTCTTGTTCGTTTCTTCAATCATCGGAGCTTCGCAGCCAGGCTTACCCTTATAGTAATATCCATAAACAATACCATTTTCAGTTGACTCAGTAATACAGAAGGAAGGAATCGCAACATATTGATCAGTTTCCTTATCTTTACGCATATAATCGCCGTAATCGTAATAAACTTCTGGAAGATTCTTCCTGAAGGCCTCCTGCGCAGTAAACGCAATACTGTTATAAGATACGGCTTCCATATAGAACGACATTGTGCTAAAGTCCATCGCCGCATCGGTAACACTTACCGTACCCTCGATAGGATCGTCTGGTAGAATCGCATCGAAAATTGGGAATAGGCGAGATAGCTTAATTTTATTCGCATTGAGTACACTTAAGTCTTTCATCTGTGACTGCATTGTCAAGAGCTCGTTCAAGTTATGGAAATTGTTCACGGCAGTACCAGTATTCCTACAAGTACCTTCACCGGTCGAGCGACACTTAATTTCGGCTTTCTGAGTCTCAATCGTAATAGCCTGCGTGCCTACAATACCGCCGAGAATCAGCAATACTGCGCCACAAGCGATTGCTACGACAATACAAATCAAGATAATCAAGTTACGTAACTTCTGCTTCGTTAATAACTCTGCTTTAATATCTGGGACTAAGTTAATTTCGTACATACTACTACCTACTATTCGTCCTTTCCGCTAAACCAATTGCCACAGAAAATTCCGCTGCAACCTGAGACAATGCCTGCTGCTGTTGCTGAGTAACGCGAACCATCTGCCATGGGTTACCCTGAATCGTCTGTACTCCAGTCTTCGCTTCAAGATATTCTGGAAGGAACGGAATCACACCGGCAAAGCCAGATAGCACAATGCCACCCACTTTTACTGTCGGATACTTCGTCTGGAAGAAACGAATAGACTTCGTAAGTTCTGAAGCAAAGTTCTCAAGTGTCTGATCGAGCGCTTTAAATACCTGACCATCAAGCTTATCCTGTGCAAGACCGAATTTCAAAATAAACTGACGCGCCTGACTTTCCTTAACGTTTAAGGAGTTTGCGACTGTACGTACAAGTACGGATAGACCGCCTGGAAGCATACGCACTAGACGAGGTGCTCCATAAACAATCGACAAATCCGTGGAATCTTCGCCATAATCGATAATCAATCTAGCATCGGTTACGCCTGGAGGCGTTAGAGAACGAGACATCGCCAATGAATCTGGCTCTTGTGCAACCATGTTAAATCCAAAAGACTCAACACTTTCCATTCTCTCCTCTGCATAGGCGATTGCAGTACAAGACAATAATACCTCTGTTATCTGTGGGTCATTTGGGCTAGGCCCCAAAATTACATAGTCTACCTTCGCATCATCGATAGGCATTGGAATATATTGGTCGGCGTGGTATTTAATAATCTTTTCCATTGACCTTTTATCTTGAGTCGGAATCTCAATAATCGTAGTAAAGGTCTTACTCGATGGCATACCCATCGCGATATTCTTCGTTTTAATGCCTGCCTGGTCGGCAGCACTCTTAATTGTTTCTCCCAAGCGACGCTTGCCAGCATCACTTCCATCTTGTAAAATCTGACGACTTACAGGAACATAAGCGAAACGCTCCAAAACAAAGCCATGCTGAATATTCCCAGATAGCTGTACCATCCTAAGTGCGTCTGTTCCGATATCTAATGCGAAGAAGTCGCCCACACCATAACCTAGACTCATACAACTAGTTTAGCATAAGCGACTTCTAAAACGCAACAAATTTTATACTTTAAACGTTAAATTTAAACTCGACTACATCGCCGTCACGCATTACGTAGTCTTTGCCTTCCGTGCGCATTAAACCTGCTTCACGCACAGCTTTTTCTGACCCTAGTTTTACTAGATCATCATATGAACAAATTGTTGCCGCAATAAAGCCACGCTGGAAATCCGTGTGAATTACACCAGCCGCCTCCGGCGCAGTTGCGCCTTGCTTAATCGTCCAGGCGCGAGTCTCTTTCTTCCCCGCGGTCAAATAACTCTGAAGACCAAGCGTATCGTAAGCAACATGCACCAATTGCGTTAAGCCATCTTCTTTAATGCCGTAACTATCCAAGAATTCTTTCTTATCTTCCTTGGACATATCTGCCATCTCTGATTCTAGCTTCGCATTTACGAATACACACTTCTGCGGCGCTACAAGATCGGACAGCTCTTTACGCTTTGCGTCATCGGTTAATTCATTTTCATCCATATTGAACATATAAAAGACCGGTTTTGCAGATAGCAAGTCGAGACCATCTACCGCATCGATATGAAGCTTCCCGCTCTTTAAGTCATCAAGCGCCTTTGTTGCCTGTTCGGCCCTCTTTGCGGCATCTTTATCGCCACCACGCGCTTCCTTCTGAATCTTTGGCAAAGTTTTTTCAAGCGTTTCTATATCAGCTAATGCAAGTTCCGTCTCTACCGTTTCGATATCGCGCTTTGGATCAGGTCCGCCAGCAACGTGCGTAACGTTTGCATCTTCGAAAGCTCGTACAACATGACAAATCACTTTGCATTCGCGAATATTTGCCAAAAACTTATTTCCCAAGCCCTCACCTTTTGACGCGCCAGCAATTAAACCAGCAATATCCACAAATTCCACCGTCGCTGGAACAACTTTATCCGAATCATACATTTTCGCAAGCACGTCCAAACGTTCATCCGGAACGCCAACAATGCCAGTATTAGGTTCAATTGTCGCAAACGGATAATTCGCCGCCAATGCACCAGCATTCGTCAATGCATTAAAAAGCGTGCTCTTGCCAACATTTGCTAAACCAACAATTCCTATTTGTAAACTCATAACCTGCCTGCTGTATCTGTTATTATAGATATATATTATAGCATACCCTGGTGTATGATATTCATATGAGAATCTATGTAGCAAACCCAACTAATATTGTTTTCGAAGAAGGCACATGCAAGCTTTCGTCATAATTTTATATATCCTCATCGCGACCACTTTCAATCAGTCATACAAAGTCACGACGCGCACAATGAAAAAAGCAGCCGCACAAACAGTTGGCCTGCAATTATTAGCTGGGATCAGTTGTCTGCTCTTCACCCCATTCTTTGGATTCAAACTTCCGTCTAACCCCTGGACATACTTATTCTTAGGACTATCTTGCATTTTTTATGCAATCAACAATTTCATAATTGCCAATGTCCGCAAAAACCTAGAAGCCTCAGTCGTCAGCATCTTGCAACAGAGCTATACAGTTTTAATGACATTGGCCGGCTTTGTTCTCTTAGGCGAACAAATAACGCTTTCCAAAGTTCTGGGCATTCTACTAATCGTTGGCGGAAATATCCTAGTATTCTGGCAAAGCAAGAAAACTAAAGAAATAAAATATATCGCACTCGGCCTTTTGGCATATGCGTGCAATGTTGTTGCTGGATTAATTGACGTAGGTCACTCTGGTGAATTTAGCCTACCATTCTATACGGCATTTCTATATTTCGTTCCAGCACTCATTATTTCCATATGCAATCGAGTGCGTCCTTCCGACATCGCAAAGGAATATAAACGTGCAAACAAGCCATTCTATTTTCTTACCGGAGCCGGATGGGGACTTCAATACTTAGTCTTATTAATCGCTTATTCCATGGGCGAAGTTTCAGTTGTGGCACCACTCGCTAGTCTAACAGTCATTTCCAATGTGATTGTTGGCTACTTCCTTCTGAAAGAAAAAAGCCGAATAGTCAGAAAAATTATCGCCGCAATTCTTGCGATATCTGGCATCATTCTTATTTCTTTATAATTTAATCTTCTTTTTTCAGAGTAAACTTCTCAGGAATTTCGAATTTCTCATTATTCTCGTCTGGCCCCTCCACGGAAACATAATGAGTTTTGCCATCTTCTGCTTCAAAAATCCATATCACCAGATGCATATTTTTGTCCACAAAATAACAACTAATTTTGTACGCATCGTAATTGCCAAGCTTAGCTACTTCACTCGTCGCATCCGTTAACCCCTCTTCCTTCAAGGCATCTAACACGTTCTTTTGGTAATCCTCACTACTCGACTGAAGCTTCGGCACCGCATATAAAGAAATCAGATATAGCCCGCTACTATAGCGCAACATTTCACTTTCTTCATCGTCCTCATAATTCGACCAAGTTCGATCAACTTCCAAATAGCCAAAATCCGAATCTCCAATATAATTCTTGTTGCTTGCGGCCGGTTTTGTTGTTTCTTCCTCTTCTTCTTCAACTACTTCGGCATCTTCTTCTATAATTCTCTCGACAGAGTTTCCAAATTTCACTATTCCGCCAAGCAACATCCCTACGCCACAAATACAGCCAATCAAAAGTGCCACGCCCACAATCAGCCCAACAATCATCCCAATTCTAGGGTTCTTTTCTTCGCCAACGACCTCTTCTTCAACGTCAGAGTCTACACTTGGAGCTATGTTTTCCATAAAAATATAATTAAACTATAGCTTAATTATATCTTATTTAGAAACTCAGAGTAAATTTCGTGTTCTTTTTCCCTGACTCAGCCACAATTTTCCAATGGTTTTGATCGCAAACCGCTTTCGCGATTGCAAGCCCCAAACCAGAGCCTTCCGCCAAGAATTTCTCATCTTCTACATACAATACTCTCATCTTGGTTTTTCTCCTATCTTTATAATACCAGTCTATTCGTCGAACCTTAAAATACCTTAAAATAGATATATTGAGCATTACCTATTGACATTTTAAGACATTTGTGCTACAATATTAATAATCACTCATGTGATGTTGCATTATAGTGTCATTTTTGCACAGCGGGCTACCAAGAGCCTGCGCCATAAGGAGGAAAATTATTATGGCAGACAAGAACATTACCGTAACCAACGACGTCATCACCCGCGCCACCGCTATCAAGAAGGAAAGCGCCGAGTTCGAAAAGAGCAAGGCCACTCTGATCAAGATGCTCGAGTCCGAGCAGAAGGCATACAAGCCCGGCCAGAGAAACCACCAGAAGATCGTGGATGCCCTCAAGGCCCTTATCGGCTACTATGACATCCGCCTGGAGCAGAACGACGCCACCGTTACCCGCATGATCGCGGACGATGTCCTCGGGAAGATCTGATCTTCCACTGAGGCTATCCCGCCCGCCCATCTTACACCCGCCCCGGACCGTCAGGTCTGGGGCCTTTTTCTATCTGTAAAATTATTGTATAATATGTAGAATGTTAGTTTCCGATTTTAATTACAACCTCCCCGAGGAAAATATCGCTATACGTCCGCCAAAAGTCCGCGGCACTACTCGCCTGCTCGTACTAAACCGCAAAAATGGCCAAGTTACCGACTCCAAATACGCCGACTTAGCTGATTTCCTTGAGCCCGGAGACCTAATCGTTCTCAATGATACTCGCGTTATGCGCTCCCGCGTCTTTACCGAACTCCCAGATGGCCGTCCGCGCGAATTAGTCGTGCTCGAAAAGCATGATGGCGAAATCGATCACGTCATGTATCGCGGCAAACTACACGAAGGCGACCAGCTCACCGTCAAAAATGTCGCCGACGATTCAAAAACTACCGACACCATAACTATTAAGGAAATTCTCGGCAATGGCACTGCAACCGTCACCGCCAGTCGTGAATTAACCGACATCGTCGCAGACTACGGCAATGTGCCACTTCCCCCATATCTACATCGCGATGCAGACAAGAATGACATCAAGCGTTACCAAACCATTTGGGCTAAAGAGCTCGGCTCGGCCGCTGCGCCTACGGCCAGTCTAAACATGACCAAAGAACTAATGCAAAAACTTGCAGATAAGGGCGTTCAGATTCAATACCTCACCCTGCATGTCGGTCTCGGCACTTTCCTGCCAATCCGTAGCGACAACGTCGAAGACCATCATATGCATTCAGAGTGGTTTCACATACCAGCCGAGACTATCAAAGCTATCGAATCCACCAAGGCAGCCGGCCATCGCGTCATAGCAGTCGGCACCACAGTCACTCGTACTCTAGAATTCTGGGCAAAAACCGGCAAGACCGAGGGTGAAGATAATATCTTTATTTATCCAGGTTTCAAATTCAAAGTAATTGATGCACTTGTGACTAATTTTCATGCACCAAAATCCACCGTCCTCATGCTTACGGCGGCTTTTGCGGGTTGGGAAAATCTCAAACCAGCTTACGAACACGCCGTATCGAGTGGCTATAAACTACTAAGTTATGGAGATTCAATGTTTATATGCTAAAGTTTGACATCGAAAAACAAAACGGTCTTATGCGCGCCGGCATAATCCATACTCCGCACGGCGACATTAAAACCCCAGCCTTCATCGGCGCCGCAACTCGCGCTTCAGTCAAGGCCATTACGCATGCCCAAATGAGAGAACTAGGTTCGCAAGGCATCCTTGCTAATACATATCATCTCATTTTGGCTCCAGGCCCAGACCTCATCGAAAAAGCCGGCGGTTTTGCCGAATTTACTAGCTGGCACGGTCCAAGCTTTACTGATTCTGGCGGATTCCAAATGCTCTCTCTCACGGATGCCAAAATCGATCATGACGGCGTCACCTTCAAGTCTCACATCAACGGCGATAAAATCCGCATGAATCCAGAAATCTCCATGCAAGCCCAGTGGAAAATTGGCGCAGATATCCACATGGCCTTCGATCAAGCCATTGATTCTACCGACAAAGACAAAGTCGCTAAGGCCATGAAACGTACGCACGATTGGCTTCCGCGCAACATTGCCGAACATCAGCGCATGGCTGCCGAATACAAGGCTAAGGGCAAACCAGAACAATATCTTTATGCGGTTGTTCAAGGCGGACTATTCGAAGATCTCCGCCGTGAATCCGCCGAGCTCATGGCAAAACAGCCAGTCGACGGCTACGGCATCGGCTCCCTATACACTACTGAAACCGACGAAACCGCCAACATTATCAAGCTCACAAACGAAATCCTCCCAAACGACAAACCACGCCATCTTCTTGGCATGGGCTCCGAACCACGTGATTTGTTCATCGGCGCAAAATTTGGCTGCGACACTTTTGATTGCGTCGCCCCAACTCGCCAAGCTCGTAACGGCGCTCTTTATACTCCGCACGGCCGCGTTAATATCAAAAATGCCCGCTTCCGCGAGCTCTTCGAATCAATTGACCATGATTGCGATTGTTATCTTTGTAAGAATTTCACTGCTGCTTACCTTCATCATCTATATAAAGTTGATGAGATTACTGGCAAAACTCTCGCTAGTATCCATAACGAGCGCTTCGTTGTTCGCATTTGCGACAAAATCCGCGAAAGCATCCTAAACGATACTTTTGACGAATATATGTCTGAATTCATGTCAAATTATTATCACGCTTAAACCTATTTTAACCGTGGTACAATTAAAGCATGAGTACTACGACAAAAGTCCAAATCGACACCAAGACGTTCATTCGTTTTTGGCTCGTCATTATTGGTTTTATTATTGCCGGCTACCTTCTTTATAAAGCTAGCTTCGGTCTATCAATCATCTTTTCGGCGCTATTCTTTTCGTTAGCAATTTCCCCGCTCATCAAAAAAATCGCTGGAATTTTCCCAAGCAAAAGTCGTGGCTTCTCTATCGCAATTTCCTACATTCTCGTAGTTGGCTTCATTATTGCATTCGCGAGTATTGTAATTCCAACCGTCGCAAACGAATCTATTAAATTCTTCAGTAGCCTTCCATCACTCGTTGATGACGCAACTGGCAACATCGGTCTAATCAACAAAATCGGCAATAGCCTCGGCATCGCCAATCTCCAAGATCAGATTAATCAAATCGTAGAGTCATTCTCCAAAAACATGGTCGGAGATTTTGGCACCGTACTCAGCAACTCCATCAGCTCAATCGGCAGCTTCTTTGCTGTCGTAATTCTCGCCTTAGTACTAGCCTTCTTCATGCTTACAGAAGGCCCAGCTCTCGTCAAAAAGTTCTGGAGCGTATTCGGCAAAACCAAAAACACTAAACGCGCCCAGCGCGTAGTCGGCAAACTAGCCGAAACAGTCTCGACTTACGTTTCCAGTGCAGTTACCGTAGCCCTAATAAACGCAGCTTGCACCACAATCTCAGTATTCATCATTTGCTTAATCTTCGGCATCGCTCCAGGCCTCGCTTTCCCATTCGGCCTAATTACCGGCGTGTTCTGCTTAATTCCAATGTTCGGTAGCTTTATTGGCGGTGCAATTGTCGCTTTGCTACTTGGTTTTAACGTAATGTGGGCAGGCATCGCATTCCTTATTTACACAATCATCTATCTCCAGATTGAATCGAACATCATCTCGCCAAAGATTCAGGGCAAAGGCATGAACTTACCAGCGCTCGTAATTCTATCCGCCGTCACAATCGGTGTTTATACTTTTGGCCTAGTCGGAGCAATTATTTCCATTCCGATTGCGGGCTGCATTAAAGTCCTCATCGAAGAATACGGCGCAGACCTCATGGACGACGGAAAAATCAACGGTAGCAATATCGAGCCGCCAAAGAAAAAGATCGAAGAGAAAAAGCTCATTGCAACAAAGTAATCAATAAAAATATCTCCCAACTGGGAGATATTTTTTTACTCAGCGTATTGCCAAACTGAACCATCCGCCCCGTCTAGAAGCGTAATCCCCTCATCTGATATTTCATCGCGAAGCGCATCTGCCGTAGTAAAATCTTTTTCTTTCTTCGCCGCAAAGCGTTTCTTAATTTTTGCTTTTAATTCATCGGAAATATCTGGCGTACTTCCCGCAATATTAAGGCCGAATGCATCATCCAAAAACTTTACAAAATCTTCATCTGGAACATTTGTCGAAATAGATTTATCCAATTCGGCCAATGCGCCAGCTGAGTTCAAATTATTCTCTAATTGCATTAGCATTGATTTGCGCACTTCCGACATATCCGTTGATTCTTTTTGCCAACGCAAAGCAGCAAAATTACGATAGTTCAACAAACGCTGTTTTGCTGCAGCAATATCTTCGAATGAAAAGTTTCTTTCGCTCTGGAAATGTCCCTGGAGTACCCACATCTTGTAATCCATATGCGAATAGCCCTTCTCTTTCAAATCCGAAAACATATAAACATTCCCTAGTGATTTGGAAATTTTTTGACCCTCAATCGTAATAAAATTGTTGTGCAACCAAAAGTTTGCCATTTTCTCGCCATACGCGCACTCAGTCTGAGCAATCTCATTCGTATGATGAACCGGAATATGGTCAATACCACCACAGTGAATATCGATTGGCTCACCAAGCTTTTCGTGAATAATCGTTGAACACTCAAGATGCCATCCAGGATAACCCATTCTGCCTCGGTATTCCCACTTCATAGCGTGGTCTTCACCATCACGAATCCATTTCCAAACCGCAAAGTCTGAAGGATTGCGTTTTTCATCACTAAACTCAATACGCGCACCAGCTTTTAGATGTTCCAAGTCTAGGCGTGCGAAATCTGCGTACTTCGGGAACTTTGAAGTATCAAAATATAATCCATCTGTCGTATCGTATAAGTAGCCTTTTTCATACAGAGCATCAACGAGCTGAGTATCTTCCTTGATGAAGTCCGTTGCACGGCAGATATCAGTAGGCTCAACCATGTTAAGCGCACGAAAGTTCTCCAAGAAATCGCCCATATACATTTCAGCAACTTCCCAAACGGTCTTCCCCTCACGCTTTGCACCCTTCTCCATCTTGTCCTCACCATCATCGGCATCGGAAGTCAAATGGCCAACATCGGTAATATTCAAGACGCGATCAACCGGCCAACCTTCAAGTTGGAGAGTTCGAACTAACAAATCCCAATAGACGTAACAGGTGAAGTTACCAATGTGTGCAAAGCTATACACTGTTGGACCACAGGTGTAAATCTTTACTCTTTTATCATTGATAGGAGTAAATTCTTCGACTGTCCTCGTCAGGGTATTATATAGTTTCATACCCTTAAGTATAACAGATTAGAAGAATAGCGCTAACATAGCAAACGCAATGGACGAGAACATAACCAAAATCACCACCACAATAAAGGCGGCAATCGCGACAGCTTTCCCCGTATCTGAACCACTAGTTGTTCGTTTTACTGGCGCCACTACAGATTCTTTAACCGCCACATATTTCGGAGAATTGCTTCGAGTTATCTTATTAGACATCAACAGACCCGCATTCTGCTGCTGAATCCCACGAATACGATTATCATTTCGGTCAATCATTTGCGAATTACGAAGACCATGCCTGTCTTCCTTAAATACATCATCGACTTCAAGGTTATTAATAACTGCACTGGTATCTTTTTCATGCAAATGTCGCGCACGCTTATTGCGATAGCCAAATGCCGTAATGGATATACCAATACCAGTAATCATCACCCACATAAAGCTAATGCCAAGCGCAACTAAACCGGCTTCGCCTGGAGTAATATATGTGCCAAGCCGGTTACTTATAGCAATCCTAAAGACATCAATTAAGTGGCCTATTATTAAACACACTATTGGGAAAATAAACACAATCGACAAAGCCCTCTTCACGTCTACCGGAGAGCTCCCTACCATCTCGCCCGTACGTGCATTCACTGCAATATAATGGAGAATACTCTTACCATTATCCTTTTTGTCTAGATAACAGTATAACCATACAGGCATGTAGGCCGTTTTCCATTTTACGCCCTTTTGTTCTAGACGCATTTTATCCCAGCGCACACCACGATCAAATAGACTAATAGTATTCTGCATCTGGTAACGCATGACATCCTCGACTTGGAGCTTAACTTTCTTATCGAGATCAGTGATATTTACGTCACGTTTCTCACAAGCGTAGCCTTTTACCAAACGAGCATCCCATTTTACGGCATTCTGCGTATCAAACGGCATAATTGCGTTAACAATATTATTTGTATTGATTAAAGCATCTTGGTTCAATTTATCAGACGAAGCCTCAATCGTTAAATCATCGATGATTAAATCAAATTTACGATGCACACTATATAGATCCGCATCATAACGCGTTTCTTCATCATCTCCAGAACCGACTGTATATCTACGCGTTTGATGTTCACCTTCACCAGACATCTCTGCGTTGACATTCATATCTACGACCATGTACGGCAAAAACACGCCCATCAAATTCTCTGGCTTAAAGTCATTCACAAATTGCTTCTTGGCCAAGCTTTTATGCTCCTTCATATATCCGCACATTTCTGCAAACGCATATTCGCGCGTGACCCTAAATGGCAAAATCATATCTGGCACTGCGCCGTTTGGTAACTTATCGTTAATCGATAGCGTATGCCTACACCAAGGACAACGCGCACTCATCGCTTCATCGGTATTCAACGTAATCGCAGCACCACAAGCCGTGCACTTCATAGTAACCATCGAGTTACTATCGATTATTTTCTCTGCACCGCTACCAACAATCTTTCCCTTAAGAAAAGCTGGGTTTTCGTGATCTTCTACAAGTTCCGGTTCTATTTCACTCTTACAGTGCTGACACTTTAGTTTGCCAATTGTCACATCAAAAGAAACATCAGAGCTTCCACAATGCGGACACTTCAAAATCTTTCCGACGTTCTTACTTTTGCTTTCCGCCATCGTTCTGCCCTATCGGTTTATCCTCTGGCGTCGTATTAATCATACGACCAATGCCTAGATAGTTAGCCATCTTTTCACCCATCATCTCACTGCCATTCTTTGCGACTACGCCTCGAATTTCGCTGTCATTTTGGCCCTTAATTCTGGACCCAGAAAGCCCTTTGCGATGTTCATGAAATACGTCAGATTTTTTCAAGTTCTTCACGTCAGATTTAGTATCCGCTTCATGCTTATGTCGTTTGTCCATGTTGCGATATTTGCTCATTTTCAACCAATAAAAGATAAAACCAGGCGTCAAACCAGCCAAACCCAAAATCCATCCGTCGCCATCACTATCTGCACTAAGGCAAACCCTAATCCAAGTATAGCCAGCGATAATGCCGATAATTTCAAGAAGAACCGAAAATGCAATCAGCTTTGATTTGTTAATTGGCACGCTTCCCATCGTCTCACCCGTACGAGCGTTTACTGCAACGTAATGCAACAATTTTTTATCCTCTTGATAGTAGCTATATAGCCATACTGGCAAGTAGGCCGCTTTCCAACTCGTACCTTTGATTGTGACGTCCTCTTTCGTCCAACGCGCACCACGATCATAAAAGGTCATACTCTCTTTTGCGCGATACCGCGCCACATCGCTAACCTGCGTCTTTACTACTGGCTTAAGTAAATCAACATTCGTATCGCGTTTTTCACTCGAAAAACCTCTAAGATACGCCGGATTCCAACTTACGCAGTTTTCCGTATCAAATGGCATAATTGCGTTAATGACATTATTTGTATTGCTTTTCAAATCCTGATTCAACTTATCGCTTGATGCCTCTACGGTTAAATCATCTACCAATAAATCAAAATCACGCGTCACATCATATGCGTCTGCATCATACAAAGTTTTACGCGTATTTCCAGAGCCAACTGTATACTTACGCACTAAATGCTCCGCTTCGCCAGATAATGAAGCCGAGGCGTTCACGTCGACAATCATATACGGCAAATACACGCCCGAGATATTATCGGTTTTAAATTCCGCTTTAAACTTCGGGTGAGCAAAGAATTGACGTTCATTCACAAACTCACGAATTTTTTCTTCTGCAGCCGCCTTCTCTGTCTTAAATGGCAACACAAGGTCTGGCACTGCGCCATTTGGCATCTTCTCGTTTATTGATAGTATATGGCGGCACCAGTGACAGCGCGCACTTGTAACTTCTTCGGTATTAATTACTACTTCAGCACCACAAGATGGGCACTTTAGTGTCAAGATTAAATCTTCGCCAGGAATAATATTTGTTGCACCATCGCCAACAATATCACTAGTTAAGCTGTCTACGCCGCCATTTGCATTTGCACTCTCATCATCAAAAATCGTACGACAAAAACTACACTTCAATTTACCAGTGGCAGGATTTAATACGACATCAGTCGCGCCACACTTCGGGCAGCGGTTTTCGCCATTCTTTTCACTCTTAATCGCCATAAATCCTCCCTTTAATAATCATAACTATAATCAAATCCGCCAGAATCCCAGTCTGACCCACCAGAGTCCCAGCTAGAGCCGGAGTCCCAGCTCGATCCAGAATCCCAGCTAGAACCAGAATCGTAATCCCAATCACTACTACTCGATCCGCCGCCCCCGCTGCCACCACCGGCAAATAGCGACAATAGTAAGAATATAATTATCATGAAAATAATGAAGCCCACTATCTGAGAACCGTCCGATGATCTTGCTGAACTTCGCGAAGTGCGATAGTTAGCATTCGTATAATTGCGACCATTCTGGAATCGGCCACGCTCTACGTCTAGCATTTCACTACGCCCAGTCGACAACGCTCCAATTACGCGATTCTCGTTTCTACCATAAACCTCCCTACTATATGACCTATTTGTAGCCACTTTTTCGTCGCGTTCTACCGATTCTTCAATTTTTGCGCGCGTTTCGTTCTCGTGATGATGGCGCGAAACCGGCTCCGTATTTACATAATGTGTAGTTGCTTTAGGGATAATACCCGTTCTAGCCGTTGGCCCTACTTTGCTACCAGTAGAATACGAGATAATCGATATCGGCAAACCAATCATTGAAATCAGGAAAAATAGGACACTAATAATTGGTAACGGCAAAATCATCGCCAAGAACATCATGACGCCAAACACAATTATGGCTGTCGGTTTCTTTTTCTGGGTGTTAGCATTTTCCACATCAAGCTGTTGTGAAGATTTCACCGTAGGAAGGCCACCAACAACTGTAGGCAAGCAGCCCACCGTCTCTCCAGTTCTAGCGTTTACGGCAATATAATAAATTCTCGCGTCAACATTCGTCTCGCGACGATAGCTAAACAACCATACCGGAAGATATGCCGCTTTCCACTTCGTTCCTTTGATGCCAAGATGCTCCTTAATCCAGCAGACGCCACGATCGTATTGAGTAGTGGTTTCTTTTGCCTTTCGACGAGCAATATCGCCCGTCTGTAATGCAACAATCTCTTTCAGATCATTTACATTTACAGAACGTTTCTCACTCGAAAAGCCTCGTAGATAATTCGCATCCCACGCAACTGCATTTTCCGTATCAAACGGCAAAATTGCATTAATAATATTATTTGAATTTACAAAAGTATCCTGGTTAAGGCGCGCCGAAGACGACTCTACGGTAAGGTCGTCTACTAGAACAGTAAAGTTACGCTCAATATCATATAATTCAACATACCATGGCGCATGATCTTTGTTTGGCTCGAGATTTATCTCGGCCTTGCCTTTCATCTCCATACGCGCATTAATGTCAACGATAAAGTACGGGAAATAAACACCGTCCATTCCACGCTCATCGAGCGCTTTTATGAATATCTCATCGATTTTCTCGGTACGCTGTTTGATGCATTCTCGGGCTTTTTCTAACGCCTCTTCTTTCGAAATCTTAAACGGTAGAACTAAATCCGGCACTGCACCATTCGATACCGCCTCGTTGACAGTAAAAATATGACGGCACCAGTGGCAAGAGGCATCCGTTGCCTCCTCGGTATTAATAACAACTTCCGCGCCACAAGATGGACACTTAAATGTCTTTACGATATCATCACCAGGAATAATATCATCGGCACCCTCGCCACGGGTTTCGCCCAACATACCTTCGATTCCACCAGCTTCGTTTGCGCTTTTTGCTTCAAAAAGCGTCTTACAGTATGCGCACTTAAGTTTTCCCTCTTTAGTATCCAGCGATACATCGCTGGACCCGCAATGCGGGCAGCGATGTATGCCATCCTTTAGCTTTTTAGCCATTAGGACTCAAATCCCCTCAATTATTGTGCAGCTGGAGTTTCAGGTGTTTCGGTTGCTGGAGCTTCTGGAGTCTCTGGAGCAGCTGGTGCTTCAGGGGTAGCAGGTTCAGCAGGAGTTTCGGCAGCTGGGGCAGCAGCTGGGGCTGCTGGAGCTGGAGCGGCTGGTGCTGGAGCAGCGGCTGCGCCACCACCAACTGGGGTTACTAAGCCACCGGCACCGCCCATCTGGTTGATAGCCATGCCCATACCGAACATACCGGTTGCGCCACCGTTGCCACTCTGGTTTTCGCCTGCAGCCTTGAAGCCCTGAGCGATTGTTGCCTGTGAGTAAGCGGCACCAACAGCACCACCATCTTGTGCCATTGCCTGGCCAATTGCACCCATAGCCATAGCTTGAGCTTGACCCTGCATAGCAGTCTTGCGGAATTCGTCGACTGTCTTCTGAGATTCTTCATCCCATTCAATTACAGCTGGTTGAACATCGATAACAGAAAGACCATAGAGAGTACCCCAATGATGCTTCTGCTCTACAGCTTCATCTACATCGGCCGCGAAATCTTCAAGACCACCCTGAATATCAGGAATAGACTTTCCGCCAGCGCAGAACTTAGACAAAGCAGTACTCAAAGAGCCAATAAAGCCATTGAATAGAGCGTCCTCAATTGAGCCGCCATCTTTGCCAGTATCAGCTAGGCTAAAGACAGTCTTGCTAGTTGTGCCAGTAAAGAAGTCTGGAGCAACCGCGTTCTTAATAAGAAGAATTGGATCTACTACTTTGACGGTATAGGTACCATGGCTTACTACTGCCATCTGAATTCCGCCGTACTTAGCATCGTCATAGACTACTGGTGTACGAGTACCATACTGCAAACCCGCAATTGGGCGAAGGTTTACATAGAATGCCAACTGCTTGTTGCTTGGCTGGCCACCGAACTTGAACTGCTCAAGGCTCTGTCCAAAGGTGGAAGCAAAGAAGCCATCGCCAACAAAGAAGCTTTTAGCTTCTGGGACATCTTGCGTAGTATAGGTATAGCGACCTGGTTCTGCGACAACTGCAGTAATGCCACCATTCTCAACTAGAATCAAAGCAGTATTTTCTGGAACTTCGAATCTACTACCATCAGAAATGATGAAAGCATCTTCTTGACCATCATTATTTGCGCTACCTTCTTTTTTCATTGGCATAGCGCGACCAACGAGAGCCTGACCATCAAAGCCTTGCGGCACGGTCATATATTCAAGCCATTGGTTTGCAAAGCCAGCACCTAAGCTACCCTTTGCAGCATCCCATGCGCCTTTCAAAAAACCCATTTGGAATCCTCCTTAGTTTTTATCTTACCTTTATGATACCACAAGCGTATTATATTCCGCTAAAAACTGAACACATTTTTTACGACAAACAAAAAGGCCTCTGAACCTAAAGTTCGAGGCCTTTTCTTCTCAAGCTAACTAGTAACGCTTGATAGCGTCTTCAATAACTTTTGTTGCTTCCTCAACACCGAAGAAACCCTTTACCTGGGTCGTACCAGGCTTCTTGAGATCCTTGTAATGGTTAAAGTGGAATTCTAGCTGTTCAATAGTGCGTTTTGGAATGTCTTCAAGCGTCTTGATGGCATCACCATTATTGCGATCATCATCAACAACAGCAATAATCTTATCGTCGACTTCACCGTCATCAACAAACTTCATTACGCCAAGTACACGTGCCTTAACATAAATACCTGTTGTAAGTGGCTGATCGGTGATAACGAGAACATCAAGCTCATCACCATCTTCATCTAGAGTCTGTGGAATAAAACCATAGTTGCAAGGCTTCGCGAATGCCATTGGCTCAATGCGGTCGAGCATAAAGCAAGCACGCTTGCGATCCCATTCAATCTTGTGGTTACTGCCGGTTGGGATTTCGATAACTACATTAATCTCACCGTTTTTGTAATCTCCAGGCTCTAATACTTGGTTAAAATCTGCCATTTCACTCCTTTCAATTTTTGTGCCCCAAAACCGAGGCCTTTCCATTATTATAACACAACCCATATGCTATAATAAGCATAAGTACCATCTAATAATTATTAGGAGAAAAAACTAAATGGTAAGAATTGCTATTAACGGCTTTGGTCGTATCGGTCGCAATGCGTTCAAGATTGCTTTCGATCGCAATGATGCAGAAATCGTTGCAATCAACGATCTCACAGACGCAAAGACGCTCGCGCATCTTCTTAAATATGATTCCAACTACGGCATTTACTCTGCCGACGTTAGCTCAGACGAGCAAGGCATCATCGTCAACGGCAAGCACATTCGCGTATTCGCCGAAAAAGATCCAGCCAACCTTCCATGGCGCGACCTCAATGTCGATGTAGTAATCGAATCCACCGGCTTCTTCACAGATCCAGCTGCCGCTCATGCACATATCGATGCAGGCGCAAAAAGAGTTGTTATCTCTGCCCCAGCTAAGGGCGAAGGCGCAAAGACTATCGTTCTAGGCGTAAATGAAGACCAGGTAAGCTACGATGATGAAATCATCTCCAACGCTTCCTGTACTACCAACTGTATTGCACCAGTCATGAAAGTTCTCGAAGACAATATTGGTATCGAGAAGGCCATGATGACGACCGTCCACAGCTACACTGCCAGCCAGAAGCTCCAGGATGCTCCAGCAAAGGATATCCGCGAAGCTCGCTCTGCTGCCGAAAACATCGTTCCTACAACTACCGGTGCAAGCAAGGCTGCCGCTCTTACCATCCCTACTCTAAAGGGCAAGTTCAATGGTCTTTCCGTACGCGTCCCAACCCCAGTAGTATCTCTTTCTGATATTACCGCCGTCACAAAACGCGACACTTCCATCGAAGAAATTAATGACCTCTTCAAGAAGGCCGCTCAAGATCCTTACTATCAAGGCATTCTCGATGCAACTGAAGAAGAGCTCGTTTCTATCGACTATCGTGGCAACTCCCACTCTTCTATCGTCGACCTCAAGCTTACCGATGTTATCGGTGGCAACCTCATTAAGGTTGTTGCTTGGTACGACAATGAATGGGGCTACAGTAATCGTCTCGTTGAGCTAACCGTTGACCTCGGCAAAATGATTCAAGAAGCACCAGCTCCAGAGGCTGCACCACAGCAGGAAGGTCAATTCTAAATATGCACGTCTACCTCGGCGCCGATCATCGCGGCTACCAACTCAAAGATGAAATCATATCCTGGCTCCAAGGCCGCCAGATTCCATTCACGGATTTTGGTGCCGTCAGCTACGACGCCGAGGACGACTTTAATGACTATGCCAAAAAAGTCGCAATCGCTATCACTTCGAATCACGACGATAACGACTTTGGTATCCTTCTCTGCGGCTCCGGACAAGGAATGGCCATGCAGGCAAACCGCTACAAAGGCGTACGCGCCGCAATCTGTGACTCAGCAATAGAAGCCATGGAAACACGCGGCCACAACAACGCCAACGTACTTTGTATCTCTGCCGATGAAAACTCCCATAATTATGCCGAAATCATCGACGCATTTATGGACACAAAGCCAATCGACGAAGAAAAATATAAGCGCCGTTGCCGCAAATTAGACGAGGATTAAAATGGCAATTACAACAATCGCACCAAGTATTCTAAGCGCTAATCCAACCGAGTATAAGGAAATCATCAAAAAATACTATCCTTTCGCAAAACGCGTACATATCGATATTTCAGATGGTACCCTTACAAACAATACAACTATCCACGAATCAGCAGTTTGGTGGCCAAAAGGATGGACCGTCGACATTCATATGATGACAGCCGAACCATCAAAACACATCCCTGACCTACTCAAACTTCATCCGAATCTTGTGATTTTCCACGCAGAAGCGCGCGAAGATTTGTTGCCAATTTTCGACACCCTTAAGCAGAATGGTATGCGCGTCGGAGTCGCTATTGTCAAAAGTGTCTATCCTGGCTCTATCAAGACCATTCTCAAGGCCGCCGACCATGCACTAATCTTCTCTGGAAATCTTGGTGAATATGGTGGAACTGCCAATTTACTACTCGCCGAAAAAGTCGCTCTCATCGATGAAATCCATAAAGGCATCGAAATCGGTTGGGATGGCGGCGCAAATCTTGAAAACACTAAGCTTATTACTCACACCGGTGTTACCGTCATCAACGTAGGCAGCGCAATCGCAAAAGCCGATGACCCAGAAAAAGTATTTGCCGCACTAAATGCAGAAACCGAAAAGGAGGACATCATCTAATGGCTCGTATTGTAAGTATTGGCGCCGCCCTGCAAGACGTCTATCTTGTTGACCACGACGACTTCGGTACGAACTCTCGCGGTTTCTTCAATCAGCTAGAGCTTGGCACAAAGGTAGACATCGACAAGATTCAATTCAGTGTCGGAGGAGGCGCAATGAACGCCGCTACCACTTTTGCTCGCAACGGCCATGAATCTATTTTCATGGGCTGTATCGCCAACGATCCAGCCGGTACTGCCATCATTAATTCTCTGGACGACGAAGGTATAGACTCTAGCTATATCACTTACACCGATCGCGCACAGACTGGCTATTCCGTTTTATTGCTTGCTCCATCTGGCGAACGCACAATTCTTACCTGCCGTGGCGCAAGTGCAAAATTCGAACTCCTAAATCCAGACGACCTCGAAACAATTAATCCAGATTGGATTTATGTTACAACTTTTAGAGGCAACATGGATATGCTCGATCAATTCTTCACCAAAGCAAAATCGCTTGGCAGCAAAATCATGTTCAATCCTGGCAATCTCGAGCTCCAGCATCGTCGCAAGCTTCTCGGCCTACTGTCAGATGTTGACGTTTTACTCGTCAATAAGTCCGAAGCAAAGCAGATTGTAGAGGGCTCCAGCCTTACTGAGCTTATCGGTCGCATTCGCAACTATGTCCCAGCTGTTATTATTACAGACAGCAACCAAGGCGCGATTGCGACAGACCAAGTAGAAGTCTACCGCGTCGGCATCTACGAAGATATTCGCGTCAAAGATTCTACTGGCGCAGGCGACGCATTCGGTTCTGGCTTCCTCGCAGCCTACGCAAACGGAAAATCATTCAAAGATTCCCTTATCTTTGCCTCCGCAAACTCTACTTCGGTAGTTCAAAAAATCGGCAGCAAAGCTGGAATTATTAATCAAAATACAAAATTACACAACATGCCAATACAGGAGATACGCTAAAAATGGACGAATCGATAACCAACTGGCTCGATGAAATCGCGCAGAACAAACTAAATCCGGAGGACGTCGAACGTTCCCTACGTTACGCAAAAGATCTCGAACAAGGCCTAGCAAAGATTCGCACCTATTCCCAAGGTGTCTCCATCTTTGGTTCCGCACGCCTTCCAATGAATGGCAAATGGTGCAAGCTTGCCGAACAACTTGGCTACAAGCTCGCCCAAAATGGTCACCCGGTTATTACCGGTGGTGGCCCAAGCATCATGGAAGCAGCCAACAAAGGCGCTTACGAAGCCGGTGGGCGTAGCATTGGTCTCAATATTCAGTTAGCGCACGAACAACACATTAATCCTTACGTTACCGACGAAATGGAATTCCATTATTTCTTTGCACGCAAGGTCATGCTTACGATGAGTTCAAAGGTTTACGTCTTCTTCCCTGGTGGCTTTGGTACGCTTGATGAATTCTCCGAAATTCTTATCCTCATACAAGAAGGCAAAATGCCAAGAATGCCAATGTTCCTCATCGGCAAATCATTCTGGAAACCGCTTGATCGTTTCTTTGCTGCAAAGATGCAGCCACTTAAGACTATCAATGCGTCCGACCGAAAGATTTATCGTATCACTGACGACATCGACGAAGTCGTCGAGGCCGCAAACAAGATTGGCCACCCAAGCATTTACGACAATCTCTACAACGATAAACCAAGCAAATTCAAACTTATCTAAAAAAATTCCCCCGAAAGGGGGATTTTTTATTGCCAAATTATATAATTCAAATGCCTAAAGCCATCTCTTATCGTATTTAGTTTCGGCCTACGCCCTTTTACGCTATTTCGAAGCGCCACCGGAGTCTGTGCAATAACCAAATCATTCCTTACGGCTTCCGCAATCATCTCCGTCGCAAACTCCATTCCAGTAGTCCTATAGTTGACCTTACCCAATGCATCGCTTCTAATACCCCTAAGCCCACAATGAAAATCCTTCACGTCGGTGCCATAGCGCATTCTTCCCATCAATGATAACCCCCTTACGCCTACGTGATGCGATAGCGGCATGGCGCCCCTCTCGATACCGCCTTTAAAACGATCGCCAATCACCACATCATTTTTTTGAAGCAAATCATACATCTCATGAAGGTTTGAAAAATCATAGGTCAAATCACAGTCCCCCATAATGATAACCTTACCCTTCGCCTTCGCTAGACCAGCCCTTAGCGCATTTCCGTATCCAGGCTTTTTCTCAAAAATAACCTGCGCACCCATCTCTTTTGCAATCTTTGCCGAATCGTCAGTACTATTATTATCTACGACAATTATTTCCGCGTTAAGCCCCGTCGACTTTATAAAACCCTTAGCTTCTTCAATACAAGCGCCGATTGTACGCGCTTCGTTCAGACATGGCATCACAATCGACAAATCTATCATAATAAATCTATTTAACTACTACGCCTTCTTCGCCGAAGATTGGCACTAATTCATCTATCAGAGCCTTGCATGTTTCACAACGGAATGGCATGCGCATCGCTTTTTTATCTTCACCGATCACTAAAATTATCTCGGATAGACCAGGGTATGTACTACAGCTCTGCTTCAATTTTACTAACGATTCCTTATCTGATGGATCCATCACGCGAATAAACATTTTCTTCGGTTTAATTGGCGCAGCATTTACGTCACTTTCAGTTGTTCTGAAGTGAGTAGCTGGTTTATCCGATGAGCCGCCGCGACGATAATTGCCGCCACCGCCTTCGCCGCCCGCTACGCCAGTCGCTGCAACTTTGCCGCGCGGTTTCTGCGTAACGCCCTTGGTTGGCGTCTTTAGCTTTGCGCCAGTAGATTCATAGTTATCCAGTTCTTCATCGGTCACAATAACGATTTCCTCGGCATTAATCTTCGCCTCGTCAATCTTATTACCATCACGATCCGTCGCATTCACTCTACCAGTAACTTTAATCACGGCATCCTGAACCAATTTCGCCCCCACTACCTCAAAGGTCTTTGGAAATACTACAATCTCAATTTCGGAAACCTTATCCTCAATCTTCACGAATGCCATCTTCGAGCCGCTCTTTGTCACCAAAGAACGAACGTTTGTAATGATACCGCCAACAATCACACTCGCGCCGTCAATTTTCGGCGTAATCTCGTTAATCGGCATCGTCTGCTCTTCAAAGTAAGTATCATATTTATCCAATGGATGTGCAGAGATATAGAGACCCATCAAGTCGCGCTCCCACATCAACTGCTCTTTATCGGAGTACTTTGTCGGTGCAGGCTGAATCTCTACTTCTGGGATTTCTGCCGCAGCACCCATTGCGCCGAATAAGTCCGTCTGACCACTTGCAGCATCTTTCTGCATCTTATTGCCGTAAGCCTGAATCTTTTCCAAGTTGAATAACAGGTCCGAGCGATCGCCAAAGCTATCGAAACAACCAGTCTTAATAGCAGATTCCCAGCTTTTCTTATTAAACTTAACGCCCGATACACGCTTCGAGAAGTCGCAAACTGATTTAAACTTACCGTTCTTGTCACGCTCATCAACTACTTCCTCGGCCAAAGCTTTACCCATACCTTTAATCGCAGCAATGCCAAAGCGAATCGTCTTACTCTTGCCCACCGTAGCAAAGTCTGGGTAAGATTCGTTGATATCTGGACCAAGCACTTGGATTCCCATACGCTTACATTCCGTCATCTCAATCGCCAAGCGCTCTGTCCAACGCATATCTGCCGTCATCAACGCCGCCATAAATGCTTCTGGGTAATAAGTCTTAAGATAGGCTGTCCAATACGCCACCAATGCATAGCATGCTGCATGGCTCTTATTGAAACAGTAGTTCGCGAAGTCAAGCAACTGACTCCAGAACGTTTCCGCAATCTCTTCCGTAGCGCCACCAACCTTTACCGCACCTTCAATAAAGAGCGGCTTCATTTTGTTCATGAGGTCAACTTTCTTCTTACCTACTGCTTTACGCAAGGTATCCGCCTGGCCGCCAGTAAAGCCACACCATTCCTTCGACGCCTGCATGAACTGCTCCTGATAAATCAAAATACCATAAGTATTCTTCAAGGAATTTTCCAAACCAGGGTGCAAATAGGTAATTGGCTCCTCACCATGTTTGCGTTTAATAAAACTTTCAATAAACTGCATTGGGCCCGGACGATAAAGCGCGTTCATAGCAATCAAATCATCAAAGGCCGTCGGCTGAAGCTCGCGAAGATAGCGCTTCATACCCGCAGATTCAAACTGGAATACGCCCGTCGTATCGCCTCTTCGAAACAGTTCATAAACCTTATCATCATCCAATGGCAGCTTGCTCATATCAATCTGTTTGCCATGAACTTTCTTGATAATACGGAGTGCCTGCTGAATAACCGACAAGTTGGATAGGCCCAAGAAGTCCATCTTTAACAGGCCAAGTTCCTCGACTTGTGGACCAGGATATTGCGTCGCAAGCGGGCCTTTCGCCGAAACTTCCAACGGCATAAACTTCACTAAATCGTCTGGCGCAATCACCACGCCACAAGCGTGTACGCCATGCGAGCGAATCGTCCCCTCAAGCTTCATCGCAAAATCAATTACTTCCTTCGCGGTCGGGTTCGTCTCATATTCCTTCTTCAAATCCGGCTCGTTTACAATCGCATCTTTTAGCTTCACATGGTGCCCCATCACTGGGTCCGGCACCAACTTCGCAATTCTATCCGCCTCCGCATATGGCACTTCAAGCACGCGTGCAACATCACGCACGGCGTTCTTCGCCATCATCTTGCCAAAGGTCACAATGTTACTCACGCGGCCTTTGCCATACTTTCGCGTACAATATTCAATCACCTCATCGCGACGGTTATCCTGAATATCTGTATCAATATCAGGCATCGAAATACGGTCTGGGTTCAAGAAGCGCTCAAAGAGCAAATCATACTCTAGCGGGTTCAAATCTGTAATATGAATTGCATACGCAAGTAGCGAACCTGCCGCCGAGCCACGTCCTGGGCCATAAATAATCCCCTGACCCTTACCCCAGTTAATGAAGTCCTGCACAATCAAGAAGTAGCCGTTATAGCCCATCTTGTCCACGGTCTCAAGCTCATAATCAATGCGGTCAAGAATCTCCTTCGAGAGCAATGGTCTAATCTCCTCGACAGTCTTCGTCTGCGCTTCTTCTTTCGATAGATAGCCAAAACGCTCCGCGAGACCTCGGAATACCATGTTGTCCAAATACTGCTTTTCCGTCTCCCCCGTATCAATCGGGAACTTTGGAATCAAAATACGACCAAGCTCAATGTTAACGTTACAGCGATCGGCAATCCTCTTTGTGTTGCGCACCGCTTCCGGACAAGTCTTTTGCCAATGTGAAATAATTTCTTCAGCCGGAATCACATGGAGGTCAAAATCCTTCAAAGACATGCGCTTTTCATCAGAAATGTTGCTACCAGTACCCACGCAAAGCAAAACCTCATGCGCATCCTGATCTTCTTTCTTCAAGTAGTGCGCATCACAAGTTACCACCAAATCTAGACCAGTTTCCTTTGAGAGCTCCATCAAAGCCTCGTTAATCTTCTGCTGCTCTGGATTATGTGTCGTAGAATCTGGGTGGCCATGGTCCTGCATCTCAAGATAGAAACGGCCATCAAACACTTTAGAATACCAAGCGATCAACTCGCGCGCTTTATCCATATCGTTATTGCGAATCGCAGTCGAAATCTCCGAGCCCATACAGCCAGAGAGACAAATAATCCCCTCGTTGTACTCCTCCATCACGCGGTGATCGATACGTGACTTATAATACTTGCCTTCTGTCTCGGCAATCGTCATCATGCGACAAAGATTCTCAAAGCCCTTATCATTCATTGCGAGCAAAGTAATATGAAAGCGTTCCTTATCGTATGCCGGGTCGCGGTCCTCAAGACGGCGCGCCGCCACGTACGCTTCTAGGCCAAGAATCGGTTTTACGCCCGCATCATTACAAGTTTTGTAGAGATCAATCAAACCAGACATTGTTCCGTGATCCGTCACCGCCACGGCTTCCATACCCTCGTCTTTTACGAAACCAACAAGTTCATCAATCTTCGTCAGACCATCGAGCAAAGAATAGTGTGTGTGATTATGCAGATGCACATAATCACTAGGTTTTAATTGTTCCTCCGTTGCCATATGGATATTTTACCATGTTTCCCCTATAAAATAGCCACTTTAGACATCGCCCATCTTGACAAAACATAAGTTTTTTGCTATAATCATCATATAGGGTATCTTCAAAAACAAAAACGGAGAAACAACATGAACAAATATGAATCGTCCAATAGCGGCCAAGGAGACACGGGTGAATCAAATCCGTGGAAGATCTTAGACGGCAACGACCATAGCAAAGACCCAGAATGGGGCGCCGACGTTCCCGATATCTTTGACGAGCCAGACCCAGACCCAGAGCCGGAACCAATGCCAGATTCAGACCCAGAGCCGGAGCCAATGCCAGATTCAGGCCCAGAGCCATCACCAGAGCCAACACCAGAGCCACCAGAACCACCAACGCCAGAACCGTTTCCAGAATGGGGCGACGACGACATGACAAATGCAGGAAGGCAACCAGAAGGCGATCACGAGCACTAGTCAAGTGATCCAGAAGTAATTCATCAAAAACACCCTCGCAAAGAGGGTGTTTTTATTTCGCTAACTTCAAATAATAAAACCGCTCAACATTACCGAAACGCCCAGCAAGTTCATTATCGCGCTTCCCCATTATCAAGAAGCCACCTCTCTTAATTTTCGCCTCGAAGTCAGCAATGATTTCTCGGCGCATTTTATTATTCTTAATCACGCCCTTATTCAGCTGCCAAGGTTTCGCCTCAAACTGTGGCTTCAGCATTACAATAAACAGCGTGTCGCGGTCTGCGAGCTCTTCCTTCGCATAGTCAAGCACCTGCACTAAGCTCACGAAGCTCACATCTGCCACAATCGCATCAATCTTCTCGCCTGTTCTAAATTCAAAAATATCAGTCTTCTCGTGAAGTTCTACGCGCGGATCAAAACGAAGTGGCGCCTTCATCTGGTCTGTACCTTTTTCGACCGCAATTACTTTCGCAGCCCCTGCACGAAGTGCCCTCTCCGTAAAACCGCCCGTAGATGAGCCAATATCCAATACAGTTTTTCCGCGCAAATCAACATTAAACGCCTTCAAGGCACCATCCAGTTTGTACTCTGCTCTACCAACTACGTCCATAATTATTTCATGACGGCAAGAAGTGGTTTCTTGGACTTCGAGATTTCAACCATCGCGACATTCTCGAGTTTCTTATACTCACCTTCTGCCTGCATCATAATTTTAGCCGGTTTCGGGAATACCAAGCAATCATAATCACTTTCCGTACCAGGAATATGACGGAAAAAGCTTCCCATCATCATCCAAGCCAAACGGAAAAACTTATTCATTCTGCCGTTGTAACTCAGGAAACTATCTTTTTGCAGATAATATTTTCCCCCGCGCATAATCTTCGCCACCGTCTTGCCATTCACGGCCATATAATCAGACGCGCCCTCACATTCGATAAACTCGTCCGATGAGTTCCCCAATACAAAACGCGGCAGCCATTTCTTACGACGCTGCCTCAACCACCACTGCACCAACACGCCAAGGCTAAAAATCGTACGTTTACGTCCGCTACGTAGCGCCTTGCGCGTCTTTGGATGATCAAAAACCGCACAAGCCTCGGCAAACATTCCGACCGTAAAATAACACATACCATAACGCCAATGTTCTCGATTAATCTTACACTCAAGCGGCCACACTTCTTTTGCGTCGCCCTTGATAATATCTTCAAACTTCACGTCGCCAAAGCTACGCGCCGTATCATTAAAGTTGCCAAAACCAAGCACGCCAATGCGCACATTTTTTGCATCCGAAAGCATAATTCCATTAATCGCAATCGTAGCCGTGCCGTCGCCGCCCGCAGCAATCACTAAATCATCATCACGAAAAACCTTCGCCAAACGATGAGAGTTGTCATCAACATCAGTATCAGCAACTTCAAATTTGCCAACCATCCACCCCTTTAATTTCCTCGCCTTACTTAGAACCTCATGGTCAACCCTACTGTAATGAGAGCTGCGTGGATTATAGACGATAATCAGGCGTTTCATTTTCTAAATCTTTTCGGATAAATAATTGTTCAACTCTTCTATTGTTACATAGAAGCTCAAAATGTCATCCCTTGACATTTTATAGACATCATCGATTTTGATCTCGGAATATTTCTTCGTAAGTTCTTGGCCTGCATTCGTAATTGCCGCATAATCATCATCAAGCTGTTTCTTATTTGCGCCCTTAAGGTCGGTGTATTTTTCCTTAAAATCGCTAACCTTCTTGCGATACTCCCTCAGGTCACTAGAGACACTCTTCAAAAACTCATTATCAGAATCATCAAACACCTTCAACTCTTCCTCGGAAATCTCACCATCTTTCAAGACCCCAAAAATCTTTTGCTCAATCGTCTTATAGACACTTGCTTTAGTGAGCTCTTCTTTCGCTTTTTCGTACTTTTCGCTTACATTCTTATCTTTCAATGCCTTGCTTGCGCTCAGGCTTTCCGTATAGCTTTCGGCTTTTTCGACGGCCGCCTTAAAATCATCTATGGCTTTCTTATCGTCCTCTGTCAGCTTTTCGCCATCAAGTTTACGATCAAGATAAGCCGCTACCGCATCCTTCGTACCTAGTATCTCGTCGGTATAATTCTTAGCTTCTCGGTAACCAGAAATACGATTTACAAAGAACAGCGTCGTAAAAACTCCACCCGCCACAACAAGACCAATCACTATACAAATCGCAATTTTCTTGCCTTTAGACAACGGCGTATGCTCCTTATGCTCTTTTAAGTGCTTCATTATATCCCCTTCACCCACAATTCACTCGGAAGCGGCCAAGAATTTGGCGTACAACCACGTAAGCCAGTCGACTGTTGCAGCATAATTGGCGCCGGCCCGAGGCTTGTCTCACACTGAGCAATATGTCCATGCCCAAGAAAATGACCAACCTCATGATTAATCACCATCTGTCGATAGTTCAATAGGCTCACACCAATTTCGTTGTAGCTATCCGAACCGCCCATCCAGCGATCATCATTAATCAACACTAGAGGCTTCACAGTGCAACTTAGCGTAGCCGAGCAGCCATTGTCATATGGCGCCGCCGCACGTACTTCTGGGCCAGAAGCCAAAATCATATGTAGTCGCCCACCACTTTGAACACGCGTAAACTTCACCCCTGCACGTTTCCAGCCTCGCGCATCTTCAAACGTTTCCGACACGATGCGCGCAAACTCATTTAAGTCACCCTTAATTACGCCTCTCGATGAAATATCGTAGGTAACATTATATTTGTAGGTCTCCGCAGGTTTATTAACTACGTAATAAGAATCTACTTTTTCCCGAATTTCAATATCCGCTCTTGAAACTTCGGATTGGATTAGGAGACTTAAAAGACCTTCGAGCATTCCTACTCGTCGTCTTTCTTTTCTTCGTCAGTCTTTTTATCTTCTTTTTCGTCGTCAGTCTTCTTCTCTTCTTCGTCTTCCATTGGCTCACCGCAGGTGAAGATACCCGCAATCGCCTCTTTTTCTTCATCAGAAGAGTTAGCACAAGGATCAACCTTATTGTCAGAATCAAACCCACCAAGCTTCCATTCGCCATTAGCGATGCGACCATAAAGCACCACGCGCTTTGTGCCAGTATTTGTTATGATACCTACGCTCACAACTTTATAAACGTTCCCCATGCGTACAAAGTTGATGTTTGAGCTAGCATAGTCAATCCCATATGCAGGATACTTACCATTCAATAGGCTATCGATCTTCATTAAATCGCCACCATTGAGGTATTCTTCTTCAGCGGTTAATACCTTCACTGCGTCTTCTTGGGAATCTACGCCAAGAATTTCATAAATACCCTGAACATTATGCGTAGCTTTGTCACGTTCAGATTCAGCCACTGCAGTGCTACCGTTGGCAGTACCAACCAAGATAACGGCTACAATTAAGCCAATTAATAATACTGCAGAAAAAGCTAGTGCGCAGTATGCAATCCTTTGCCAAAGATAATCAACCATCTTGCGGCCACTGATTACACCATTTGCATTTACTACATTAATTGCAGGCTGAACAGGCACCTGCTGTTGTTGCTGCTGAGGCTGTGGTTCGGCGTAATTTTCGTAAGAGATATTTGGCCCACCAAAACCGTCAAAATTCTGCCCACCAGGCTGTCCACCATTCATTGGATTATTATTTTGCGGATTCATTTTCCTCCTAATCGGAAATACTTATGTATATATTTTACCATAATCACCGCAGCACATAAGCACTATTTTTGAGCCGAGCATAGGAGTGTTAGATAGGCGTTTTTTATGTTTGCAAAATCTTGTAGATTGGTATTTTCTCCTTTTGCAGCGCGTCTAATGGACGAGCAAGAAAGAAAAAATGCCAAGATACGAGATTTTGGCACATAAAAATGGCGGAGAGAACAGGATTCGAACCTGCGAGCCCCTTGCGAGGCTACACGCTTTCCAAGCGTGCTCCTTCAACCACTCGGACACCTCTCCAGCTCCTATAATCTTATCATAATTCTTCTCTTTTGTCATCCCGTCTTTCGACAACCATTCACCCCTGTTGCATATTGACTTTTTGGCAATTCTGTGATATAATGAAAGCATTAGGACTTTGTAGCCAATAAGGCCCTAATATGCACCTTAATATCGCTGATGCTGGCCAACGGGAGGCCTCATTTTGCGATTTCGACCAATGATGAGGAGGAACGAATATGGCCAGATACTATTCAAGCTCTATTAGGAGCAACCACGGTCTCGGTATTGAACTCGAAGACGAGCTCGTCTGCACATGCAGTGAGTGGTTCAAGAAGAAAGGCGACCCCAAAGGTTTTGTCTGCACTTCCGGAACCGCCGCCGACAAGTTCGCCGGAACCGACGCTTACATGTGGGGTGTACCCTGCGACTTTACCTACAACTTCTCAGGGAAAGACCACACTGTAGCACTTCCCGAGGACATCGACTTGTTCTGCGGAACCAAGGTACGCTTTGGCGTACGCACAGGCAACAGCCATCATGGCTTCACAAAGTTTAAGCGTCCAGTTTTAGTCATCGGAATCGATGGCGCCGACGATGCATTTCTCGGCAGCTGGCTCGTGAACATCGTGGAGGCTTTTGGCAAGAAACTCCAGGACATCATTAACCTTGGCCAGGACCAGTACTGGGATTGGTGCGAGGTAAATGGTGTAGCATACTAAAATCAATCAGGGGGTGATTGAAATGAACAATTCTCGCTGGATTTTCTTCCTCACGGAAACCGGTCATCCACCGACCGCGACATCCGAAAAAATCCTTTTGGATAGCATCTTTAAGGATGAGGAAAGCAAGAAGATCAGAGTTAGGACTTTTGGAGGCCCCGATTGGAACAAAGCCGATCGTCTCGCCAACAACCTTAAGTCCGACTCCATTGTAGTCGTACTCACCAAAGAAGAAAGCGGATATGGCTATAGCGCCATCGAAGGCACTGACAACATCGATTTGCTCAGCGCATTCCTGCACGCAAACCACCGCGACAGCTCCTACAAAGTGGCAAGGAAATTCGTAGAAAATCAGCGATAACAAAAGGCCGGATTAAACCCCGGCCTTTTTCCCACTTTTTGCAAACATTAACATTTTTAAAAATCATTTTTAACAGGTATAATTACATATAGTTATGCCGAATCAAGAAAATGAGACCATCATCGAGCTCAAGGCGATCTCGAAGCGTTATGGTTTGGGCGACGCAGAGTCTTATGCCCTCCATAATTTCGACCTCACAGTTAAGCGCGGTGAGTTTATTATGATCATGGGTCCATCCGGTTGCGGAAAGACCACTTTATTAAACATCATCGGCCTTCTCGACAAGGCCACCTCCGGCGAATACAAGCTCGCTGGCAAAAATGTCGAGCGCATCTCTTCCCGCAAAAAAGCACAATTCCGCGCAAAAGAAATTGGTTTTATCTTCCAGAGCTTCAATCTTATTCCTAATCTCAGTGTTATCGAAAACGTTTCCCTTCCTCTTATCTATTCTGGTTACCGCAAAACTCGTCGCCTCAAGATGGCAGACAACATTCTAGAACATTTCCACCTTCGCGAGCGCGAATATTACATGCCGTACCAGCTTTCCGGCGGCCAACAGCAGCGCGTCGCAATTGCCCGCAGCCTCATCGCCAACCCAAGCATCATCCTTGCCGATGAGCCAACTGGCAACCTCGACAGCCGCAGCAGTCACATCATCATGGAAGAGCTCCAAGAGATTCACTCTCTCGGCAACACCATTATCATGGTCACACACAATCCAGCACTAACCACGTACGCAACCCGCGTCATCAATATGCTCGATGGCGAAATCGACACAGATATCAAGACCGTCGCCGACCAAGACTTGCCAAAGCCAGGCGATCCAGAAAAGATTTCCGTCCGTATCCTTTCCAAAAAGCGCCCAGTCGAGCTTGAAGTTGATTCCAAAACCAAGGTTGTCGTCACCGGAAAGAACGTCACAATCGAAGATTCTTCCAAGCCGAAGGTCGAAGAAAAGCCAAAAGATACCGATGACGAACCACAAAAGATCGAAGTAAAAAAGACAAGCAAAAAGTCCACTACAAAGCCGGAGAAAAAACGCAGCCGCGTAGGCAAAATCTTCGACAAAGCAAAACCAAAGAACAAATCAAAGAAGAAAGAAAAGGAGTCCTAAGTCATGGCATTACTCTTAAATACTCATTTTCATCTTGCCGTCGACAGCCTTCGCCAGAACCGCGGACGCACTTTTCTATCCGCACTCGGCATCGCAATCGGTGTCGCATCCATCGTTCTGATTCTTTCCCTTACGGGCGGCATCGATCGCTTAATCAGCACCAATAGCAACAAGGAATACGCAAATCTAATTCTTGTACGCCCAAGCACAACAAAATCCGTTACGGACAATATTATCGACGAGCTTACTTCCAATAATCAGTACATAAAGTCCAACCTCACCCTTGAAGACGTCGAGACTATCAGCAAAATCAAGGAAGTTTCTGCCGTTTCTCCACTGGCAATCTCAAATTCCGCCATTACCGTTAACGACCGCGCTCATCAAGGCGTTAGCGTCGTCGCAACGAATGCCGACCTCGAAAAGATTCTAGGCCTTCATATCAAAAACGGCCAATTCCTCGATTATAGTCTTCGCGAAAATGTCGCCGTCATCGGCTACGACATCGCCACTCAAATGTTTGGTGGCACCGAGGCCATCACGAAGACCTTCAATTATAACGGCCAGCAATTCATGGTAGTCGGCGTCCTAGACAAGGTAGAAGATCCAATCAACTTCAATGGTGTAGACTTAGACAACTCAATCCTCATCAATATCAAATACGCCAGCACATTTGAATCCTCCATTCAAATTCAACAGATTAACGTTCGTACCAATACGACCGACGATGTCACAAAGGCTGTCGAGTCCATCAAAGCGAATCTAACAAAAGCAAAGAATGGAGACCAGAGCTTCGAGCTTATTACTGGCGACACCAATCTTCATCCAGCAGGCTCACTGCTATCAATCATCTCTAGTATGCTTACGTTGGTTGCATCCATTTCCCTCATCGTAGGCGGTGTTGGCATCATGAATATCATGCTAGTTTCTGTATCCGAGCGCACACGCGAAATCGGCATTCGTAAAGCCGTCGGCGCCTCCGCAAGCAACATCCTGCTACAGTTCCTCTTTGAGTCAATCATCCTAAGCATTCTCGGCGCTCTAATGGGCTTTGTTCTAGGATATATCTTCGCCTTCCTAATTTCCCTTATTACGCCATTCGCGCCACATATCTCATGGGAAATCCTTGGCATTACCGGCGCCGTATCGATTATCGTAGGCGTAATCTTTGGTATTTATCCAGCAATCAAAGCCGCAAGCAAAGATCCAATTACGAGCTTGAAATTCTATCGCTAAAATAGCCAACAAAAAAATATCTCCCAATCGGGAGATATTTTTTGGTTTAGCGCCTAGGCTGCCAAATCCATTTCATCGGCTTCACCGTTGCCTTCTTCTGCGGCGACTTCTTCCTCGGACTTTACTAGACCGAATTCCTCTAGCAAGTCGCGCGCGTTTTTGTTAATCTGCGCATACGTACTGCCACCATAATCATCATCCGTACGATGTTCAACAGTTCCGCGACCATCAAGTAATTTCCTGCGCAAATCGCTACCCATCATATTCCAGGTAAATAGTGCGTCGCGCAAGCGAGTGATATCCTCTTCCGAAACGTTCTTTCCGACCTTGCCCGCTGCATCCCTGATATCGTCATCGCTAGGATATACGCGAGTATTCTCCGAATCATACCTAACTGGTCTACCATAATATGGTACAGGAACACTCAAATCATCATCGTCGATAGACTCGCCACCGGACGCAGCAGGATTATCTTCGGCATCATCGGTTGACTCATCGTCGGCATCATCTTCCGTGTCTTCCGCTTCCTCGGCCTCTTCTTCAGTCGAAGCACCACCCCAGCTATCGTCAAATGGACTCTCTGCACCTTCATCACTGTCAGATGATTCAGGACTGTGTCCACCATGACGCCTTGCTGCATCATCCCTGGCGGCATCATTATCGCCACCGCCCTCATAGACATGCGACGCTTCTCCTGCACCTTCATCCGGTGGATTAACTCTATTTCCATCGTCATCTTCCCAGTGCGTGCCAGGTCGGCCATCTCTACCCTTAGGGCCACCAGACGACTTGCGGCCGGATCCTAACGGGAATAATTCTTGGCCTGGATGTGTCAATACTAATAATGGCATGTCGGCTTGAGCACGAGCGACTTCTCTAATCATATGTTCGGTCACATCGTACTGATGGACAACGCTCTCCGTAATAGCGGTAACCGTACTAGGAAGCTGACCATCACCACCGAATGTCCAGACGGAGCTACAATCCATAGCACCAGAAGCATCGACGCCGTTATTGACTACAAACGAAATATTGTCGAAGTGACGACCGTTAATAGCATCCGCAACCCAACTTGGCTGGCCAGACAAATCTGGTGCAAAATCTCCATTAGATCCAGTAGCTGGAAGCCAAATCGTCTTTCCACCCAATGATGCTACGAAGCCCGCATCCGAAGCCTGAAGCCTATCAAGGTTAAAGCTTTGGCCACCACCCCAAGATTCACCAGAAACATGCGTATACACGCCACGCTGCGAATCAAAGTAACCACGAAGCTCATTACGATCAGAGCCTCTCGTACCATTATCAAGCCAGTTCGAGCGATAGCCTTCCTGACATCCATCAAGTGCTTCACGCGTAGAGACTTGGGTTTCAGTCCGAACAACTTTATCGTCACCACGGACAATAGTATACCTAGGGTCATTTTCGTACTGTTTAATCTGTTCCTCGGTAAGCTCCTCATTCTTATGCACAACAGCCGTATAGCCTTCAACTTGCTTGAGCCCTGCAAGACCAGCCAACAAAGTATTTCTAGCATCGGCATTATTAGTAGTAAGCTCATGCCCTAATGTTTTGCTCGAAAGCTTATTTACTCCGGTCTCCGCAAGACCTACGGTGTCTTTTCTGGCAAATGCAATACCTTCTTGTGCAATTACCTGTCCAGCCATAGAGATTCCAGCAGACATACCTGCCGCAGCGAATTTGCGATGACGCTTTAATTTACGGCTAAGTTTATCTTTTGCAGTCTTGTCGGTTTCTAGCTTATCTTTTGCATCAGTTATCGCATCAGCCAACTTCGTCTCCAAAGAGCCGTCCGCACCAAGCTCGCGCAATCTAACCTCGGCCTCTGCAACAGCAATATCGAGTTCCATACGCCTCTGGCTAACGACGCCCTGATCTTCTTCGGACTCACCATACGAAATAAAGTTAACGCCCAATCTATCGGTAGATTTGATAGCAACGTCTGCTTTCGCAAATGCCGTAGCAATAGCACTCGCATCGCCAGACTCCAAAGCCTTATTAATGTCAGAAACAAGATCCCTAGAGTCAGACATCTCGTACTGTGTTTCTTTTAGCTTATTTTCACCTCTTAATTGTTTACGGAGAATACGACGCGATAGTCTCGTCTTTAATCCACCGCCCTCTCCAAGGCTAGAAAGAGTTGATTCTTCCGGAGGGGTGTAGCCTCTAGCCATCTTGGCGTTCTGGGCACTCCGGTCACTCTCATAGCGTACACCCTCTCTTGCCGCACCAAACGTGGCAGCCAAGAAACCGGTTGCAGCTAATGGAACCACGGCCGGCGCAAACGTAGCGCCAACAACCGCTGAAGCACCAGCTACCAGCGCCATCTTTAGTGGCATCTTGCTATAATTAAATGCCGTACCCGCAGCGGTGGCTAAGACTTCTGGTGGAATAACCCTACCGACAGGAGACCTTAACAATCTCTTTGTAATCTTTTCTACAGCAGTCAAGTGTTCTTGGCTACGAACATCGGCACGGGCTTCACCATTAACGAAGCGAAAACCAGCCATAACGTCCGCCATAGCCTTGCCATGCTCGGCGCGATCGCGTGCCGCTTCGGCAACCGCAAGATAGTTATCGGTCATTAGTGCGTCCGGGTTACCACCAGATTGCGCCAACTCTTGCTTCAAAGTACCGACTGCATCTTCGAAGGCTCTCTTGTCGCCATCCTGGGCATATTTCTCAATAGCATCATGAAGCGTTCTAGTAGCTTTAGCTTCTGCACTATCTGGATCGGTTTCCTCTTCATGACGATGACCTTCATCGTCAACCCAATAATGCTTGACAACCTCACGCTTAGTGCCGTCTTCATCTTCAACAGTATCAATGCCATATGTATCAATCTTTTCACCGGCTTCAGAGTGGATAAGTCTCTTCTCCATGCCAGTCACGCACGCTTTCACGAACTGATCCAAGCCTGCGCCTTTAGACCAATACTTATCCGTGACAGAACTATCCCCACCTCTTTGCTTCTCTTGGATTAATTCATAAGCTTTCTTCTCGTAATGCACAACTCTAGCCTCATGGAACATACCCTCAAATGCTAGCCTGTAGAAAAAGTGAAGTGGCTTTCCTACCAAAGGTATCTTTTCGAATTTTTTAGCTACCTTCGCCGAATTGAAGCCCATCATTTCTTTTCCTAGCATCTTTGCGGCATCACGTGCGTCTTTTTCGCGGTTTAAGTTTACAGCTACAAGAGGGTCGTCGACTTCGTGATCGCCGCCCTACAAAATACGCGGCACTGGCTTCGCACGCTCCAATCGCCAAGGCAGGCTTCCCCTCCCACCTTGCGCTTTCCGCAGCAC